>JBGUUJ010000127.1:0-5740 GCA_045133455.1 Ruminococcus sp.
GCATATTTCCTTGTGGACAGCAAAAATCATTTTGCTGAAATTGAATATTGCATAGGTTCTGAATTTCAATGTAGAGGTTTTGCAACCGAAGCAACAAAAGCAGTTATCAGATACGGATTTGATAAAATAAATCTCCATAAAGTGCAGATTTGTACTAAAACTATTAACAAGCCTTCTAAGCGTGTTATAGAAAAATGCGGTTTTACATACGAAGGCACATTTCGTGATTACTTTTATATGAACGGAGAATATGTCGGAAGATTATATTTTTCTATATTAAGAAATGAATATCAACCTGATATGTAAATTCCAATTTACTTGAATAGATAAAAATGCTATGAGGATTTTTCCTCATAGCATTTTTTATTTCCTTATAGGACCAATTTTAAGCGGTGTTTTGCTCCGTGTATAAAATTACACCGCCGAACCGCTTAAAAGCAATTCTGGGCCAATTTAGAGCATTCCAAAGTGCTTAAAAGCATCTTCGATTGCTTTCTCTTTTTCCGGTGGGCAGTTTGGCACTCTGTGGCCATCTTTGCCCTTGTTGTAGTTTTCCCTTTTCTCAAAACCGTGCTTTTCTTTAACCTGTGCGATGTTGAGAGAGGTAACATTCAAACCGTATTTATCTTTGACGTATGCTTTTATCTCTGGATAGGTTGCGGTTGTTCCGGTGGTTTTGGGTAGATCCTGAACATTCACATTAAAGTAGATATGTTCATCTACCTTTTGCCGACTTAATAATGCTACCGTTTCAATATGTACGGTGTGAGGGAACATATCCACAGGCTGTGATAGAGCCACAAAAAGTGTTGCTATCAAGGCAGTTTACCCTAAGATTTTTATTATATTGGAATTGAAATCAAATTGAAATCAAAAATTATAACTGAGGACCAGCTTCAACTAAAGCCTTACCTGCTTCGTTGCCTTCGTATTTAGCGAAGTTCTTGATGAAACGCTGAGCAAGGTCTTTTGCCTTTGCTTCCCACTCAGATGCATCAGCGTAAGTGTCACGAGGATCAAGAATGTTTGTATCAACGCCGGGGAGTTCTGTTGGAACTGAGAAGTTGAAGTAAGGAATTTCTTTTGTATCAGCCTTTTCGATTGAACCGTCAAGGATTGCATCAATGATACCACGTGTATCTTTGATAGAAATACGCTTGCCTGTGCCGTTCCAACCTGTGTTTACCAAGTATGCCTTTGAACCGTTTTCTTCCATCTTCTTAACTAATTCTTCAGCATATTTTGTTGGGTGTAACTCGAGGAATGCCTGACCAAAGCAAGCTGAGAATGTTGGAGTTGGTTCTGTGATACCACGCTCTGTGCCGGCAAGCTTTGCTGTAAAGCCTGATAAGAAGTAGTACTTTGTCTGCTCAGGTGTTAAGATTGAAACCGGTGGAAGTACACCGAATGCGTCAGCCGAAAGGAAGATAACATTCTTTGCTGCAGGAGCTGCTGAAATAGGACGTACAATGTTTTCAATATGATCGATTGGGTAAGATACACGAGTATTTTCTGTAACACTCTTATCGTCAAAGTCAATTTTGCCTTCGCTGTCAAGTGTAACGTTTTCTAAGAGAGCGTTACGCTTGATTGCGTTGTAGATGTCAGGCTCAGATTCTTTGTCAAGGTTGATAACCTTAGCATAACAGCCACCTTCAAAGTTGAATACACCGTTGTCGTCCCAGCCGTGTTCGTCGTCACCAATGAGGAGACGCTTTGGATCTGTAGACAATGTTGTCTTACCTGTACCGGAAAGACCGAAGAAAATTGCAGTGTTTTCACCGTTTAAGTCTGTGTTAGCAGAGCAGTGCATTGAAGCGATACCCTTTAATGGTAAGTAGTAGTTCATCATTGAGAACATACCCTTTTTCATTTCGCCGCCGTACCATGTGTTGATGATAACCTGCTCTTTGCTTGTGATGTTGAATGCTACAGCAGTTTCAGAGTTAAGACCTAATTCTTTGTAGTTTTCAACTTTAGCCTTGGAAGCGTTGTAAACAATGAAATCAGGTTCAAAGTTTTCAAGCTCTTCAGCAGTTGGCTTGATAAACATATTTGTAACAAAGTGAGCCTGCCAAGCAACCTCAACGATAAAACGGATAGCCATTCTTGTGCCTTTGTCAGCACCGCAGAATGCGTCAACAACGAAGAGTCTCTTGTTTGAAAGCTCTTTCTTAGCGATTTTTTTAAGCTCATCCCATACTTCTACAGAAACCGGATGGTTATCGTTTTTGTATTCGTCTGAAGTCCACCATACTGTGTTCTTAGAATTCTCGTCCATAACGATATACTTATCTTTAGGTGAACGACCTGTATAGATACCTGTCATAACGTTAACGGCGCCGAGTTCACTTTCCTGACCTTTTTCGTATCCTACTAAATCGGCTTTAGTTTCTTCTTCAAATAATACTTCATAAGAAGGATTGTGTACGATTTCAGTAGCGCCTGTGATACCGTATTTTTCCAAATTAACTATTGACATCTTCATTACCTCTTTCTGTCTTGATTTAACTTCAATAAATTAATTGTTTTAATTTATCCTTATCATTATACAAGATAATTTTCAAAATGTATAGTCCAAAGTGGGCTACTTAGTGAATTTTTTGCAAAAAATAAGATTTTCGCTCACGATTCCTTCATTTTTCATATAAATTAGCCGTAAATATTCATTGGTGTTCTGTGTATTGCCCGTGATTTTCGCTATTTTTTCCTGTTATCTGAGTGTTATGAAGTTTATTGACCGCAAACTGTGAATTGTTTTGCCGAATAAATTAATGTTTTTGGCAGAAAGTTTCATTTACAATCGTAGGGAACAAGCCCTGTCTTGTTCCTAAAAAGTTGAGATGAACCCCTGAGGAACGACACAGGGGTCGTTGCCTACAATTATATCCGACGTTTGCCGTAGGGGAGGGTATTATCCGCCTGCCTGTTGTTATCATAATATCAATTTTATTGTCGGGAATTCATCGTTTAAATTATATCAACCTGTCTACTCGAATTACGTGTCGCAGTACTCGGCAAATCATAGTTTAGCGGTTTGAATCTCTTTTGAAATAAGACAGACACACTCAATATGCGCTGTGTGAGGGAACATATCCACAGGCTGGATTTTCGTTACCTTGTAGTCGCTGTTTTTTCTGAGATAATCCAGATCTCTTGCGAGGGTTTCGGGGTTGCAGGAAACATACACGACCCTCTCAGGTGACATATTTATGAGTGAATTGAGAAACTTTTCATCGCTTCCTGCCCTTGGAGGATCCATAAACACAACATCGGTTTTTTCGTCCTCGGTTGATGCCTCATACATAAATTCTCCTGCGTCGCCTCTGTAAAATCTTATATTTTTAAGATTGTTCGCTTTTGCATTCACGATTGCATCACGCACTGCATCAGGGTTAAGTTCAACACCGATAACCCTGCCTGCCCCACGCTTTGCGGCAACAATTCCTATCGTTCCGATTCCGCAGTAGGTATCGAGAACAATCTCGTCACCTTTAAGTTCTGCATAATCCATTGCAGTGTTGTAAAGCACTTCTGTCTGAACAGGGTTAATCTGATAAAAACTCTTCGGTGAAATTCTGAATCTGCAACCGCAGAGGATATCTTCAATATATCCCTTGCCGTAGAGAATTTTCTGATTGTCACCGAGAACAAGGTTTGTATTGTAGTTGTTGATGTTTTGCACTATCGTTGTGATTTCAGGGAACTGCTTTAAAATCGCCTTTATAAAGTTATTTTTTGACGGAAAAACGGGTGTGCCCGTTACAAGCACGAGCATAATTTGATTTGTCGCAAATCCTCTTTTTACGAGAATATGACGCAGAAAACCCTTGCCTGTGTCCTCATTGTAGGTAGTCATTCTGAAAGAGGGGAGAAGTTTGCGAACTGCAACAATGATTTTGTCTGCAAAAACGTCCTCAGTCTGACAGCTGTCAATTCCGACAACGTGATGAGTTCCCGATTGATATACACCTGAAATAATCTTGCCTCTTCTGTCTGTATAGAAAGCCGCCTGAACCTTGTTGCGGTAGTGGTAAGGGTTGTCCATTCCGATGATAGGTTCAACTTTACAGAATTTTTTCAGAAGCTTTTCAACTTTGTTTTGCTTGAAACTGAGCTGTTCGCTGTAGCTTAAATTCTGAAGCTGACATCCGCCACACTTTTTGTAGACCGGACAGCTTCCGTTTTTGATATGTTCTTTGCTGTTGCTCATATAAAAACCCCATATATAGATTATAGAATATATTTTCATTTTATCATTATCCGTTGAATAACGCAACTGTTTTAGTTTTAAAAAAGTTTATTGACAAAATTCAGAATTTATAATATACTATCAGCAATGATGACAGCAATGGCGCTGTAGGCAATACGCTTACAGTGCCTGTTTTTCTATGGAAATGAATTTTATTATTAATGGGTGAGGAGAGAGTTTATTTATGGCAAAAGTTCCCGAATTATTCGGCAGTATGGTGTTTAACGACCAGAAAATGCAGGAAAGACTTCCTAAGTCAACCTACAGAGCTCTTAAAAAGACGATTCAGAACGGTGAGCCTTTAGACCTCAGCGTTGCAAATGTAGTTGCAGCGGCAATGAAGGACTGGGCAATTGAGAAGGGTTGCACACACTATACTCACTGGTTCCAGCCGATGACAGGAATCACAGCTGAAAAGCATGACAGCTTTATCACTCCGAACGGAGACGGTCAGGTTATTATGGAGTTCTCAGGTAAGGAACTCGTAAAAGGTGAGCCTGACGCATCATCTTTCCCGAGTGGCGGTATTCGTGCAACATTTGAAGCAAGAGGCTATACAACTTGGGACCCTACATCTTATGCATTTGTAAGAGAGGGTACACTATACATTCCGACAGCATTCTGTTCATACACAGGCGAGGTTCTCGACAAGAAAACTCCTCTTCTTCGTTCAATGGAGAGAATCAACACTGAGGCCGTTAAAATCCTCAATCTCTTAGGCAAGACAGATGTGACAAGAGTTACAGCAACTGTTGGCCCTGAGCAGGAATATTTCCTTATAGACAAGGAGATGTACGATTTAAGAGACGACCTCAAATATACAGGCAGAACTCTCTTCGGCGCAAAAGCTCCTAAGGGACAGGAACTTGACGACCACTACTTTGGCGCAATCAAGACAAGAGTTGCGGCTTATATGAAGGATCTCGACGAAGAACTCTGGAAACTCGGAATTCTTGCAAAAACAAAGCACAACGAGGTGGCACCTTCACAGCACGAGCTTGCACCAATTTTTACAACAGCGAACATCGCAACAGACCATAACGAGCTTACAATGGAGATTATGAGGAAAACTGCTGAAAAGCACGGTCTTGTATGTCTTCTCCACGAAAAACCATTTGCAGGTGTAAACGGTTCAGGTAAGCACAATAACTGGTCTATTTCAACAAATACAGGCGAAAATCTCCTTGACCCGGGTAAGACACCTGAGAACAACATACAATTCCAGCTCTTCCTTGCGGCAATCGTAAAGGCTGTTCACGAGTATCAGGATCTTCTCAGAATCACAGTTGCTTCGGCAGGTAATGACCACCGTCTCGGTGCAAACGAAGCACCACCGGCGATCATTTCTATGTATCTTGGTGATGACCTCGGTGCACTTGTAGAGTCAATCATTAACGATACTGAATATGTAAGCAAGGGTAAGGTTAAGATGATGACAGGTGTTGATGTTCTTCCTGACTTCAAGAAGGATACATCAGACCGTAACCG
>JBGUUJ010000128.1:0-2968 GCA_045133455.1 Ruminococcus sp.
TGAACAAAAGCTGCGCCCTTTCAAGAGCTATAATATAAAGGCAGGCAAAACAACGGCGGACGATTTAAAGGAATCCTTCCCAAATTATGATTGGACAAAAGGTCGGGATGAAGAATCACTAATAATGGATTTGCAGTTTTCCGATACAGAGCTTCAGCTGGTATTTGAAGAAAAGAATGGCAGGTTGGTTTTAAAATCCGTTGAAGAACCGTACTGTAAATTTGTAATTGCGGAGCATATGCTGCCGCAGGATCTGGCGCTGATTACTTAAGAATATGGAGATTTAAAGCTGGAAAAGGCGGTCCAGTTATGGAAGTAAAAAAAGGTAGGAATCCTGCAAATATTGCGTGGAATCAATACTCGTCAACAACGATTTTATGGTATACTTGGTACAGTGTATCAAAAAGAAATTATTATAACAGCAAAACTATTGTTCTTGTTGTAGAAAAATGAGGTGTGTTCATGAATAGAATTATATCTGGTTTAATTATTTTTTCAACATTGTTATTATGTTTCTGCAGTTGTTCCGCTCAGAACAATGAAAAGGGTTCACTTAAATTTGAACGACCTCCTGTTGTAGTAAGCGAAAAAAACAATGGGGAAGATTTGCCTGTGTTCAATTATGATAATAGCGCAGATGTTGGTAATGAGACTGTGGATTTAGAGCCTATTTTTGATTATAACCGCAGTAGGCGTAACGAAAGTGCAGCAAGCGTGGCTAATGATTATGAAGTTCTCGCAAAGGATGATTTTATCAACCGATATTATAACGGACAGTGTTACTCTATTGTGAAAGCGAAGTCCATTAATAATAAGAATGCTTATGAACTGGTTTTTTGGGACAAATCTGGCATTGCGTTATGTCTTTTTCGCATAGAAAGACTATATAATTACGATGACCTAAAAATTGAAATCGGCAAAACAACAATTGACGACTTAAAAAAATATTTTCCTTACGAAGATTATTACTATGATAAATCAGAAAGTGAAGTGCATTTTGATTTACAATTTTTAGGCGAAGAAAAGACGCTTCAATTTAAAAACAAAAACGACAAATATATTCTCAGCAATATTTATACACCCGAGCCTTCACTGGTCGTTTCCAAATCTATTCTCCCAAAGGATTTAGAGTTGATTACAAAGTAGTACAGTGTAGATTTGCTAATCAAAAGGTGATTTGCTGATTGTACTTATTCTACACTTGCATAGCAATAAGACTGCAAGTGTAGAATTCGGCATAACGACATCAACGGCTTGCGTACACAAAAGGGCAATACTCATTATTACTATGATACCGCCAACAATCTGATAGCCATGGTAAAGGGTAATGATACTCTTCACTTCTACTATGACAGCAGCAACAGCCCTATTGCGTTTACCCGTAATAACACTATGTATTACTATGTCAAGAACATTCAGGGCGATATAATCAAGATTGTCAGCGAGGACGGCTGCTTGGCGTACACCTATGACTATGACGCTTAGGGAGCGTTGCTTTCTATAAAAGATAATCAAGGTAATACCATATCGGGTAACAGCCTCGCTACTACCAATCCCCTCCGTTACCGTGGTTATGTCTATGATGATGAAACGGGCTTATATTATCTCCAATCTCGCTACTATGACCCAAAGACTGGCAGGTTCTTAAATGCTGATGTTTATTTTGATACTGGGTCAGGCAGTCCGTTAAGTACAAACATGTTTGCTTATTGTGAGAACTGTTCAACATTTAAGGTAGATATAAACGGAGAGAATGCGTGGTGGATTCAAGCGCCGAGCAGTGCATGGTGGCAAGGTCACACATCGTTACTTATTCAAGAAAAACCTGGGTCTTGGTGGTATTTCTATTGGTCAGGAGATACAAAACAATTGATTTATATTGGAACTACAACATTAAACAATTTGAACACAACCATTGAGAATAAACTAAAAATATTTAATAACCGTTACCAAAAGGATTTGCATTGTTCAGATAACTACACATCTTCATTAAGATTTGAGGGTAATTTTAGTAGTTTAATAAAAAAGATTAAGAATGATTTTGAAAAACAAGCTAAGAATAAAAAACTAAAAAAATATCTTTTTTATGAAATTATAAACGGAAAAAACAGCCGACATCTTGGGTTTTATATGGAAAAGGTGAATATAATTTGTTATCTAATAACTGCATGCATAAGAGTGCTTACTATCTATCATTATGCTCGATTAAAAAGAATAACTCTGAGTTTAAATATAGGTTAAAACAAGCAAGAAAGTATCCCTCTCCAAATGATGCATACCGTGTAATGATTTTCGGTATTGACCCTATGAACAAAGTGAGTATAGGTACTTTAGTAGTAAAGAGCAGGTGAAATTATGAAAAAGAAACGTGTAGTAATATCTGTTGTAAGTGTTGCAATAGCTTCGGCTTTGTTGTTTTCTGTATGGTTTTATTTTACAAGTACTGATAGATATTTTTTACCCAAAATAGAGAATAACGAAGCTGAGAATTATTATAACAATACTAAGGCGAATCAATCGTCCGGAGCTGTGAAAATTAACGATACTATATTTTTTCATTTTCATGAAAAGACAGGTGAAAAATCAGGAACCTATATAATTTCGGGCGGGAGTGCCCACAGAATAAGCAAAGAAAGTATTAATTTCGACTGCGTTTATGACAAAAAGCTTTATTACTTTGATGAGGACTCAAATTTATATTATCTTGACATTAACGGTAAGAAACACATGGAACAAAATATTAAAGTGCCGTCCGAGTTGAAAGGGTTGCGGATGTTTTCATGTGAAGATACACTTTTTGTACAAGCGAACAGCTCGGTATACCGTTATGAATCGGGGTCCTTTAAAATTTTTGTGGACTACAAAGATTTAAACTTGGGACAAAACGTAATTCAACATTATTGTACATATATTTACAGCAATGATTTCTACTATTGGTATAATGAGAATAACAAGACGCATTTTTGCA
>JBGUUJ010000129.1:0-4779 GCA_045133455.1 Ruminococcus sp.
AAAACCGCTACGAGCCTCGTTCTGCTATTAGCGGTATATTGAAACGCAATTTATTTGATACGAACACTTTAGCGAAGTTTATTCGCTATTTCATTTCTGTTATTTCTATTTCAGAATTATTACAAAATTAGATTCACGTGTATTGTAATACTTTTGTAGTTGCATTTTATTCCAAAAGTATGTATCATAGTAATGTTTAGGTACATAACAATACATATTTTTCTATATTTCAGGAGAAGATTATTTTGGAGAACAAGAAAAAAAAGTTTAGAATCAGCGGTAAGCTGATTTTTAATCTTATTGTATTCGCAATTTCCATTTATCTGGTTATCTACTTTTTTGTATCTGAGGACGGTCTGATTGACCTTCTGTCAAAACCTGACAGTTTCAATTGGGGCTGGATTTTAGTTGCTTTTCTCGTTTATCAGTCAAATACACTAATAGATGCGTTAGTAACGTTGATTTTTATCAGGTCGAAATACAAAAATTTCAGTTTTTTAGAAGCCTTGAAGGTTTCTTTTGTGGGAGTATTCTTCTCGGCTATCACGCCTTCAAGTACGGGCGGTCAGCCGATGCAGTTGTATCTTATGGCAAAAAAGAACATCAGCGTCGGGTTCGGTTCAGCCTGTATGACGCAGAAGTTCATTGTCTATCAGATTGTTACGACCGTGTTCAGCGTTATAGCCGTTTTGTGTAAGTTTGAATACTTCCGGAGTGCTTTCACAAATATATGGTCAACACTTTTTATAATATTCGGATTTTTAACTCAGGTCGGTGTAACGATTCTCTTTCTTATTGTTTCTTTCTCTAAAGGTCTTACAGGCAAACTGATTAATCTTATTTATAAGATTATGAGAAAATTCAGATTTATCAAGAATCCCGAAAAGAAGATTGAACGCTTGAAAACTGAGGTTGAATCTTTCCACCGTGGCAACACGGAACTGATGTCAAACAAAAAGCTTCTTGTAAGCTCTTATCTGCTTGTATGTATTCAGGTATTTGCCATTCTTTCGGTTCCGTACATCATTTATATAGGTTTCGGAATGCCTGAAATCGCAATTGCTAACAATCAGGTTCCTGCCAATCTCTTTGATTGCGTATGTATTCAGTCGTTCGTTCTGTTCACTTCAAATCTTATTCCGCTCCCCGGTGCTTCGGGCGGTGCAGAGCTTGCATTCACAATGTATTTCGGACAGTTCTTCATTATCGGCGGAATCAATAAAATCAAACCTGCTATCTTGCTTTGGAGATTTGTCACATACTACGGTTCAATCGTAGTTTCTGCTCCGTTCTCATATTACACGAGAGGTAAGAAGGCTGAGGATCTTCAACTTGAGCTTGAACAAAAAAATAAACATTGACCTTAACGGATGCTTTTTCAGGCATCCGTTAATTTTTTGTTGATTTTTTATGTTGCGGATAATATACTTATTATTAGAAATACCGAACAGGGGGTGCTTTTATGGCTAATGTATTTGACTATCTTGAATGGCGTGGCGATCTGACTATGCAGAACGACACTTTTAATGATATTGACGCACTTATTCTTTCAAGACTTTCTTACTTCCCGTTTGACGGAATCGTATCCGAAAACATAGATGATAAAATCAGCATTAAAAACGCTTCTGAAATCTTTTTCAGCTCTGACGAAAACAATGATAAAGTTCTGTGGAAAGGTGATACGGAACTTTTGAAACACACTGCTGAGTCAGAAAGATTTAAAAATATGAAACTTTCAGGTTATGTAAATCTTGTTGAGCAGGAAAAGCAGATGCAGTTTTCTGCCGTGATTGTTGAAGTTACAAAAGACAGACATTTTATCTCATTCCGTGGAACTGACAACACGGTTGTCGGCTGGCAGGAAGATTTTAATATGTACTATATGTTCCCTCTTCCTTCTCAGAAAATGGCCGTTGACTATCTTATGAAAGCGTCGAAAGTTCTTGACGGTTCTTTCATTATGGGCGGTCATTCAAAGGGCGGTAATCTTGCAGTTTATGCCGCTGCATTCAGCCCTGGGGATTTGCAGAAAAGAATTGTCGGTGTGTACAATCACGACGGACCGGGATTCGACAGCAAATCTATTGAAGAAAGCGGATTTAAAGCTGTAAAGGATAAAATTCATACATATGTACCGCAATCCTCGATTTTCGGTATGATGTTTGAGCATCAGGAAGATTATACAATTGTAAAAAGCAGTGAAAAGGGATTTTTACAGCACGATATTTATTCATGGGAAGTACAGCGCACTGAGCTTGTACATCTCAACAGAATGACAAGCACAAGCGTATTTTTCGATCACACTATCACTGACTTTGTAGCTGACTTATCAGTTGAACAGCGAAAGGATTTTATTGAAGGTATATTTTCTTTATTAGAAAATACAGAAGATAAGACATTCAACGAAATCGTGGAGAATTGGAAGGCAAATTCAAGTGCAATTTTAAAAGCTCTTAAAAATATGGACAGTAAAACAAGGTCGCTGATTATTTCCACACTACTCAATTTTATTAAATGCGCCAAGAATAATTTTTCCGATATAAACCCGCTTAGTAAAGAAAACAGAAAATCTAAGAAGAAGTATAAGGATAAACGCTGACTGTTATCGGTCAGCGTTCTTGCTTTAAATCTGAAATTTAAGCTTTATTTAAGGAAAGTGTTTTATAATACACTCACAGAGGATATTTATGTTCTCAAAATAACGGAGGTACACAGATGTTTATAATCCAGAATGCACTAAAAAGCATCACTCGCAACAAGCTGCGCAATATTCTCATCGGCATAATCGTTTTAGTAATTGCCGTTTCTTCCTGCGTGGCACTTTCAATTCGTGAAGCAGCGGAAACTACCAAAGCTGAAACTCTCAGCAGTATAACTGTAACGGCACAGATTTCATTTGACAGAAGTAACGCAATGAAGGAAATGGCAGAGGGAGAAACTCCTGAAAAGCCCGATAATTCCGAAGGTGGTTTTGACAGAGGTAAATTTGACTTTGAATCACTCGGTTCTTCACTGACCCTTGATGACTATATGACCTACACTGAAGCGTTGAACGAAGGAGATTCATATTACTATTCAAGTGCAATTTCGCTTAACGCATCAGGCGATTTGCTTCCTTACGGAACTGAGGAAAATTCAGATGACGATGCCGAAAAAACGACTACCCAGTCCTCAGATCCAATGGCACCTCAAGGAGGTCAGCAAGGTATGATGGGCGGTGGAATGGAACAAAACGGAAGAGGTATGATGATGCAGAATCAGGGCGATTTTGCAATTACAGGCTACTCATCATACGATGCAATCCTTTCACTTTTCGGTGAAGACGGAACCTGTTCAATCACAGAAGGTGAAATGTTTGATGAGGAATCAGGCAATCTATCCTGTATCATCAGCGACGAACTTGCTATGTACAACAACTTATCTGCAGGCGATGAAATCACTCTATGTAATCCTGACTACGAGGACGAAACATACACCCTCACAATTACAGGTATCTACACAAATTCAAGCTCTTCAAGTGAAGAGATGAACAGATTCTCAATGAATGACCCTGCAAATAATGTCTATATGAACTACAACTCAGTAAAATCCATTGAAAACGCTTCTGCCGAGACTGATAACAAAACAACCAACGATAATTCTGAAGAAGAATCAGCAGTAATCAACAGCACACTTGCATTTACATACACATTCGACTCTGTGGAAAACTACGAAAGTTTTGCAGAGGAAGTTTACGACCTCGGTCTTGAGGAGGACTACACCGTTACTTCATCTGACATAACAGCTTTTGAAAACAGTCTTACACCTCTTGAAACGCTCAGCACAACTGCAATGTGGTTCTTCATAATCGTCCTAATCGTAGGCGGAATTATTCTTGTTACCCTCAATATTTTCAACCTCAGAGAAAGAAAGTACGAAGTCGGTGTTCTTACTGCTATTGGTATGAAAAAGACTAAGGTTGCTTTCCAGTTTCTCGTTGAAATTTTTATTGTAACATTCATCGCAATAATCATCGGCACAGGAGTGGGTGCAAGCGTGTCTGTTCCTGTTACAAATTCACTTCTCGAAAGCCAAATTACAAGTTCACGGCAGTCAAGTGATAACCTGAGTGAAAGATTCGGATTCGGCGGTAAAAATATGCAGGGCGGTAACAGCGGTCAGTCACCTGACGGAAACCGAATGGGCAACGCTCCTGATATGAGCGAAAGATTCAATAAAATGGCAGGCAATGTTGATTATGTTGACTCTGTTTCAAGTGCAACAAACCTGATTGTTATTCTTCAGCTTGTTGCCGTAGGTTTGTTCCTGACAATTGTTTCAAGCCTCGCCGCAATGATAAGCATTATGCGTTATGAGCCCCTGAAAATTCTTTCAAGCCGTACCTGATTTACTAACGAAACGAGGTTTACTATATGAGTTTATTAAAATTAGAAAATATCTGCTACAGATATGATAACAGTTCTCCTGAGGTTTTGAAAGACATCAGTTATGAATTTGAAAAAGGTATGGTTTACTCAATTGTCGGTAAATCAGGATCAGGTAAAACTACACTGTTATCTGTTCTTTCAAGCCTTGCCGCACCTACGTCGGGAAAAATTTATCTCAACGATGAGGATGTTGCTAAAATTGACAAATACGAATTTCGCAGTAAATATGTCGGGGTTATATTCCAGAGTTTTAATCTTCTCCCAAAACAAAGTGCTTTGGAAAATGTTTATCTCCCTCTGGTTTATGCCGGTGTTCCAAAGAAAGAACGTATCGAACGTGCAAAAGAAGCCC
>JBGUUJ010000130.1:0-5987 GCA_045133455.1 Ruminococcus sp.
CAATCGAAACAGTCCTCGTTCACAAGGATATCGCTGAAAAAGCCCTGCCTGTAATTAAGGCAGAGCTTGACAAAAAGAATGTTGAGATTCGTGGTTGCGACAAGACAAAAGCAATCTTAGGTGACTGCGTTGTTCCTGCAACCGAGGAGGATTATGCTGTAGAATTCCTCGATTACATCATCGCAATCAAGGTTGTTGACGACATTGACTCAGCTCTGGACCACATTGCAAAATACAGCACAGGTCACAGCGAAAGTATTGTTACAAGCGACTACGAAAGTGCAAACAAGTTCACTTCAGGCGTTGACTCTGCCGCTGTTTATGTAAATGCTTCAACACGTTTCACAGACGGCGGAGAATTTGGTCTCGGTGCTGAAATCGGCATTTCAACCCAGAAACTTCACGCAAGAGGTCCTATGGGACTTAACGAGCTTACAAGTTCTAAATTCATCATCAAAGGCAACGGTCAGATCAGATAATTAAGGAAACACTGATTAAATCGTTTGTGCATATTGCGCCGTCAGGTTTTGGGCAAAATGGAGAAAAAGATGCAAACAAGCCGTGCGCTAAGGCTTTTACCGTTAATTGTGCGCTGTTACCTTAAATCAGCAGATATACCAACGCAAGCAACAGTGTCGGGTCTGCCTTCTCATCCATAAGCAGGATTATCAGCAGAAGTATAAGGCTCTGTTCCTTGTTGTTGAACATTATATCGAGGAAATTGTCTGACTTTTCAGGCTTTTTCTCCTGTTTTGCTTCTTTTTCGGGCGGTTCGGGTTTCGGCTCTTCCCTCTGCTCAGGCTTCTGAGATTGACGGGAATTTGAGTTGTAAAACGGACTTCGTCTGTTCATCTGTTGCGCTCTTGTAAAAGCCTCTTCTTCAAAGCTCGGCATTTGCTCACCCCCTGTCAGAAAAACAAGCCGTTATCCTTGAGCATAGGTATGATTTTTATGAATTTTATCATCTTTTCAGCCTGATCAAGTTTTCTCTGCTTTTCAGGGCTTAAAAACGGTCTCAGCGCATTAAGCAGACGTGTTGTTTGATCATCATTCTTAACTGATTTCATCATAGGCGCAAGCCGTGTGAATGTTCTGAGCATATCATCATTCAGAAAGTCAGATTTTTCCTGAACAGGCTGTTTTGGAGGCTCAGGCTTTGAAAGCCCGAGCTGTTCTCCGAGACTCTGTACCTGTCTGAGTGCTTCAGGATTTGAAAGTATTTGATTGATTTTATCTTGAATTTCAGACATTTTTGCTTCCACAGCCTTTCTTGCTTATCATTTGTCAGCGTCATTTCCGAACATTTTCAGTAATGCCTGCGCCTGCGGACTGTTCAGAATCTCCCGAGTTTTTTCCGGGTCATTTAAAATATTCTCAATCTTTTTCGCCTGACTTTGGTCGGCATTTCTTAGAATATCCTGAACATTTCCGCTTTGTGCCGAACTTTTTAATTTATCCTCTGACACACCCAACTGACGTGACAAATTTTCAAGTATTTTATTTATATTTTTATCAGCCATATTTAAACACCTCACGATATTTTATGCCGTATTTTCAGATTTAGAACGGAGTTTTTTAAATGCGTATTTTAGTTGTTTCAGATACTCACGGAGATGTCTACACCTTGCGCAAGGTTGTAAATTCACAGCCGACTGCAGAAATCATAATTCACTGCGGTGACGGCGACGAGCAGGTGCAGTTTCTAAAAGAAAATTACAAAGATAAAATGATTGTGGGCGTAAAGGGTAACTGTGATTGGTACAGTTTTCTCCCTGCAAAGGAAATTTTAAGCGTGTGCGGTAAGAAAATTTTCATCACACACGGTCATTTATATAATGCAAAGCTGACTTTATATCAGCTTGTATGTGCCGCAAGAGAAGCTCAGGCAGACATTCTTCTCTTTGGTCACACTCACAACGCTATGACTGACTACGAGGACGGACTTCACATTATGAATCCCGGTTCGTGTCACGGTTATGGCGCAAGCTACGGTTTCATTGACATCACCGACAAAGGTGACATCGTTACAAATACTGTTATCGTAAAATAATTATGGAAAATAATCAGAATTAATGATATAATATCAATCGGAGGTGTTCGTTTTGAATTTCAGCGGATTTAATTTTGATGAAAATACTGTCAAAGCAATTAAAACGCTTGATAACAACGGAAGAATACCTCACGCAATCGTTATTGAGGGCAAAAATAGAGAAATTCTGCTTGAAACGGCAAAATATCTTTCAATGTACGCTGTGTGCACGTCAGAAAACAAGCCCTGCGGACAATGCGCTCAATGCCACAAAGCATCAAATCAGGCTCACGCTGACATAAGCTATGCCTATCCCGAAAAGAAGTCAAAAACCTACACTATTGAACAGATGCGAAACATCGCAAAGGACGCATATATCCGCCCGAATGAAGCAGTTGCAAAAGTGTATATTTTTGAAGAAGCTGACAACAGACTTTCCGCCATAGCGCAGAATTCATTTTTAAAGCTACTAGAAGAGCCACCGTCAAACGTGCATTTCATTATGCTGTGCGAAAATGCTCAGAAATTACTCATAACGATACTCTCACGCTGTACGGTAATCAGGCTCAAAAGCGAAAAATCATTCAGCGAAACGGCTGTTGAGAACGCAAAAAGCATTGTCAAAGGCATAATCTCCGCAAGAGAATATGATTTGCTGTTGGCTGTCAATTCACTTTCCGACAAGGACAATTCAGCCGACACTCTTGAGGCTGTACGGCTGATTATGCGTGACGGAATCGCTCTTCTCGAAGGTGCAGATTCAGTTTTTGACGAAGAACTCGGAAAAAGCCTTGCAACACGCTTTACAAAAGGCAGACTTCTGAAGATGATTGAGCTTACGGAAGATGCAGGAATAAAAATCAAACATAACATTAACATAAATCTGCTCACAACTTGGTTGTGCGGCGAATACAGGAGGATTTCATGGCAGAGGTAATCGGAGTCAGATTCAAAGAGGTGGGAAAGGTTTACTACTTTGACCCGCTTGACAATAAACTTAACAGAGGAGATATGGTAATCGTTGAAACCGCAAGAGGTCTTGAATGTGGTGAGGTTGCTACTCCGAACAGAACAATTGATGAAAGCGAGCTTACACATCCGCTCAAACCGCTTATCAGAATTGCAGATGAAAACGACCTCAATCACCTTGCAGAAAACAAGCTCAAGGAGAAAGAGGCTTACAAAATCTGTGAACAGAAAATCGCAAGTCACAAACTTGATATGAAGCTTGTAAATGTTGAATACACTTTCGACAATAGCAAGATTCTCTTTTACTTCACGGCTGACGGACGAGTTGACTTCCGTGCACTCGTAAAAGACCTTGCGTCCGTGTTCAGAACAAGAATTGAGTTGAGACAAATCGGTGTGCGTGACGAAGCAAAAATGCTCGGCGGACTGGGAATTTGCGGAAAGCCTTTCTGCTGTGCAAGTTTTATGGGTGAATTCCAGCCTGTTTCAATCAAAATGGCCAAGGAACAGGGGCTTTCCCTCTCTCCTGTCAAGATTTCAGGCACTTGCGGAAGACTTATGTGTTGTCTCAAGTACGAGCAGGAAGCTTATACTGACCTTCTTCGCAAAACTCCTAAGGTTGGTGCAATTGTAAACACTCCCGAGGGCAAGGGTCTTGTTGTTGAAAACAATCTGATTGCAAGAACACTCAAAGTTAAACTAAACAATACTCCTGACGATGTTGCGCCTAAGACTTTTGACGTCAAGCAGTGCAAGCTCGTCAAGGACGGCTACATCAAGATTGACAAAAAAGAGATAGAACAACTCAAAGGACTTGAATAACTGACTTATGTTGTAAGCAAAACTTTTATTATTTGTAAAATTCCTAAAAATATTCCCAAAACAATTGCATTTTTCAAAAAATATGATACAATAAAAGTGAAATCAATTAAGGAGGTGTTCTCCCAATGGCATACGTTATTAGTGATGATTGCATCGCATGCGGCGCTTGCGCTGATGCTTGTCCTTGCTCTGCTATTTCAGAGGGTGACGGCAAATACGTTATCGATGCAGATACATGTGCAGACTGCGGTTCTTGTGCCGATGTTTGTCCTGTAGGTGCTCCTCAGGAGGGCTAATCGAAGGTTTAATACCAAAATTTAAAGGGACTGTCTTTTGGCAGTCCCTTTTCGTTTGTTTTATTTGTTATCCTAACATTTATTATAAAGCCAGTTAATGTTAAGATTAGTTGAACCCTTTATAGCTACCGAAGCCTAACATATATACAGCCATTGCAATAGCCAAATCCTCTGACTTAATATTCTGCCCAAAGGCTAATGCTCTCAATTCATCTACAACGGAGTCGTGAGGAACAATAGTACTGTCAAAATCTTTCACTGCCTTTTCAATGACAGAAGGAAGAACCATACATATTTGATAAAAAGCATCCTCTTGACCTGTTACCAAAGCATAGAATTGATCAAGACTTACTCTACGAATAAGCTTGTGACCAACTTTTCTCTTATCAACGGTAGTTTCCCATTTAATGTTTTGAGAACGCTGGGCAATTACCTCTACCAAGAAACATGCACAATCGTCATCGTTCAATAGCTGATTTTGCATTTTTATGAATGTCTTTCCAGCTGAAGCAGAGTTCATAGTATTGTGCTTATTTTTCATTTCTACATACACTGTATGAACATTTCCAACATCAGGAATTTCAATGCCATCAGCATTCTTGTATATTACATCCCATCCACCTTCTTTACCATTTGGCGGAACGTGGCAATTTGTAATATACTGGAAAATTCTCTGATGGAAATATCCAATATCATTATTATTCGATTTATCTCGTTGACGAAAAATTTCATTACTTACTATTTCATCCCAAGAGGATTGATAAACAGTTTTATCAAAAATCAATTTAATTGGGTCAATGATATTCTTATTGAATCTCTTAAGATCAAATGATTCCAGTTTTTCACCATATTTCTCAATGGTAGCTTTAACGTGATTTGTGAAGTCTTCTTCACTTATGAAAGATAAGTTCCACATTATAAACACTCCAATGATTCTTTTATTTTTACAGCTATATCATAAGCTAAATTTACAGGTACAGCATTTCCCACTTGTTTGTATTGCTGCCCTACGCTACCACAAAATTGCCACTCATCAGGAAAACTTTGACATCGTGCATTTTCTCGAATAGTAAAAGGACGAGCCTCTAATGGATGACATCGCTCTGTCTGCTTTTGACTGGGAGAAGTTAATACTGCAAGTGAAGGTTCATCAAGACTTAATCTTCTCAATATACCAGTTCGACCACCCTCCATATACCAGCAGCTTTTCATATATTCCTTTGCAATATCTTCAGGAATGTCTCTCCAGTAACCACCCGGAGGAACCATCTCAAAAATTTTTCTTTTATACAAAGAATAAAGAGCGCCCTCACTTTTCGGGCAATCAAGTAAAATATCTCTTAAAACAGGCTTATACTTGTGAGGTGTGGGAAACTCAAAAGTAATTCTATCAGCCAAATCGTTTCGGATGCCAATTGTTATTAAACGCTCACGCTTTTGAGCTACGCCATAATTCCAAGCGTTCAAAACTTGCTTTTGAATAGTATATCCCGTGCTTTCAAAAATCTCTGTAATCGTTTTGTAAGTACGACCTTTATCATGAGTAAGCAATCCACGAACATTTTCAAATAAAAACATTTTTGGCTGGAGTTGCTCTAAAAACTTTGCATAATGATAAAAAAGTGTTCCTCGTGCATCTTCCAATCCAAGCCGTTTACCTGCATAAGAAAAACTTTGACAAGGAGCTCCACCGGACAATAAATCCAGTTCTCCTTCAGCCACTCCAAAATACTCTTTCAAATCCAGACAAGTAATATTCGCAATATCGTCATTAATGACACGCCAATTTGGGCGATTACATTTGAGCGTATTTGCAGCATCTCTATCTAACTCAACCAGACCAATAGTATCAAATCCAGCTTTTTCGATAC
>JBGUUJ010000131.1:0-10452 GCA_045133455.1 Ruminococcus sp.
TTTTTGCAAAAAGAAAACCCCCTCGAAAGGGCGGTTTTGTTATATAAAGCCGTTAGTTTTCAGATAGTTTGCGGATTGTCTGAGTGCTTGAACAGTTTTTGTCTCGACAACACAACGTGCGTTGCAACTTTCTGCAACAGCCAATCTCTGCCTTAAATCAATTTCACCTGTCCCGAGGGTCAGGTGATTTTTTCTGCCCAGTCCGTCGTGAACGTGAAAATGCTTTAAGCGTGAAATGTTCTGCATTATGAAATCTTCATCAACATTGTCAACTCCGTGTGAATGTCCGATGTCCCAAGTCAGAGCAAAACAATTTTCTTTAAGCATAAGTTCAATCGCACTTTTTTGATAATCAGGATAGCCGTCGGTGTTTTCAATGCAGATTTTTAAGTTTTCATTGCCAATCTGATCTGCACACAATTTTGCAAACCGTGCAATTCTTTCCGTGTAAAAATCGCTGTACTTCTCGAAAAGATACACCTTTCTGTCGGGCAGAGTAAAATAAACTCCTTTGTGCATATGCATATTGATTATTGGAGCGTTAAGTTTAAGTGCTGAGTCAATCGTTCTTCTGACTGTTTCAAGATAAGCGTCTGCAACTGCGTTGTTGAAGTCACAGATGTTGAGATTTTCGTCAAGGTGAATGGTGAAGTAAACTCCGAAATCCTCTGCGATTTTCCTGAGTTCATCAGTCTTTTCAAGTTGTTCAACCTGATATTCAGGCAGATTCATATTCAGCTCAACGAAATCAAATTCACATTCTTTGCAAAGCATAAGATTTTCATTCAGGCTGTTGTTTTCAATCAGAGTAGGTATTCCGAATTGCATAAGAACCTCCTGTTATAAATCAAGGATATATGTGCGTGATTTGCGGACGTCGCCGTTGAAAGTTGTGAACTCACCGTAGCCTGTCGGAACAAAGCCGTTTTTCATCATAACCTTACCCGATGCAGGATTGTCAACGTGATGCTGTGCATAAAGCTGTTTAACATTGAGATTTTCCTTTGCAAAGTCAATCATTGCCTTTGTGGCTTCGGTTGTATAGCCCTTATTCCAATGGTCATACATAATTCCGTAGCCGATTTCATACAACCCGATGTTTTCCTTGAAATAGATACTGCAACTGCCGAAAAGATAACCGTTATCCTTTTCAACAATACCCCAGTCGTATTTTGTATCGCAGGTGACGGTTTCACTCGCAAATTTCAGCCAGCCAAGTGTTTCGTCAATACTCTTGTGAGCAGTCCATATCATATACTTGGCTACTCTCTTGTCGCTTGTCCAGCGGTCAAATGCAGTCTGTGCGTCGTCCATTGTAAGAGGGCGTAGTATGAGCCTTTCTGTTTCAAGTATCGGGGTGTTCATAAAATCACGTCCTTAATAATATGGGACGACGGGGCAAAACCCTGTACGTCCCGAATTTCATTTAAAATACCTTTGGTAAGCCGTCAAAGCCTTTCTGTAATTCCTCGTCAGTAGGAATGTAATCGCTCATCTTACCATCATTGAACTTCTGATAAGCCACCATATCAAAGTAGCCTGTGCCTGTGAGACCGAAGAGGATTGTCTTTTCTTCACCTGTTTCCTTGCATTTGAGAGCTTCATCGATTGCAACTCTGATTGCGTGACTGCTTTCAGGTGCAGGGAGGATTCCCTCAACTCTTGCAAACTTCTGAGCGGCTTCAAACACTGCTGTCTGTTCAACTGATGTTGCTTCCATAAGACCGTCGTGATAGAGCTGTGAGAGTGTTGAGCTCATTCCGTGGTATCTGAGACCTCCTGCGTGGTTTGCAGAAGGAATAAATCCGCTTCCGAGTGTGTACATTTTAGAAAGAGGGCAAACCATACCTGTGTCGCAGAAGTCGTAAGCATACTTACCTCTTGTGAAACTCGGGCAAGATGCCGGTTCTACGGCAATGATTCTGTAGTCAGCCTCACCTCTGAGCTTTTCGCCCATAAATGGAGAAATAAGTCCGCCGAGGTTTGAACCGCCACCTGCACAGCCGATGATGATATCAGGCTTTACACCATATTTGTCAAGTGCCGCCTTAGCTTCAAGTCCGATAACCGACTGGTGGAGAAGAACCTGATTGAGCACACTGCCGAGCACATAACGATAACCCTCGGTTGAAGTTGCAACTTCAACAGCCTCAGAAATAGCACAGCCAAGGCTTCCTGTAGTGCCTGGGTGTTGTTCAAGAATCTTTCTGCCGATTTGAGTTGACTCTGACGGTGACGGTGTAACGCTTGCGCCGTAGGTTCTCATAACCTCACGTCTGAAAGGCTTCTGCTCATATGAAACCTTTACCATATACACCTTGCAGTCGAGGTCAAAGTATGAGCAAGCCATTGAAAGTGCAGTACCCCACTGACCTGCGCCTGTTTCTGTGGTAACACCCTTAAGCCCCTGCTTTTTAGCATAGTAAGCCTGAGCGATTGCGCTGTTGAGTTTGTGACTTCCGCTTGTGTTGTTACCTTCAAATTTGTAGTAAATCTTTGCAGGTGTGCCGAGTGCTTTTTCAAGAAAATATGCTCTGACCAATGGAGCAGGACGGTACATTTTGTAGAAATCCTGAATTTCTTCAGGAATATCAATGTAAGCGTCTGTATCGTTCAGTTCCTGTGCAATAAGCTCATCGCAGAAAACAGGGGAAAGCTCCTCTGCTGTCATAGGCTTGAGGGTTGCCGGATTTAAAAGCGGAGCAGGCTTGTTTTTCATATCTGCTCTCACGTTGTACCATTGCTTGGGAATTTCATTCTCATTGAGATAAATTTTGTATGGGATTTTCTTTTCAGACATAGTTCTGTCTCCTTTCATAATCGGGACAAAAAATAAAATCCTGCCCCAGTATAGTGCTGGGACAGGATAGATAAGTTAAATCCTGCGGTGCCACCCGGCTTGACGCATTTAAAATTACGCCCACTTTACGCATACAATTATATAAGATATGCAGACAGTTGTTTACGGAGAGTCATGCTCCGTCGCACATACTCTGAAAATAAATTTCATTTCTGATTGCCCTCAAAAGCCCATTCAGTTTTATGTTTTCTGCCGTAATCACACCGCCTACGGCTCTCTGTGAGAAAATTGGTAAAACCTACTTACTCTTTATCAATGGTTTAGCATATTAAATCATATTATTTTGAATTTGTCAATAGAAAATAAAAAAATACTTGATAATTTTTATATTATAGGGAATTATTCATATATAGCAGTCGGATGATAGGGTTTTTAACAATAAAATTCGGCAATATTATACTGCATACAAAATCTATATTTTATTTTACGCCTATTTTACAAATAGAGTGTTATGTTTTTTACAAAAGTTAAATAAACTATAATCGTACAAGAAAGTACAAGAAAATTCGACCTCAGGGTCAGAGGTAATGTCACAAGACAAATTTAAGGAGATTTACGAAATGAAAAAAGTAATCAAGAAAATCGCAACATTAGCAGTAGTTTCAGCTCTTACAGCAACAATGTTTGCAGGTTGCGGCGGTTCATCAGAATCATCAAATGCATCAGGTACATCAGCAGAAAGCACTGCTTTTGACACAAGTAAGGAAATCACAGTAGTAACAAGAGAAGAAGGCTCAGGCACAAGAGATGCATTCGTAGAACTTACAGGTGTGCTTGTAAAAGACGGCGACACAAAGACAGACAACACTTCAGCATCAGCTGTAACAATCAACAGCACAGAGGCTGTAATCACAAACGTAAAGGATAACGATGCAGCAATCGGTTACATTTCACTCGGTTCACTCAACGACACTGTTAAGGCAGTAAAGGTTGACGGCGTTGAAGCAACAGCAGAAAATGTTAAATCAGGCGACTATGCAATCAGCAGACCGTTCAACATCGCTTACAAGGGCGAACTCAGCGAAGTAGCTCAGGACTTTGTTGACTATATCTTAAGTTCAGTCGGTCAGCAGGTAATTTCTGACGAAGGTTATGTATCAGTTGAAGAAGGAGAAACTTACAGCGGTTCAAATCCTGAAGGCAAAATCACAATCGCAGGTTCATCATCAGTTGCTCCTGTAATGGAAAAACTCGCAGAGGCTTACAAGGCAATTAACACAAACGCTGAAGTTGAGATTCAGTCATCTGACTCATCAGCAGGTATGCAGGCTGCAATGGAAGGCACTTGCGACATCGGTATGGCTTCCCGTGACCTCAAGGACGAAGAAGCAGAATTACTTACACCTGTAACAA
Organism: Ruminococcus sp.; assembly: GCA_045133455.1. Lineage (GTDB taxonomy): Bacteria > Bacillota > Clostridia > Oscillospirales > Acutalibacteraceae > Ruminococcoides. The sequence continues at coordinate 4,214 of JBGUUJ010000131.1, forward strand.
TTGCAAAAGACGGTATCGCAGTAATCGTAAATCAGACAAACACTTGCGATGACCTCACAGTAGATCAGATCAAAGCAATCTACACAGGCGAAACAACAATCTGGAGTGACATCATTAAATGAGAACACTGAATATCAGAGAAAAAGCAATGCAGGGAGTTTTCTTCCTGACAGCTATCACAAGTATAGCGGCAGTTGCAATAATCTGTATATTCCTGTTCTGGAACGGTGTTCCGGCAATGGCTGAAATAGGTTTCTTCGATTTTGTAGGCGGTCAGAAATGGTCGCCTACAAACGTGCCTGCAAGCTATGGAATATTCAATATGATTATTGCAAGTATCTATGTAACAGCAGGAGCTATAGTGATCGGTGTGCCGATAGGTGTGCTTACAGCAGTATTTCTTGCAAGATTCTGTCCTGCTCCGATATATAAATTTCTTAAACCTGCAACTGAACTGCTTGCGGGTATTCCGTCTATAGTCTACGGTTTCTTCGGACTTATGGTAGTAGTGCCGTTTATCCGTGAAAACTTCGGAGGAGACGGTTCAAGCTGGCTTGCGGCGTCAATCGTGCTCGGAATTATGATTCTTCCTACCATAATCGGAGTTTCGGAGTCTTCAATCAGAGCCGTGCCCGAAAGTTATTACGAGGGTGCGCTTGCACTCGGCGCAACAAAGGAAAGAAGTGTGTTCAGAACTGTCCTTCCTGCGTCAAAGTCAGGTGTGCTTGCAGGCATAGTTCTCGGTATAGGCAGAGCATTGGGCGAAACAATGGCGGTTGTGCTCATCGCAGGCAATAAGGTTCAGATTCCCGACAGCCTCACAGACGGACTGCGAACACTCACGGCTAATATCGTACTCGAAATGGGATATTCAACAGGTCTGCATCGTCAGGCACTCATCGCAACAGGGGTGGTGCTGTTTGTATTTATCTTACTTATCACAATTTCAATGCAGGCTATAAAGAGCAGAGGAGAGAAAAATGGCTGATAAATCATCTATCAAGGCGATAAATAAAGTTACCTTCAGACAGAGGCTTATTGCGTACAAAAGAAAGCCCCTCTCCTTGCTTATGCTCATACTTGTTGCAGTTGCCGCAGCAATTTCGGCAGCAGCACTTATATTCATTATAGCCTATGTACTTATAAAAGGTGTGCCTAATCTTACACCCGAACTTTTCTCGCTTGAATACAACAGTGACAACGTTTCGTGTATGCCTTCAATCATAAATACGGTAGTGCTCACTCTTATGACTCTCCTTATTGCAGTACCTTTCGGAGTGGGTGCGGCTATTTACCTTGCAGAATATGCAAAAAAAGGCAATAAACTTGTGAAAATCATCAGAACTATGGCTGAAACACTTGCAGGAATTCCTTCAATTGTTTACGGTCTTTTTGGTATGCTGTTTTTTGTATATTCACTCAAATGGGGTTACTCTCTGCTTGCAGGTGCATTCACACTTGCAATAATGGTTCTGCCTACTATTATGAGAACCACCGAAGAAGCACTTCTCACAGTGCCCGATTCATACAGAGAGGGCAGTTTCGGACTCGGAGCAGGAAAGCTGAGAACAATTTTCAGAATAATTCTTCCAAGCGCAATGCCCGGCATACTTGCAGGTGTAATCTTAGCTGTTGGCAGAATCGTAGGCGAAACTGCGGCACTTCTCTACACCTATGGCTCGGCAACAGGTTATGCAGCCTCACCGATGAGTTCGGGACGTTCCCTTGCAGTGCATATGTATGTTCTTGCGAATGAGGGACTTCACACGGATCAGGCTTGGGGTACAGCTGTGGTGCTTGTGGCACTTGTTTTCGGAATCAACACATTATCAGCGTTTATTGCGAAAAAACTCGGCAGTAAGAAAGGATAAGTAATGGATAAGTTTTCTATAAAGGATATGAACCTGTATTACGGGAATTTCCACGCTCTCAAGAATGTGAATCTCGGTATGCAGAAAAATAAAATCACAGCATTTATAGGTCCTTCGGGATGCGGCAAGTCAACACTTTTGAAGTCGCTCAACAGAATGAACGACCTTGTTCAGGGTTGTAAGATTACGGGCGATATCAGACTTGATGGTGAGGATATTTACGGAGATATGGACATAAATATTCTCAGAAAGCGTGTGGGAATGGTGTTCCAGAAGGCTAATCCGTTTCCTATGAGTGTTTATGATAATATCGCATTTGGTCCTCGCACTCACGGAATTAAAAAGAAAAGTGAACTTGACCAAATAGTTGAGGAATCTCTCAGAGATGCGGCTATATGGGACGAACTCAAGGACAGACTCAAAAAGAGTGCACTCGGACTTTCAGGTGGTCAGCAACAGCGACTCTGTATTGCAAGAGCACTTGCAGTTAAACCTGAGGTTCTTCTTATGGACGAGGCAACATCGGCTCTTGACCCGATTTCAACAGGCAAAATTGAGGAACTTTGTTTAAAACTCAAGAATAACTACACAATAATTATGGTTACACACAATATGCAACAGGCTTTGCGTATTTCAGACAACACTGCATTTTTCCTGCTCGGAGAGATGGTTGAATACAGCGACACAGGTTCAATCTTCTCAACTCCAAAGGATAAACGCACTGAAGAATACATTACGGGAAGGTTCGGCTAATGAGAGAATATTTTGACATTGAACTTGCAAACCTCAACAATCAGCTTATCGGTATGGGAACACTTGTTGAAAAGGCAATCAGAAACACGATTGATATTATCGTAAGCGGAAACACCGAAGGGCTTGAAAATGCAAGGCAGAACGAAGAACTTATAAATTCTGCCGAAAAGAAGATTCAGAACCATTGTCTCAGACTTCTTCTTCATCAGGCACCTGTTGCACAGGATTTAAGATATGTTTCATCTGCACTCAAGATGATTACAGATCTTGAAAGAATCGGCGACCAGGCGATAGATATAGCCGAAATGGCTCAGTACATCAAGAACAGATCCAATATGGTTCATATGACTCATATCGCAGAAATGGCATCGCAGGCATCTGAAATGGTTACTCTCGCAATTGACGCATTCGTCAAGAAAGATATTGAACTTGCAAAGACGGTAAGCAGACGTGACGATGTGATTGATGAACTCTTCGACAGGGTAAAGGCTGAAACAGTTGAAATTATTCACAACAACAAGGAACTCGGCACAGAGGCTATTGACCTTATGATGATTGCAAAGTACCTTGAAAGAATCGGTGACCACGCAGTAAACGTTGCCGAATGGGTCTCCTTCTCAATAACAGGAAGCCGTGACTTTTAAGTTTGGGCAGAGAGGTTTTTTTAGCAGAAACGTTTGATGTCCATATTTGTAACTGATACATTGCTTTCATTAAAGTCGGGCACGGGAGTTTTTTTACTGAAACTTTCTGTCTGTCCGAATTGCGTGTCGAGGCACTCGACCCCAACTGTTAAATTGATATATCGGTTATTGATGCATTTCGTGAAAATAATTTGATTAGTATTTATGCAATAAGCCTCTTTTGTCAAAGGGGACTTTTTGCTGTACATAATACTATTATTGATAATAAAACCTTTGAATTTTTTAATGCCTGTGGTATAATGATAAAGAAATCACAAATACAGGAGTAACAAAAATGCTGATTTATATAGTTGAAGACGATACAGATATCAGAGAGCTTGAAACTTATGCTCTTAAAAACAGCGGATATGATGTTCAGAGCTTTTCTGAAAGTAAAAGCTTTTTCAGAGCCTGCACGGCTGAACTTCCGCAACTTGTAATACTTGACGTTATGCTTCCCGACTTTGACGGCTTGTCGGTTCTTGAAAAGCTCAGGCAGGACGCAGTCACAAAGTCAATTCCTGTTATCCTTGTCACCGCAAAGACAAGCGAAATGGATAAGGTCAAAGGGCTTGATATGGGTGCTGACGACTACATAACAAAGCCATTTTCGGTGCTTGAACTCATTTCAAGAGTAAGAGCTATCCTTCGCAGATGTTCGTCTGACATTAAGCAGGAGGTAATTACCCTCGGCGGAATCGTATTTGACGATTCAAAGCATATTGTAACAAGCGACGGAGAAGTCTGTACCCTGACTTTCAAGGAGTATGAACTTCTGAAATATCTCCTCAAGAACAAGGGTATGGCTCTCACAAGAGAAAACATTATTCTCAACGTGTGGGGTTATGATTTTGAGGGCGAGAGCAGAACCGTTGATATGCACATCACAACCCTCAGACAGAAGCTTGGCAACTGCGGAAACCTTATCAAAACCGTACGAAATGTCGGATATAAGGCGGGTGAGTAAGGGTTGAAACTTCGTAAAAGATTATTAAAAAGATTTGCCGTCATCGCAATGGTATCCATTCTGCTGACGGCTGTTTTTACTACAGGGGCATTTTGGTTTGTATTTGCAAACTACGAGGAGTCGAACATCAAAGACTTCGGGCAGGTGCTTGCAACTACTTACAACACAAACGGCAAAGAGTCGCTTGAAAACGGATATCACTACGATAATGTGCGTGTAACCCTTATAGATGCAAAGGGAAATGTTCTCTATGACAACAGCTCTATTGACAAAAATGCAATGCAGAACCACAGTGACCGACCTGAATTTGTTCAGGCACTCAAAGATGGCGAGGGTTCAAGCAACAGAATGTCGGAAACGTTCAACAGCACAACTTATTATTATGCAGTGAAAACCGATGACGGTAACGTGCTCCGAGTGTCAAAGTCTGTTGAAAGTCTGCTCGGAATATTTATACAGATTTTCCCTACTATAATAATTATTATAGCGGTTGTGTTTGTAATTTGTGCTGCAATGTCAAGACAATCGACAAGAAGGCTTGTTGAGCCGATTGAAAATATGACTTCAAATAACGAAAATACCCCTTATGTCGAGCTTGAACCGCTGACAGAGACAATCAGCAGTCAGCGAAAGGAAATCAGAAGCCAGATTAAAAAACTTCAGCTTGAAAAAGACAAAATCGACACGCTTATCCAGAATATGTCAGAGGGATTCATTCTGATTGATATGGACAAAAACGTGCTTATGATAAATCATTCTGCCACAAAGTTTATCGGAGCTGAGAAAGACGAGATAAGCGGAGGAAGTATCAACGAATATTCCCGCAACGAAACGGTAATTGACTGCGTTGAAAGTGCTATAAATGGTGAGGGAAAAAGCGGTGATATGACTATCAAGGGCAGAATTCTTCAGATTATCACCAACCCTGTTTATTCAAACGGCAGACAGAACGGTGTAATCTGTCTTATGATTGACGTTTCTGCTAAGAAAAAGGCTGAAAAGATGCGTCGTGAGTTTACCGCAAACGTAACCCACGAGCTGAAAACACCTCTCACATCAATTTCCGGATATGCCGAAATCATAGCAAGCGGACTTGCAAAACCCGATGACATTCAGGGATTTGCAGGAAAGATTCACAAGGAGTCGGGACGACTTCTTACGCTCATCGGCGATATTATGGAGCTTTCAAAGCTTGACGAGAGATCTGCTGATGAGGACTTCACGGAGGTAGACCTTTCCGCTATAGCCTATGAGGTTGCGGAAGATTTGCGTGCAAATGCTGAGAAGAGCGATGTTACAATCACTGTTGAAGCTGAAAAAACAATCATCAGCGGAATTCGTAACCAGCTATACGAGCTTATCTATAACCTCTGCGACAATGCGATAAGATACAATCTTCCGCAGGGAAGTGTTAAAATATCGATAAAGAATTGTGCTGACAACGCAGTTATCAAGGTTTCTGATACTGGTATAGGAATCCCCGAAAAGCATCATAAGAGAATTTTTGAGAGATTCTACCGTGTTGACAAGAGTCGTTCTAAGGAAACGGGCGGTACAGGTCTGGGACTCGCTATCGTAAAGCATATCGCAGAGTTTCACGGCGGTAAGGTAACTCTTGAAAGCAGTGAAAGCGGAACAACTTTCACCATTACATTTTAATTTTTTTTAAATTTGGGCAGACAGGTCGGACTCAGTTCAGACGTCGGTTGCCCAACCGTAAACTCGATATGTCGGTAACTGCTACATTTCTTTGAACAAACTTCATTAAGAAGTTCGTTGCCCAACCGCAAACTCGATATGTCGGTAACTGTCACATTTCTTTGAGCAAACTTCATTAAGAAGTTCGTTGCCCAACCGTAAACTCGATATGCCGGTAACTGCTACATTTCTTTGAGCAAACTTCATTAAGGAGTTCGTTGCCCAACCGTAAACTCGATATGTCGGTAACTGCTACATTTCTTTGAA
>JBGUUJ010000132.1:0-11922 GCA_045133455.1 Ruminococcus sp.
GGTTCACGGAAGTGAGAAACTCAAGAGTGTAATTGTAATTGCTTGTCAGCCGAACAACGAAAACAGATGGAAAAATGCAGGTAATATCAAAAATGCTCTTACTTCAATAAAAAGTGAATCAGTTGATTCAAAACCCGAAGATTTAATCATTCCGGAAACTACTGATTTTGAAGGAAATGTATTTGAAGAATATGATTACGAAGAATATGACAACACAGCAAATGCTGCAAATGAAGTCTTCCCCCTCTCGGGTGCTGTAGAAGATATAACTCCCATTCCTGAAGAAGTACAACCATCTCAGGATACAGAAACAGCAGAAGAGGTTCCTGTTACTGAAACTGAGCCGAAAGAAAATAACTTAGATTTTGAAGAAACAAATTTTGAAATAGAAGAAGTTACGGAAGTTGTTGAAGATAAATCTGACGATGAAGAAAACATTGAACCAGAAGTTATCCAGGAAAAACCTGTTCCTGCAAAAAGCGTTGAATTCGATAGCAATCTGTTTGATAACTTTGAGGTTCAGAATAAAGCTAAAAACTTCCAGCAACAGGCTAAAGAAAATGATTACGGCGACTTCTTCGAAGAAAATGTATCTGCAAAACCTAAGACTAAAACTACTGAAAAAACAGAGTATGATGTAGACAATGACAAGGAATACAATGTTTTTGAAGAGGATTTCGATAATGAACCCTCTGAATCAACAGGTTGTAACAAGAAAAACAAAATAATAATTGCGGTAAGTGTTATTGTAATTCTTGCAGCTCTTGGATTTGTAGCTTTCTGTATAGTCAGCGGAATTTCCGGCAAATCAACTGATAATAAGGAAACTACAACTGTTTCGGAGACAACCATTGCAACCGAAGAAACCACAACAGTGCCTGTTACAACTATTCCTAACACAACAGTTGAACCAACTACAACAGCAACTGAAAAGAATGTTATTCCTGTGGTTGGTTACGGTTACAGCTATGCTAAAAAGCTTCTTGAGCAGGAGGGATACGTTGTTGAAACAGGTAATTATGAATATAGTTCAGAATGGCCTGCAGGATATGTAATTTCTCAGACACCTGTCGGAGACACTGCAGCTTCATCAGGTACAGTTGTTACACTTGATATTTCTCTCGGACCTGAGGAAACTGTTGAAGAGACAGAAGCTGTTAACAATGAAACTTCAGCAGTTCAGGCTATCAACAATAATAACAGCAATACAAGCAATGATTATATTTTTGCAAACAGTTCAACAACTTATCTGAGTGAATCCGAAGTTTCTTCACTTAGCAGAGAAAATCTTAATCTTTCACTCAATGAAATCTATGCAAGGAGAGGCAGAATTTTTAAAGATTCAAATATTTCTGCTTATTTCAATTCAAAATCATGGTATAAACCAAAGTACACAGCCGATGAATTCAGCAAGTATGTAACTTTCAACAAATACGAACAAGCTAATCTCAATCTCATTATTAATGAGCAGAAAGAAAGAGGTTACAGATAAGAAATTTAAAATTCAGGAGCAGATGATTTATGAAAGAAAAAATATTGAACATTTTGAAAAGCAACTGGCTTTTCGCTGTAGTTCTGAATATATTTATTATGCTGTTCTGCATACAAATTACATCATTTTCATACGATGACAGCAAAGATTTTTATAATTCACTGTACATCTGCCAAAATCATTTTTACTACAGTCATACAATAAATTATATTCTTTCCACCTTAATCGGCTCTGTACAATATGCATTTACAGATTTCAACGTGTTTGTGCTATCACAGGTTTTATTATCATGTGTATCATTCATTTCCATAACCTATGTATTTGCTGATAAATACAGCAAAAGAAAAGCTTTAGTTGTCACTGTGATTCTGAATATTCTATTCTCATTGAATCACTATTCTGCTGTTCAGAGCAGTAAAACATCAGCTATTCTTCTTACAGCCGGTTTCCTGCTCATACTTAACGCAGTCCATAACAAAAGATACAATCTCCCATGCTGGATTGGTGTTACTGAAATTGCTTTCGGTTCATTTCTTGACTACAGATATTTTTTTATTGCACTTGCATTTGGGATCGCATTTTTTATTGGCGATATGATTTCCAAGCGAAAATATAAAATTCAGTTTCGTAAGTTTTTTTGGTATTTCAGACCATTTTTATTGATTTTCACTTTTGTTGTACTTGTTGTTATGGGGCTTAATCAATATTCGTTATCTGTGAATCACGCAACGAACGAAGCATCTGATTATTATGAATATGCAAGTCTTACCGATTCAATAAACAATCTCCCCTATCCTGACTATAACGATCATAAAGAGGAGTTCAATTCTGTTGGAATTACTACCGAAAGTGATTATGAGCTTCTCAAAAACGGTTATTATGATGCCGATAAGTCTTTGAATAATGAAGCTTTGAAGCAGGTATCTGAAATTCAGCATAATGAGAACTGCAAAAGTTTGCTGTTCTCTGCAGGAAATGTTTTTATGGACATTTCAGGTCATATAGTTCTATTTGATAGCTATTGTGTATTGATAATCGCTTTTGTTGCTATTTCAGTTCTATTTATAGTCCTTCAGAAGAAAAGATTTGCCTTCTTCCCTTTCCTGTATCTGCTCACAGGCTTTACAGCAAGTCTAATATTAAGGTACTATTACTCAGTACAGAACTATCATATTTACGGTATATGGCTGTTCATGTTTGTATTCCTTCTTTATTCATTTAATTTTGAACAATTGCGTCCAAGATTTAAGGAGTCTTGTTCGGGAATTAAGAAAAGGACAATGATTTTGTCTGGTTTAGGTATCGTTTGCTTGCTCGCAGGATACAGCATCGCTTATATTATTAATTATAATCCGATAAACATTAAGGATAAGCCACAGAGTCTTTTCTCTGAAATTAACAGGCACCCCGACAGATATTATGTACTTGATATAGCTACCGCTGAAGATTATTTCAAATATTCCGAAAACTATGTACATCCGTTATGGGGGTTCAGAAATTCTTTCGTTGAAAACGTCGACGGATTCGGATATTTTCATCACGATGAAACACTGAGAAAACGCAATATGTCTGAAAATATCTATGAAGCAGTGCTTACCAATAATAAGATTTATGTTATAGACAAAAACATTACTTTCAAAAAAGAAAGATACTTTACTCAGAATTATGCTGAAAGCGGAAAGATTGTAACCTATAATCAGGTTAATGAAATTGACGGATTTAAAATTTACGAAGTAATACAAAGTTGAATATTTTTTATTAAAAGAGGATTGACCGAAACTTTCGATCAATCCTCTTTCTCTATACTGTTTAAAATATTTTTCATATCATCAGGTATATCACGTTCAACAATAATTTTATTTCCGCTTATGGGATGAATAAGTTCAATTTTTCCGCAGTGAAGAGTCTGCCTTGAAATAAATTCGAGGCTTCCTCCGTATAAATCATCTCCAAGCAAAGGATGTCCGAGTGATGACATATGACATCTTATTTGATGAGTCTTTCCTGTTTCAAGCCTAAGCCTTATGAAAGAAAATTCATCACATGATTTCACCACTTCGTAATGTGTAATTGCAGGAGATCCGCCCTCAAGAATAAACCTCACCATTTTCGATTCTTCTTTCAGACCTATAGGTGCTCTGACAGTTCCTCCCTTCTCTATTTTTCCGTGACAAAGCGCATAATAGGTCTTTTCAACTGTATTTTTCAAGGAGTTTGCGCAATATCTGTTTTTTGCAATCACTACAAGTCCTGATGTATCTTTATCAAGCCTGTTGTGTGCTCTGAAAACATAGTTTTCTCCCTTGCTACGCATATAGTAAGACACAATATTCGCAAGTGTATCCTTCTGATGCTGTTTTACAGGATGAACAGGCATTGAAGGAGGTTTGTTTACAATAAGAAGATGTTCGTCCTCGTATGCAATATCCAGCTCTCCCTTTACAGGCACAATCTGAGAACTTTCATCAGGCATATTTATTAAAACTATATCTCCTGTATGAACAGAATCAATTGTTCTCAAAATTTTTCCGCCCATCAAAATACCATCTTTTTCTCGTTTGAGACGTGTTATCATTCTTGAAGACAATCCGCAATACTCTTTAAAAAATCGCAGTGCATTGACATTGTTATATTCAATTGGAACGGTAAATTTCAGTTGTTCAGCCATTCATTGCACTCCATATTGCGAAAATTATTATCACCTGAATTATTAATATTACAGGGATTCCGAGCATAAACTTAATATGTCTTGTTTTGTGACGTATTATATACATTGTCAGATACATACCGATACTTCCGCCAATTGCGGAAAGTAAAAGTAAAGTGCTCTCCTTTATACGCCAACGCCTTTTCACGGCACAATATTTGTCATACACCGTTAAGGCTATTGAAACAATATTTATTACAATCAAATAAATTATCAGAATATAAAATATAATGTTCATAAAAACTCCGAAGGATGATAATTTTGAATTTTAAAAAAGTCATACCGCTACTGATTTCAATCTCAATACTTGTATGTATTATCGCTGTAAGTACGGGTAATACTGATAACAGCACTGTAAAAACTGACAGCAAGCAAACCATATCAGTCAATGAATCAGAAAACAACAGTGCAACCGTAGATAGCGTTCCCCTTAACACAGATGAAATGCGTGGTATTTGGATAACCTATATGGAACTGAGTATGGCAAACGACCAAGATAAAAGCGAGTCAGCTTTTAGAAGTAAGTTTGATGAGATAGCAAAAAATTGCAGGGGATTTGGCTTTAATACTTTAATAGTACAAGTTAGACCTTTCGGTGATGCATTATACAAATCTTCGTACTACCCTTGGTCACACATTCTCACAGGCACACAGGGGAAGAATCCGGGTTATGATGCGCTTGAAATAATGTGTGAAATATGCAGAAAATACGAGTTAAAAATACATGCGTGGATAAATCCATACAGAGTTACTTTAAATAACACACCATCAGAACTGTCCTCTGATAATCCTTACATAAAAGATAAAAGCTTAGGAATAGAAACCGAAAGCGGTATTATTCTTGATCCGTCAGATGAAAAAGTAAGACAGCTTATTTGTGACGGAGTCGAAGAAATCATAAAAAATTATGACGTAGACGGTATTCAGTTTGATGACTACTTCTATCCGTCAGATATTGGAAATAACGATGAAAACGAATATATAGAATATGTTTCATCAGTCGGTAACTTAAACAGTATGAATATTGATAATTGGCGAAAAGCAAATGTAAATATGCTTATCTGCGAAGTTTACAGAACTGTTCACAACACAACAGACGACGTTGTGTTCGGTGTTTCACCACAAGGGAACATTAATAATAACGATGAGCTATATGCAGATGTAAAATCCTGGTGTGCTTGCAAAGGATTTGTAGATTATATCTGCCCTCAAGTATATTTCAGTCTCGAAAATCCTGCTCTGACATTTGAAGATTGCCTTGAAAGCTGGTTATCACTTGAATATGATAAAAATGTAAATCTCTATATTGGTCTCGCAGGCTATAAGGCCTGTACCGACAATGATGAAGGTACATGGCAAAACTCAGATGATGTACTGTCTCAGGAGTACGCTATTATCAAAAATGAAAGCCATACAGGCGGTTTTATGCTCTACAGCTATTCGAGCCTTACTGATGAAAACAGCCTGCTAGAGATGCAAAATCTGAGAAACAACTTACTCTAACTCACCAATACAACAATCATCACAAACGCTTGTAAGTCTTACTTTCCTAATTGTACCGCAAAGACTTGAATCATCAGAGATAACATGAACAGGTGTGTAATTCTTTGTATAACCTTCAAGATAGCCATGTCTGAGTCGCTCGAAAAGCACATCTTCTATGAGTCCAACCTGTGAACTAAGAAATTTAAGACGAGAGTTTTCTACAAGTTCACCCATAATTTTTGCTCTTCTCTCCTTTTCAGCGGGATTCACCTGATTAGGAGCTGTTGCCGCCTTTGTGCCTCTTCTTTGTGAATACGGAAAAACGTGCACCTTTGCAAAGCCAATGCTTTTTACAAAATCCATTGAATCTTTGAAATTCTCTTCAGTTTCACCTGCAAAGCCAACCATTACATCGGTTGTCATTGAAGAATTTTCAAATTTATTTCTAAGGTTTTCAACAATCTGAGCATATTCTTTGCTGTCATAATGACGGTTCATAGCCTTTAATGTGTTATCAGAACCGCTTTGAAGTGACAAATGAAACTGAGGACAGAACTTTTCCTGTGCAGCAAGTCGGGAAATAAGATTCTCGTCCATTTGCTCAGGCTCAATTGAACCTAGACGCACTCTTTCAATCCCTTCTACCGCACAAGCAGTTTCAACTGCATCTCCAAGGTCAAAATCTTCACCTAAACCGTATGCAGAAAGGTTGATACCAACTAATACAACTTCTTTATAACCGTTTGATGCAACATTTTCAATTTCTGTTTTTAAATCTGCAAGAGCTTTGGATCTCACTCTGCCTCGTGCATAAGGTATAATACAATATGAACAGAATCTGTTACAGCCGTCTTCTATCTTAATAAAGGCCCTTGTATGTTCTCCAAGTGATGATACAGAAAGATTTTCAAAAACTTCATTTTTGCAGGGATGTTCTGTTATATTGACAAATCCGTGTTTTTGAGCAATAAATTTCTCTATTGAAGGAACAAGCTCTGCACGTTTTGCATTACCCAAAACTATATCGCAATTCCTGAAATTCTCACTTTCCTCAGGAAAAGCCTGAGGCATACAGCCTGTAAGGATTATTATTCCTTCAGGATTCATTCTGCGAACTCTATTGATAAGCTTTCGGTTTTTCGCATCACTCACCGATGTTACTGTACAACTGTTGATTATTGTGATATCAGCAACTTCCTTATCATCAGATAATTCGTATCCGTGACGTAACATATCCTCACGCATAGCCTGAGATTCGTACTGATTAACTTTGCAACCGAGTGTAAGTATATTAAAATTCATCTAAAAATCTTCCTTTTTTATACAAATAGTTGAAATTACAAAAATTCATTATTTTGCATTGATTATCGCAATAATTAATGATAATATATATCAAGATGATAATAATTTTATGAGGTGATTTCTTTGTTTTCTATGCCAATAGCCGCTAAAAACAAAAATGGGTTAATCGAGATTTTTGAAACACTTGCTAAATTTCCCGATGTGATGATGATGCTCAGAAGTGGCGACTATACAGTTGACGCACATTCCTTAATAGGAGTGTTTTCAATAGATGTTTCCCGTCCTATGGAACTTCTTCTTGAACATGAGCCTGATGATAAATTTAAGCAGGCTGTTACAAAATTTGTTCCTGCTCATGCTTAACTCTACATAGTTTTATTTAAAAGCCCTATGACAATGTCATAGGGCTTCTGTTTTATCAGGAATTCTTATCAACAACATGGAAATTCTTCAAATTGCCTGTTTTTTCACTTCTCTTGTCGAGTTCTATAAGAACATCTTCAAGGTCAATTCCCTGCTGCACCATCATAACGGTAAGATGATAGATAAGGTCAGCTATTTCATATACAGTTTCACTGTTATCGCCATTTTTAGCAGCAATAATAGTTTCACTGCACTCCTCACCTACCTTTTTAAGAATCTTGTCAAGACCTTTATCAAGAAGATAGCAGGTGTATGAACCTTCCTTAGGATTATCTCTTCTATTTATTACTGTAGCGTAAAGTGCTGCAAGTACTTCTCTGTCATTCATAATAAAATACCTCTTATTTTAATTTTTTAAAAAAGCATGTGTGATTTCCAGTGTGACAAGCCGCACCTGTCTGTTCAACAGTAATAAGCAAGGTATCGTCGTCACAGTCTGCAAAAATATCTATAACTTTTTGAAGATGTCCGGAAGTGGCACCTTTATTCCAAAGTTCTTGTCTACTTCTTGACCAGAACCAAGTGTATCCTGTTTCAAAAGTTTTCTTCATACTTTCTCTGTTCATATATGCAAGCATAAGAACTTCACCGGTTGCCTTTTCCTGAATAATTGCAGGAATAAGGTCAGCCTTAGCAAAATATTTTTCTAAATCCATAATACACCTTAAATTTTTCTTGTCATTTCAATAGCTTGTTTTAAATCAAGCTTCCCTGTATATATAGCTTTACCGCTGATTGCTCCGTAAACATCAAGCTCAGCAAGGTTAAGTATATCCTTTAAAACAGCTATACCACCGCTTGCAATTACATTACAGTTAACCTGATGAACGAGGTCATCAAGCTGTTTGAGGTTAGGTCCTGCAAGAGTACCATCCTGATCAATATCAGTGAAAACAATTGTTCTCACTCCGACATCTTCCATACGCTTTGCAAGCTCTATGTAATTGATATCTGAATTATCAAGCCAACCCTCAGCTCTTACCATTCCGTCCTTTGCATCAATTCCTACGACAATTCTATCGCCGTAATTATTTACTGCATCAATAACGAACTGCTGATCTTTTACAGCAGCTGAACCTAAGATAACACGGTCAATTCCTCTTGAAAGATAATAATCGACAGCTTTCATATCTCTGATACCGCCGCCGACTTCTACTGACAGACCTGATGATTTTGCAACATCAGCAATCAAATCAGCATTGACAAGCTTTGCATCTTTTGCACCGTCAAGGTCAACCATATGCATCCACTCAGCTCCTGCTTCTGCAAAACACTGAGCAGCTATATAAGGAGATTCTGCAACCTTCTCTACAGTCGCATAGTCACCCTTGAACAGACGAACACAGTTGCCGTCTTTAATATCTATAGCAGGTAAAATAATCATTTATAACACTCCCTTTGTGGAAAGAGGCTTATTTGATGTGTTCTGCTTAACCGCAAGTCGCAATGCGTGTGCAACTGTTTTATACAGAGCCTCTATAATGTGATGTGAATTATCACCATACATAGACTTCATATGCAGTGTAATGCCTGCATTATAAGCAAAAGCACGCATAAATTCAACTGTCATTGAACAATCATAACCCCCACATCTGTCCTGTGGAAATTCAGCATCAAATACAAGAAACGGTCTTCCGCTGATGTCCACAGAAGCAAAAGCAAGAGCCTCATCCATTGGTACATAAAAACTTCCGAATCTGTCAATTGAACTCTTGTCACCTAAAGCCTTTTCAAACGCTTTGCCGAGTACAATACCTGTGTCCTCAATTGTGTGATGTTCATCAACTTCAAGATCACCTTTTACTGTAAGTTCAATTCCAAATCCACCGTGAGTAGCAAAAGAATTGAGCATATGGTCAAAAAAACCTACACCTGTATCTATTGAAATATTTCCACCGTCGAGATTTAAACTGAGTTTAATGTCGGTTTCTTTTGTTTTTCTTTCAACTGTAGCGCAACGCATCGGCTCACCTCGAAAAAAATTCGCTTATGCATTTTAAAGTTTCATCAACCTCTCCTTCAGTACCGGCTGTAATTCTGATATGATCACCCATATATCTAATTACAATTGAATTATCCTTTAAATGCTCCCAGATATCTTTACCGTAGGGAGTTTTTACAAAGATAAAATTGGCACAGCTGTTGAAAACCTTAAAATCTTTCTGATTTTCAGAAATCTTTACTAAACCATTATACAACTTTTCTCTGTTTCTGACAATTGATTTTTGGCGATTTAATAAATATTCTTTGTTTTTGTATATTACACTGCCGATTGCCTGTGAAATACTGTTTACATTATACGGAGATTTTACCGCTTTTACAGCATTTGAAATCGTTTTATTTGCCACCGCAAAACCAAGTCTTAATGCCGCAGAACCTACAGACTTTGATGCTGTTCTGAGAATAATAAGATTTGAATATTTATCCGTTTCTGTAATTAAGCTTTCATTCCAGAAGTCCATATAAGCTTCATCTAAAATAACAAGAGCATTTACGGAACTCACGAGTTTTTTTGCTTCATCAGCTGTTATTCCCAGTCCTGTAGGATTACAGGGATTTGAGAAAATCAAAAGCTTTATATTATCGTCATTAATTTTCTTAATGATTGCATCAACATCAATATTCAAATTTTCATCTTTAAAAAATGTATCGCACTCAACTTCACAGATCGAAGAATAAAAGTTATACATTGAAAAATCAGGTGCAGCAACAAGCATCTTATCGCCCTTTTCAAGGAACGCTGACTCAATCATAAAGATAAGTTCATCTGAACCGTTGCCTGCCGTTACAAGTTCAGGATTTACACCGTAAAACTCGGCAAAAGAATTAACAACTTCCGTAGCCATTGGGTCAGGATAGCGGTTGAAATCAACTTTTTCAACTGCCTCTCTCACCTGCTTCATAATATCCTCAGGATAACTTACAGGGC
Source organism: Ruminococcus sp. (assembly GCA_045133455.1). Lineage (GTDB taxonomy): Bacteria > Bacillota > Clostridia > Oscillospirales > Acutalibacteraceae > Ruminococcoides. The sequence continues at coordinate 10,339 of JBGUUJ010000132.1, forward strand.
ATTCATTAGCATCAAGCCTTATTTTATATGTACCGCTTATCGGCTCATAAGGCTGAAGATTGCGGATTTTTTTGTTAAGTTCATAATTCATAAAAACATTCCTGTCTTAATCTAAATCAAAACGCACCTTAATTGAATTTGCATGTGCTGTCAAGCCTTCTGTATCAGCAAATCTTATTACGTCCTCAGCATCTTTTCTCAAAGCGTCCTCCGTGTAATAAATGAAACTCGACTTCTTTATGAAGCTGTCAACTGACAAAGGCGAGAAAAATCTTGCTGTTCCGCTTGTCGGAAGAACGTGGTTTGGTCCTGCAAAATAATCACCGAGTGGCTCAGGACTGTAGTTTCCGAGGAACACTGATCCTGCGTTATCGAGTTTTCCGACATATTCCATAGGATTGTTGCAACATACCTCAAGGTGTTCAGGTGCAAGTTCATTTGCGAAGTCTACCGCCTGTGCCATATCACTGCAAACTATTATTGCACCAAAATTATCAAGTGAAGAACTTATAATTTCATTTCTGGAAAGTTTCTTCATCTGAATTTCAAGCTCTTTCTTTGTCTTTTCAGCAATTTCTGCTGAATCTGTGAGAAGAATTGATGAGGCGAGCTTGTCGTGTTCAGCCTGACTCATTAAATCAGCCGCAAGGAACTTTGGATTAGCTGAATCATCTGCAATTATGAGAATCTCACTCGGTCCTGCAATCATATCAATATCAACAGTTCCATAGAGAAGCTTTTTCGCAGTAGCTACAAATATATTTCCCGGTCCTACGATTTTATCAACTTTAGGAACAGTTTCTGTACCGTATGCAAGAGCTGCAATAGCCTGAGAGCCACCCATCAGAAAGATTCTGTCTACACCTGCAATTTTTGCAGCTACAATTATATTAGGGTTAGGTGTTCCGTCCTTCTGAGGAGGTGTGCACATTATAACTTCTTCAACACCTGCGATTTTTGCAGGAATAGCGTTCATAAGTACCGATGAAGGATATGCAGCTGTACCGCCGGGAACATAGATTCCGACACGTTTGAGTCCACGAACTCTCTGCCCCATAATTACACCGTTAGCCTTAGTTGTAAGCCAGCTCTGTTGAAGCTGTCTTTTATGGAAATCAGCAATGTTTTCAGCCGCTTTTTTAACTGTTTCAAGATAATCCTTATCACACTTTGAAATGAGCGAATCAATTTCATCTGCAGTAATTTCAGTCTTTTCAGGAGCTTTACCATCAAATTTTATTGTGTATTCTTCTACAGCCTTATCACCGTTTTTACGCACATTTTCTATAATCTCTGATACGGTAGGAATTACGTTTTTATCCGAATTCTGAGCTCTTTTCTTAAGAAGTTCAATAAATTCGTATTCTCTCTTTCCGTCTGCTGTTACTGTTGTTATCATTGTGTTACAGCCTCCAATTTTTTCTGAAGTTCCTCTATTTCGTTCTTTCTGAGCTTAAGGCTTGCAGTATTAGCAATAAGTCTTGCTGAAATATCTGTTACCCACTCGATTACTTCCAGACCGTTCGCCTTGAGAGTTGAACCTGTTTCAACTATATCTACAATACCGTCTGCAAGTCCCACAAG
>JBGUUJ010000133.1:0-23903 GCA_045133455.1 Ruminococcus sp.
AATAGGAAAAACTATCTTTCAGCATCAAGAAAACCATTTGACATCCATAATTTCGCTACGATTAAAAGCTTTATTGCTTTAGAGAATGTAGCTTTGGAAGAAGGTCTTATTGAACTTGCTTACAGAAGTTATGCAAGAGTCTGTGAGGAAATTTTAAGTTTTTCGGCAAGAACTCAGAAGGTTAAGTTTTCAAAATATAAGAAATGCTTATATGAGTTAAAAAAATTTGCACGTAAAAATATTTTAAAGACTTTAAAATGTAAGAAATTAAAAACCGTTTTGAAGATTAATTATACGATGTATTGTATTTTACCTACTGTTATGAATGCAATAAATATAAAATTAGCCCCGAAAGTTTTATTATAATTCGATTGATAAAATAGGGCTGATAAGGAGAACCAAATGTCAGATGTTGTTTACAGAATGAAAACTCATATAAAAAATATTTTAAATCTTATTAGTTTTCCGATTATTATAAAGAAAAAGAAAAAATTAGGTGAAGATATCAAAAACTCTGATTTTGTGTTACCTTATATTGAAATGCGTATTACAACACGTTGCAATATGAAATGCAAAAACTGCGGTCATTTAATTCCATGCTATGGCAGTAATGCAAGAGATTTGTCGTTTGAAGACTTTAAGAAGAACTTTGATAATCTTATAAACGCTGTATCATATATTAAAGTTTTATCTCTTGTGGGCGGAGAAACATTATTATCAGAAAACCTATTCAAAATTGTAGAGTATGTATTGAACTGCGACAAGGTCGGAGAAATTCGTTTGGTTTCAAACGGAAAAAGAATTCCTTCTGAGGAATTGCTGAAATTTCTAAGCAACACAAGAGTTTGTATACATTTCAGTCAGTATGATCAGAATATGGATAATTATCCGATTATAAAGCAACTATGCAAAGAGCATAATGTTAATACCTTTTTTTATCATGATGAAAATAGATTCTGGTATGATTACGGTGAGGTTAAAAACTATCATCATATGAGAATATCGATGATTGGCATGTCTTACAACTGCTTTTTTGGAATAGCAAAGCAATATAATAACGGAAAATTATTCCTGTGTCCAAGAATAAGCAATGCATATGAACTCGGATTAATTGAATTACCTGATTCTGATATATTTGAAATAACAGACGATGTTGAAACCTCCAGAAGAAATATTATAAGTTTTTTTCAGAAAAGCTATTGTCATGGATGCAAATTTTGTAATGTAAACAAAAGAACGAAAATTAAGATGGCAGAACAAATAGAATAATTATATAAATAACGAAATCTATTTATTATAAAGATAGGTATATCAAATATAAAGGAGAATATATATGTGTGGCATAGTTGGATATGTAGGTCCGAAAGACTGCAGTGAAGTACTTGTAAGTGCGCTTACCAAGCTTGAGTACAGAGGCTATGATTCTGCGGGTATTGCGGTTTTTTCGGGTGATGAGATAAAGACAGTAAAGACAAAAGGAAAGCTCAAGGATCTTGAAGATAAGCTTACTGTAGTAGGGAAGCCCGAAGGTCACATTGGTATCGGTCATACACGCTGGGCAACTCACGGTGAGCCTTCAGATGTGAACTCACATCCTCACAGTGGTGCAAGAGTTACAATCGTGCACAACGGTATTATCGAGAATTACATAGAGCTTAAGGAATTTCTCGTTTCAAAGGGAAGAGAGTTTTTAAGTGATACGGATACAGAAGTTGTGGCACAACTTCTTGATTATAAGTACAACGGAAATCCGATTGAGACAATCGATAACGTAATGGCTGACCTCAAAGGGTCGTTTGCACTCGGAATTATGTTCAAGGATTTTCCTGACAGAGTTTTTGCAGTGCGCAGAGAGAGTCCGCTCATTGTAGGTGTTGCAGATGGTGAATGTTTCATCGCATCAGACGTTCCTGCGATTTTGCAATACACAAGGGATTATTATCTTCTTGACCACGATGAAATCGCAACACTTTCAACAGATGGTGTTTCATTTGTTGATGAGCGTCTTGAGCCGATTGAAAAGGAACTCAAGACTGCTGACTGGGATATGGAAGCCGCTGAAAAGGGAGGATATCCTCACTTTATGATTAAGGAAATCAACGAACAGCCTACAGCAATCAGAACAACAATTATTCCGAGAATCAAGGACGGTCTTCCATGTCTTGAAGAGTGCGGTATTACGCTTGATAAGCTCAGAACTTTCAAAAATATAACAATTGTTGCCTGTGGTACAGCTATGCACGCAGGTATGGTGGGTAAATATGTGATTGAGGATCTCGCAAGAGTTCCTGTTACAGTTGACATTGCATCAGAATATCGTTACAGAAATCCGATTGTAGGCGAGGGTGACCTTGTTATTATAATTTCACAGTCGGGTGAAACTGCCGACAGCCTTGCTGCAATGCGCCTTGCAAAGCAGAAGGGTGCAACTACACTTGCAATTGTAAATGCAAAGGGCAGTTCGATTGCTCGTGAAGCTGATATGCTTATTTATACACTTGCAGGTCCTGAAATTGCGGTTGCTTCAACAAAGGCTTATATCACACAGCTTTCGGTTATGTATCTATTTGCATTTGAGCTTGCTCTTGCAAAGGAGACTGTAAGTGAGGCTGAGTGTAGAAGACTTGTTTCGGCATTGATGAAAATGCCTGAAGCAGTTCAGTATGTTATTGATAATTGCGAAGATAAGTGCAAGTATATTTCAACAAAGCTTATCGGTGCAGACAGCCTTCTTTACATCGGAAGAGGTCTTGACTATGCGCTTTCTATGGAGGGTTCACTCAAACTCAAGGAAGTTTCTTATATTCATTCTGAGAGCTATGCGGCAGGTGAACTCAAGCACGGCACAATTTCACTCATTGATGAAAATATGCCTGTAATCTCAATTGCAACCCAGACAGATGTAATTCCAAAGACAATCAGCAATATTGTTGAGGTTAAGTCAAGAGGTGCAAATATTATTCTCGTATGCACAGATTCCTGTGCAAGAGAATTAAAAGAGGGTGTGGCTGATTATGTTATTGAAATCCCACACTCAGAAGAGCTTCTTATGCCTATTACGGCAGTAGTTCCGCTCCAGTTGCTTGCGTATTATGCATCAATCGACAGAGGGAACGACCCGGATAAGCCAAGAAACCTTGCAAAATCAGTTACGGTTGAATAAAAAATTATCCCCCACGTTCCATTAAGAAATGTGGGGGATTTCTCTATTGTAATAATTACTCACAAGTGTGGTAGTGAACGTGCAACAGTTCATGGGCACGAGTTTTGAGGACACCGTTCGCATACATATCAAGCACAACGGGGTTTTCGTTTGAACGCTTAACCATAGCTGACTTATCGGTTGTGTAAAGTCCCTTTGCACGCTCTTTTTTGCCTTGAACATATGAGAACGGCTGACCTGCGCCTGCGATACAACCCATAGGGCAAGCCATAACTTCAACAAAGTCAAAGTGCTCTTCACCGCTCTTGATTTTTTCAATAAGCGCATCGGCATTTCCGAGCCCTGAAACAACGGCAACTCTGAGCGCAGTTTCACCGAGAGTGATGTAAGCCGCCTTGACACCTTCAAGACCTCTGATACCGCAGTACTCAATCTCTTTGAGTGCATAAGTTGTGTTATCGGCAACTCTTCTCAAAGCCGCCTCGGCAACACCACCCGTAACGCCGAAGATGTTACCTGCGCCTGAACTGATACTGAACGGCATATCCGGAGCAGAAGGCTCAATTTCGTTGAACTGAATACCAAGTTCAGTAATCATTCTTGCAAGCTCCTGAGTGGTGAGAACATAGTCAACATCGGGAACACCGTTCTGCTTGAACTCATCTCTTGAGGCTTCGTACTTTTTGGCTGTACAAGGCATAATAGCAACAGAAACGGTTCTCAGGCCTGTTTCTTCATCAGCTTTCTTGTAATAATCCTTGATAACCGCACCGAACATCTGCATAGGTGATTTACAGGTTGAAACATTTTTCATAAGATCAGGGTGTTTTGTTTCAACAAACTTAATCCAGCCCGGACAGCAGGAAGTGAACAGAGGCATATCGGTATCACCTCTGCCGATTTTCTCGACAAGCTCCTTTGATTCCTCAATAATTGTGAGGTCGGCTGCGAATGATGTATCAAAAACTGTATCGAAGCCTAACATTCTAAGGGCTGTGAAGATTTTGCCGATTGAATTATCACCGGGTTTGAGTCCGAACTCTTCACCGAGGGCAACTCTTACCGCAGGAGCAACCTGAACAACAGTTCTTGTGTTCTGGTCGTAGAGAGATTTCCATACACTTTTGAGGTCGCTCTTGATTGTGATTGCGGCAGTCGGACAAACAGCCGCACACTGACCGCAGTTTACGCAGTCTGTGTCGGCAATGTTCTTGCCGAACGCAGGGGTAACAACCATATTTGAGCCACGATGTGCAAAGTCGATTGCACCGACGTGCTGAACCTCGTTACACATTCTTACGCAGTCACCGCAGAGGATACATTTTCCCGGGTCACGGACTATAGCGTAAGATGATTTATCTATTTCCATATGTGGACGTGTGTCCTTGAAGCGTACATTTGTAAGACCGAAACGTGCCGCAAGCATTTGCAAACGGCATTTACCGCTTTTTTCGCAGGTTGTACAGTCACGGCAGTGCGATGAGAGGAGAAGCTCAAGAATCATCTTTCTGTAGTCGTGCAGACGTGAAGTGTTGGTTTTGATAACCATTTTATCAGCAGGAAGAGTTGAGCAGGCAGCCATAATCCTGCCTCTGTCGTCCTCAACAACGCACATACGGCAAGCACCGTAAATTGAAAGGTCAGAGTAATAGCAGAAGGTAGGAACGTGGATACCAGCCTTTCTGATTACCTGAAGAATATTTCTTTCGTCGGTAAATTCAACACGAATACCGTCTATAATCATATATTTAGCCACTTTGTGTTCCTCCTTATTCATATGAGATTGCGCCGAACTTACAGCCGTCGATACAGGTTCCGCACTTGATACACTTTGAAGTGTCGATTGAGTGAGGTTTCTTGACTTCGCCTGTAATTGCGCCTACAGGACACATTCTTGCACACTTTGTACAGCCCTTACACTTGTCAGCGTCAATAACAAGATTAACGAGAGCCTTGCACTGACCTGCAGGACATTTGTGGTCGACAACGTGGGCGATGTATTCGTCCCTGAAATACTTTAAGGTTGAAACAACAGGAGATGCGGCTGTTTTTCCGAGACCGCAGAGCGCAGTATTTGAAATTGTGTCTGCAAGTTCCTCAAGCATATCAATGTGCTCAAGTGTACCTCTGCCCTCGGTGATATCGGTAAGAAGCTCAAGCATTCTCTTTGTACCCTCGCGGCAAGGAACGCACTTACCGCAACTTTCATTCTGAGTGAACTGCATAAAGAAGCGTGCAACCTCAACCATACAATTGTGGTTGTTCATAACAACAAGACCGCCTGAGCCGATCATTGCGCCTACCTTTTTAAGGCTGTCAAAGTCCATATTGAGTTCAAGGTGATTTTCAGTTGCGCTTATGCACAGACAACCGCCACTCGGTCCGCCAATCTGAACGCCTTTGAATTCTCCGCCTTTGACACCGCCACCGATGTCAAAGATAACTTCTTTGAGCTTTGTTCCCATAGGAACTTCTATAAGACCTGTATTTACAACGTTACCTGTGAGGGCAAACGCCTTTGTGCCGTGGTTATTTTCAGGGCCGTACTGCTTGTACCATTCTGCACCTTTGTTGATGATAGGAGCTACGTTGCAGAATGTTTCAACATTGTTGAGAACAGTAGGCTTGTCAAAAAGTCCGTGTTCAACCGTACGAGGAGGCTTTACACGAGGCATACCTCTGTTGCCTTCGATTGACGAAGTGAGCGCAGAACCCTCGCCGCAGACGAACGCACCTGCACCCTGACTGATTTTGATGTCAAAATCAAAGCCTGAGTTGAGAATGTTCTTGCCGAGAAGTCCTCTGCCTGTAGCCTTTTCAATAGCAATTTTAAGTCTTTCAACAGCGAGAGGATATTCAGCACGAACGTAGATGTAGCCGTGGTGAGCTTTTGTTGCAATACCTGCGATAATCATACCTTCGATTACCTTGTGCGGGTCACCTTCCATCATTGAACGGTCCATAAATGCACCGGGGTCACCTTCGTCACCGTTGCAGACAACGTATTTTTCAGGTTCGGTCTGTCTGAGAACCTGAGCCCATTTTCTGCCGGCAGGGAAACCGCCGCCGCCACGTCCTCTGAGTGAAGAGTCGGTAATTTCCTGAATGATTTCTTCGGGGGTCATATCAAAGAGTGCTTTTGCAACTGCCTGATATCCGCCCTCTGCTATGTACTCTGCAATTGATTCTGCGTTGATTTTTCCGCAGTGCTCAAGTGCAACTCGTGTCTGATTTTTATAGAAAGGAATGTCGTCCTGCTTTTCGTAGGCAACTCCGTCTAAATCGTGGTAAACAAGTCTTTCAATAACTTCATCACCGAGAATTGTTTTTTCTATGATTTCTTCGCAGTCCTCAACTTTTACTTTTGTGTAGAGAATGCCCAATGGTTCTATTCTGAGAAGAGGACCCTTTTCGCAGAAGCCGTGACAACCACTCTTTTTAAGACCCACTGAGTCGTGTTCAGGTTCTTTTTCAAGCTTTACAACGCAGTTTACACCCTTTTGAAGAAGGATTTCCTGAAGCTTTGCGTAAATTTTAAGTGATCCGCCTGCTACGCAGCCCGTACCACCGCATACAAGTATCTGCTTTTTCTGGCTTTTGAGCGAACGGGCATATTCCTTGTATTTCTGATTGAGTTCTTCTCTTGTGCGGATTTTCATCATTTTGCAACTTCCTCCTTCAATTGTTTGATAAGCTCTCTTGCTTTTTCAGGTGTCATTGCAGGATGAACCTCGTCATTTACCGTGCAGGCAGGTGCAAGTCCGCATGCACCGAGACACGAAACTGTTTCAACAGTGAACATCATATCGTCGGTAGTCGGTTTTTCTGCCGAAACTCCTAAAACCTTGCGGAATTCCTCAAGCACAGGCACGCTTTTTCTTACATGACAAGCTGTTCCGTCACAAATTTTGATGATGTATTTGCCTTTTGCATCGAGTGAAAAATTTTCGTAAAATGTTGCAACACCATAGATTTTTGCCTCAGGAAGATTGAGTGCCTTTGCAATGTATGTAAGGCTTTCCTGAGGGAGGTAATGGTATTCTTTCTGAATGTCCTGCATAATTGCGATAACAAGTGTAGGGTCATTGTTATGGGCAAGCAGAATTTCGTCCAGTTTCATAATTTCTTCTTTTTTCAAAACTTCTTTCTCCTCTCGGTGAATTTGTGTTTGGTATCTTTTAAATTATAACATATATTGCTAAATAAATCTATAATTTTCACAAAAATTTTGATTTATATTTTATTTTTTTAGTTACGAAACTTTGCAATATGACAATAACTGAATTTTTGAGAATATATATCTGTAAAAGGTTTCCGAATTTACATTTTAATCTGTTATTTGATAAAGTTTTGCAATCTGTTATTTGATAAAGTTTTGCGTAAATAGTTGATATTAAAGAAAAATATGGTATAATACTTATAAATTATTTTGCGGAATATTTATAAAAAGGGAGAACGATATGCTGAATAAAATTTTCAAATTAAAAGAAAACAACACAAACGTAAGAACCGAAATAACCGCCGGTATTACGACTTTTATGACAATGGCGTATATTCTGGCTGTAAACCCGAGTATTCTCAGTGAGGCGGGAATGGACTCTACTGCCGTACTTCTGGCTACCTGTATTGCTTCATTCATAGGTACAGCCTGTATGGCTCTTATGGCTAATATGCCGTTCGCACTTTCTGCCGGTATGGGACTGAACGCTTTCCTTACATATACAGTTGTTCTCGGCTTCGGATATTCGTGGCAGGTTGCTCTTTTAGCTGTATTCATTGAAGGAATAATATTCATTATTCTGTCACTTACGAAAGTCAGAGAAGCTATTTTTGATGCAATTCCGTTTGCGTTGAAACATGCTGTTTCGGTAGGTATAGGCTTGTTTATTGCATTTATTGGTCTTCAGAATGCAGGACTGTCAGTATCAAATTCATCGACTTTGGTTTCAATGGTTAGTTTTACGGATAATTTCTCTACTTCGGGAATTTCTGCATTGCTTGCAATAATCGGAACTTTTATTACTGCAATTCTTTACATCAAGAGGGTAAAGGGTTCTATTTTAATCGGTATCCTGTTAACTTGGATTTTAGGAATTGTTTGTCAGCTTACAGGTCTTTATGTGCCTGATGTTCAGAACGGCTTCTATTCACTTCTGCCGACATTTGCAATGACAGATTTCTCAAAACTCGGAGAGACTTTCGGACAGTGCTTCAATGTGGATTTCAGCAATGTAGGAATTTTCAATTTTATCGTTGTTATTTTCTCATTCCTCTTTGTTGATTTGTTCGATACACTCGGAACACTTATCGGTGTAAGCACAAAGGCAGGTATGCTGGACGAAAACGGAAAACTGCCTAAAATCAGACCTGCACTTCTTGCAGACGCTATTGCAACAACAGCAGGTGCAGTTCTGGGTACATCTACAACCACAACATTTGTCGAGTCATCGGCAGGTGTTGCAGAAGGTGGCAGAACAGGTCTTACTTCAATGACAACAGCTTTTCTGTTTTTGATTTCAATGTTCTTTGCGCCTGTATTTACTGCAATTCCTTCATTTGCAACAGCACCTGCGCTGATTATTGTCGGATTCCTTATGTTCAGCAATATTTCAGAGCTCAAGCTTACCGAGAAAAATTACACAACTGCAATTCCTGCATACCTCTGCATTATTGCTATGCCGTTGTTCTACAGTATTTCAGAGGGAATTTCAATCGGTGTAATTTCTTATGTATTGATTAACCTTATTTGTAAAAAAGCAAAGGAAATTCACCCGATTATGTATGTTCTTGCAGTATTGTTCATACTCAAATACATTTTCCTGTAATAGTTTATTTTAACGGATAAAATAATATAGTTGAATTGACAGCTCCCTTTTTTTGAGGGGAGCTGTTGTTTTTGTATGGAATTTACGGTCAAGCAATGTAGCAGTTACCGATACATCAAGCCAACGGTTGGGCACGAAAAAAGTTATATCAACCTAACGGTCAAGCAATGTAGCAGTTACCGATACATCAAGTCAACGGTTGGGGTCGAGTACCTCGACACGCAATTCGAGCAGATAGGTTGATTTTTATAAAACTCATATGCCCGACCTTAATGAGAGCAATGTAGCAGTTACCGATACATCAAGTCAACGGTTGGGCACGAAACGTTTAATATAGCGTAAACCTATCTCCCCAAAGATAAAATACTTGTAATTTTGTGGGGAATTGTGTATAATTAACTGTATATATGTTTTATAATGAAATAACTGTACTTTTTAATAAGATGACTTGAAGGCTATGGGGGAACGGATTGTATGAAAACTAAAAGATTTTGTAAATCACTTGTTGTTCTGATGTGTGCGATGATATGCGTTTTGAGCAGTGTTTTTGTGTGCAGTGCGGCGCAGAGATATACTATAACCGAAATTGACGATATGACTGTATATCTGCCTGATGATATGTCGGCTGTAACTCGTCAGAGTACAAATACTGACAGATATTTTGCAGTGTTTGGTCTTGATTATGACGCTACAATGCAGAATTTTAAAAACGGCGATATCTATTTGCAGGGTATGGACAGTTTTGCTTCAACAACTGTTACCGTTACAATGACTAAGACTGATGAAAGTAAGGGTATCGGTAATTATACACTTCTTGATGAAGCAAAGCTCAGAGAGGTTTCGAATAACTTCCTTGCGCAGAGCGAATATACTTCTTGTACTGCTGACACAGCTGAGGATATTGTGTGGCTGATTTTCGGTACAGAGGTAAATAACAACGGCACAAACATCAAGGCTTATCAGGCTAATACGGTCTATAACGGTATGAGTGTCAATATCACTCTCCAGAGAAATGCAGGAGATGTTACAGCGCAGGATTACGCTACTTTTACAGAAATTGTTTCATCAGCAGAATTCCTCAAGACAAATGCGATAACAGGCATTGAACCTTACATAATCATAGGGGTTGCAGTAGGTGCAATAATAATTCTGATATTGCTCATAATAATTGTTAAGAAGATTAAAAAGCATAGTAAGAAAAATAAGAACGATAAAATTTTAGAGGAGCTTGCAGGAAAATATACAAACAAGAGGAATAAGGAAGCATATGCTGAGGTTGATTACAGCGAATACGATATCTCAGATGATGAAGAGCCTGCAGTTAAAGATATTGAAGAAGATGTAAAAATCTACAGAGAAGAAAATCCGCAACCTAAGTTTGACAGAGTTGTTTCCGATAGCGAGATTGACGAAATTCTTGAATATACAAGAGCTGAGGAAAAGGCTGAGAAGATTTATACAGACAGTACACCTGAGGTAATTTACAGCAACAGCCGAAATGCAAAACCCGAAAAGGTTGAAGAGGTTGAAAAAGTTGAGGAAATTGTTGCAGAAGAGCCTGAGAAAATTACAGAAAGTGTTGATAAAGATGTACTCACGGAAATCGGAGATGATTTCTTCGGAAAAGCAGACGAAACTGACGAAGATGACTACGATACCGATGAGGAACTCATAAGACAGGAGTCAAAGCAGACAAGATTCAAGGACAGCGATGACTTCTTTGAAGAAGCACCCAAGAAAACAATGGGTGTAATCAGCAGTAAGGATATCAGAGATGCTGAGGACTTTGACGTAATCAATGAGGTTGAAAAACGTGTAACAGAGGTTGAAAAGCCGAGCAGTAATGCAGGCGATGCCTTTGTAGGGACAATGAAAAAGATTGGCGGAGGTTTCAAATCCTTCGGAACTCACTTCGGATATTTCTGCACAAATGTGAGCAGAATGTTGAAGAAAAGACACGCAAAGAAGAAGAGAGAAAAGGAAGAAGAACAGCGCAGAGAAAGAGCAAGAATGAGAGCTGAAAGAGAAAGGGCACGCAGACAGCAGATGCAGAACGGTGAACTTGTGAGAGTTCACAGCAGAACCGACCGCAGACCTCCTCAGAACAGACGAAACACTCAGCAGAGACGTCCTTCAAATACGCAGAACAGAAACAGACGTCCTGACAGCTCACAGCGCAGAAGATAAGAATTGGCGGTGATAAAATGAAAGAATTGCTTATAAAAAATGCTAATGTCGTGTCACCTGCCGATAAAATAAACGGCAGATACGATATTCTTGTAAAAGACGGCAAAATCGCCGAGATTGGCGAAAACCTTGCAACTGACGGTGAAGTTATCAACGCAGAGGGACTGTATGCAATCCCGGGGCTTGTTGATATGCACGTTCACCTCAGAGACCCCGGTCAGACTCATAAGGAAGACATCATAACAGGCTGTAAGGCGGCGGCAGCAGGCGGTGTGACAAGCGTGCTTGCAATGCCGAATACAACGCCTGCAACCGATAATGCACAAACTGTAAAATATATTCTCGAAAAGGCCGAGAATGCAGATGCACACGTTTACGTTGCGGCAAGCATTACAAAGGATTTGAAGAGCCTTGAGCCTACAAATCTTGAAGAACTTAAAAATGCAGGCGCAATTGCACTTACAGACGACGGCAGACCTGTTGAGAATACAAAGTTTTTAAGCGATGCAATGAAAAACGCTCCGAAATACGGAATGAGCGTTGTTGCTCACTGTGAGGATTTATTCCTTGCAGACGGCGGAAAAATTAACGAAGGTGAAGTTTCCGAAAAACTCGGTGTAAAAGGAATTCCTGCATCAGCCGAGGATTGCGGAACTGCAAGAGAAATTGCCCTTGCGGCGGCTCTTGATGTTCCCGTACACATCTGTCACGTCAGCACAAAGACGAGTGTTGCGCTCATCAGAGATGCAAAGAACAGGGGTGTAAAGGTTACAGCCGAAACTGCACCGCACTATTTTTCACTCACAGACAGAGAACTTCTCAGAGGTGATGCGGATTTCAGAATGAATCCTCCGTTGAGAACGATTGAAGATATGGATGAAATTATCAATGGTCTTTTAGACGGCACTCTTGATGCAATTGCAACAGACCACGCACCTCATACCCCTGAGGAAAAGGCTGATTTTGTCAAAGCACCTAACGGTTCAATCGGAATGGAAACTTCTCTTGCGGTGGGCATTACCTGCCTTGTGAAGAGAGGACTTCTTACTCTTGACAAGCTTGTTGAGAAGATGAGCGTCAACCCTGCAAAAATTCTCGGAATTAACGCCGGAACACTTGCAGTCGGTGCAGATGCCGATATCGCACTCGTCGACCTCGACGAAGAATGGACTGTTGACGTTGATAAGCTTCACGGCAAGAGCAAAAACACACCGTTCAAGGGCAGACGTCTTTACGGCAAGGTAAAGAAAACGATCCTCAGCGGTAACGTTGTTTTTGAGGATAAATAAAAAGCCTCCCCTCAAGGGGAGCCTTGGTGCAAAAATAAACGTAAAGGAGATATAAGTTATGGCACAGAAAGGTGATTTAATGTCCGTAAGACAGGACATAAGAGTAGTAGACGCAACAATCCGTGACGGCGGACTTTGCAATGACTTCAGATTTGACGACAAGTTCATAAAGGATTTGTATGCGGCAAATGTCAAAGCAGGCGTTGACTATATGGAGTTCGGTTACAAGGCTTCAAAGGAAATTTTCAACGAAGATGATTTCGGTAAGTGGAAATTCTGTAACGATGCCGATATCAGAAAAATCGTAGGCGACAACAAGACAAATCTCAAGATTGCAGTTATGGCTGATGTAGGCAGAACTGATTTTGAAAAGGATATTATTCCTAAGAAGGAAAGTCCTATCGACCTCATCAGAATTGCTACATACATCAACACAATTCCGGCGGCTATCGAGATGATTGAGGACTGCACAAAGAAGGGCTACGAAACATCAATCAACATTATGGCTGTTTCAAAGGCAAGAACAGAGGATATCGTATCAGCTCTTGAAACTCTCGGTAAAAGCTCGGTAAATACATTCTACATCGTTGACAGTTACGGTTCACTCTATCCTGAAGAGTCAAGAAGACTTGCTGAGATGTACTGTGAAATTGCTGACAAGTACAAGAAGAACGTAGGTATTCACGCACACAACAACCAGCAGCTTGCATTTGCAAACACAATCGAGGCTATGACTCAGGGTGTAAGCTACCTCGACGCAACAGTTGACGGAATGGGCAGAGGCGCAGGCAACTGTGCACTTGAACTTCTCCTCGGCTTCCTCAAAAATCCGAAGTATAAGGTTGCTCCAATCCTCAAGATTATTGAAGAGCACACACATAAGCTTAGAGAGCAGGGTGTAAAGTGGGGTTATGACATTCCTTATATGCTCACAGGACAGTACAACACACATCCACGTCCTGCAATCTCATTTGTTAAGGATGACAGAAAAGATTACTCAAGATTTGCAAATGAGCTTTATGATATCATCAATAGCTGATGCAACGTGACAACCGGAAAAGATAATACATAATGATAAAAGTAAATTTTTATGACAGTGTTGATGATACAAAACTGAAATTTGCAGTAATTATATCCAAAACCGATGACAAATGGGTGTTCTGCAAGCATAAGCAGAGGGATACTTTTGAAGTTCCCGGAGGACACCGTGAAGATGGTGAAGATATTCTCACAACAGCAAAACGTGAACTCAATGAGGAAACAGGCGCAGTTGACTTCGATATCAAGCCGATATGTGTTTATTCTGTTGATAACGGTGAAACAGAAACATTCGGTATGCTTTATTTTGCAGATATCAGAAGTTTTGAGGAAATTCACAGCGAAATTGAGAAAATCATCATTACCGACTCACTTCCCGAAAACTGGACATATCCGCTTATTCAGCCTATTTTGATAAAACAGGCTGAAAAACTCGGCTTTATGTAAGAATATATCACAATTGTAGGGGCGGATATTATTCGCCCGACAGTGTGACACTGAACACAACCGGGCAACAGACGCTTTTAATCCGTCGTTTCTGCCCGAACTAAAAAGGAGAGAATATTATGGCATTTGACAGACTTATTGAAAATATTGTAAAAATGCAGAATCCTACTGTTGCAGGTCTTGACCCGAAGCTTGATTTCATTCCTGCATCAATCAAGGAAAAATGCTTTGAAAAATACGGCAAGACTCTTGACGGTGCCGCAGCGGCACTTTTTGAGTTCAACAAGGCACTTATCGACGCATTATATGACATTGTTCCTGCCGTAAAGCCACAGGCGGCTTACTATGAAATGTACGGCTGGCAGGGCGTAAAGGCACTTGCCGATACAATCGCATATGCAAGGTCAAAGGGTATGTTTGTAATAACAGACGGCAAGCGTAATGACATAGGCACAACAATGGAGGCTTACGCAACAGCTCATCTCGGCACAACCGAGGTTGCAGGCGAAGAAGTTGACGCTTTCGGTGCAGATTCACTTACAGTAAACGGCTACCTCGGAACAGACGGTATCAAGCCTCTTGCAAATGTCTGCAAGGAAAAGGATAAAGGTATTTTTGTTCTCGTAAAGACATCAAACCCGAGTTCAGGCGAACTTCAGGATATTAGGCTTGATACAGACGAAACTGTTTATGAGCATATGGGCAGAATGTGCGAAGGCTGGGGCGAAGAGCTTATGGGCGAGCATGGCTACTCAGCAGTAGGCGCAGTTGTAGGTGCAACATATCCAGAACAGCTCAAGGAAATGAGAGCTAAACTTCCGCACACATTCTTCCTCGTGCCGGGTTACGGTGCACAGGGCGGCGGTGCAGAGGATGTAAAGAACGCATTTGACGAAAACGGACTCGGTGCAATCATCAATTCAAGCCGTGGTATTATGTGCGCTTGGAAAAAGCAGGACGGTATGACTGAAGACGATTTTGCACCTGCCGCAAGAGTTGAAGCAATCAGAATGAGAGATGAAATCATCGGTACAATCGGTGAGATTAAGTTATAATTAAAAACGGGTGGAGTAATATCCGCCCTTGTGAGAGTTTTGTAGGGTCGGCTTTTCTGCGAAAACGCCAATCCTTTTGCCACTTCGTGGAAATCCCCCCTGTCAGGGGATTTCACGGACGTTCCGAATTAGGAGCCGAGGTACCCGGCAATGTAGCAGTTACCATTATATCGAGTTTACGGGTGGACACTAAAGATTATATCAAACTTTAAGGTTAAGAAATGTAGCAGTTGCCATTATATCGAGTTTACGGTTGGGCACTAAAGATTATATCAAACTTTAAGGTTAAGAAATGTAGCAGTTACCATTATATCGAGTTTGTGGTTGGGCAACTGACGTTTTCAATAAAAATAACCTTTCTTCCCAAATTTAAAAATGTTATTCATAACAATTGTTGACTTTAGCGTAATAAAGGGGTATAATTGGTATGTCAATATAATGGTAACCGTACCCATTTTTCGGTTGCTTTATTCTACAAATAAATCAAGGGAGATTTTAGACATGGCAAGAGTTTATAATTTTTCTGCAGGCCCATCAATGTTACCTGAGTCTGTACTTAAAAAAGCAGCGGCAGAAATGCTCGATTATGAGGGAAGCGGACAGAGCGTAATGGAGATGTCTCACCGCAGTAAGACTTTTGATAAAATCATTAAGGATGCAGAAGCATTACTTCGTGAAATTATGAACATCCCGGATAACTACAAGGTTCTTTTCCTTCAGGGCGGTGCTTCACAGCAGTTCTCAGCAGTTCCGCTTAACTTTATGACTAAGAACAACAAGGCTGACTACATCATTACAGGTCAGTGGGCTAAGAAGGCTTATCAGGAAGCATGCCGTTACGGTGATGCTAAGGCTGTTGCTTCATCAGCTGACAAGACTTTCTCATACATTCCAAAGACAGACAAATCAATGTTCCGTGAGGACGCTGACTATGTATATATCTGCGTAAACAACACAATTTACGGTACAGTTTATCACGAGCTTCCTGATACAGGCGATATTCCGCTTATCGGTGATATCTCATCAAATATTCTTTCAACACCAATCGACGTTTCAAAGTTCGGTGCGCTCATCGCAGGTGCTCAGAAGAATATGGCAGGCGCAGGTCTTACAATTGCAATTATCCGTGAAGATTTAATCGGCAACGCTATGGATATTACTCCTACAATGCTCAACTATAAGACACAGGCTGATGCTGATTCACTCTACAACACACCGCCTTGCTACACAATCTATATAGCAAAACTAGTTCTTGATTGGATTAAAGATGAAATTGGCGGTCTTGAGAAGATGAAGGAACTTAACGAGAAGAAAGCAAAGCTTCTCTACGATTTCCTCGACAGCTCAGAAATGTTCAAGGGTACAGTAGTTCCTGAGGATCGTTCTCTTATGAACGTACCATTTGTAACAGGCGATGCAGATTTAGACGCAAAGTTTGTTAAGGAGTCAACAGAAGCAGGTTTCGTAAATCTCAAGGGTCACCGCAGTGTAGGTGGTATGAGAGCTTCAATCTACAACGCTATGCCATATGAAGGCGTTGAAAAGCTTGTTGAGTTTATGAAGAAGTTCGAAGCTGAAAATAAATAAGCAACGTGGCGTTGCATTTGGGGCGACCATCGGTCGTCTGCAACACATTAATTTAAAGGATTGATTTACAATGTTTAACATTCTTACATTAAACAAAATCTCAAACATCGGCACAAGCCGTCTCGGAGATAACTATACATACGGTGACGACGTTCAGAATGCTGACGCAGTCCTCGTAAGAAGTGCGTCAATGCACGATATGGAGTTTGACAGCAAACTCCTTGCAATCGCAAGAGCAGGTGCAGGTACAAACAATATTCCTAAGGATAAGTGCACAGAGCAGGGCATCGTTGTTTTCAACACACCGGGTGCTAATGCAAACGCTGTAAAAGAGCTCGTAATTGCAGGTCTTCTTCTTTCATCAAGAAAGGTTGTTGAAGGTATCGACTGGGCTAAGACATTAAAGGGCAACGGCGATGCAGTAGGCAAAATGGTTGAAAAGGGCAAGAGCCAGTTCGTCGGTCCTGAACTCAAGGGCAAGACTCTCGGTGTAATCGGTATCGGTGCAATCGGTATCCTTGTTGCAAACTGTGCAGTAGCACTTGGTATGAATGTAATCGGTTATGATCCGTTTATGTCAGTTGAAAACGCATTGAAGCTTAACCCTGCTGTTAAACTTATGAAGAGCTCAGAGGACGTTATGGTGAACTGTGATTACCTCACAATTCACGTTCCTCTCACTCCTGATACAAAGGATATGGTTAACGCTGACGTTATCGCAAAGATGAGAGACGGTGTTCGTATTCTTAATTACAGCCGTGACGGTCTTGTAAACTCAACAGCAGTTCTTGAGGCTCTCAAGAGCGGTAAGGTTGCAAAGTATGTTACAGACTTCGGCACAGACGATATCCTCGGTGAAGAGAATGTTATCTGTATGCCACACCTCGGTGCTTCAACTCCTGAAAGTGAAGAAAACTGTGCAGTTATGGCATGCGATCAGGTTAAGGAGTACCTCGAAAACGGTAACATCATCAATTCAGTAAACTATCCGGCGATTTCGCTTGCAAGAACAAGCGAAGATGATACACGTTTCTGTGTAATGCACAAGAATGTGCCTGAGCTTCTCAAGAAGGTTCTTTCAGAGATTACAGGCAATGTTGAAAATATGCTTTCAAAGAGCAGAGGCGACTACGCTTACACAATCATCGACGTTGCAGGCGCAAACTCAGCAGATGTTGAGAAAATCGCATCGGTTGAAGGTGTAGTAAGAGTTCGTGCTATCTGATTCTTTTAGACTTAATATAATAAATTACGGCTCAACCAAATTTGGTTGAGCCGTTGCTATTTTACTAATCTTCGCTATCTCGTATATCTTCAAGACATGCTAAATATGCTGTCTTTAAAGTTTCATATTTTTCTTCATCTGGTGCTGAAGAATCCCAATCAGTTCCTGAAACACTTGTACTCATAAGATAACCATCATGCCATCTTTCATTGTCAACATCATAAACAGAGAACTCTATAACTTCCATACTGTCATCGTAAACATAATAGCCTGTACCACAGTATCCTGCAACGGGATAGTTTTTATAGAAAGTAACTTTTCCATCGTAGGCAAAGTCGTAAAAAGCAATCTTATTTATATTATGGTTTTCTCCGCTGTCATAGTGAGTGTTATCCCATTTATCCATTAGATTATATACACAGTCGATATATTGATAATCGTTTTCGGTTAAATCAGCTTCTGTTAAAGGAGCCGGTGTAGAATTACAAGAGCAAATAGTAATGCACATAAATGTGCTAAAAAGTAGTATTAATAGTTTTTTCATAATGGTTTCCTTTCTCCGCAACCACATGTGCCGACATGATTTTGATTTCTGTTTATTAAATTTATGGGCTCCAACCGCACTTTGAGCATTCTGATTCGCCGTTGTCTGAATATGCGTTTAATTCTTTACAATTCGGACAAATCCAAGAATTTGTGATTTCAGGTGTTGCATGTTTATTATTCAAAAATGTTTTGCATTTATAGCAGTACTGATTATTACTGTCGTTTTCTTCACCACAGTTAGGACATCTAATAAACTTCGAACTGCTGTTTGTATTAATAGCAGTTGTTACATTGGTACTTTTCGCTGAAGATACACATACCAAAACAACACCTAATAAAACTAAAATAATTCCACTTATAATAAATGCATAAAACAAAACCTCGTAAAACTCAACGGCTTCACTATTACCGCCAATTGTGCCTGAACTGACTTTTTTTCCTCCGATATAGCTTGTTATAGAAGCTCCTTTGGAAGAGTCTGCGCCTTGTTTAGAGAAAAATGCAAAAATAAAACACATTACACCAATAATAATTGAAAATCCACCGGCACACCCTTTGTTATCTTTCATAGCTATACTCCTGTTTTTTGTTGACCGCAACTACATGTATCTAAATAGTTCTGATTGACCTTACCGCACCTTGGACAAATCCAAGTGGTTGCATTTGATGTATGTATAGTTTCAGTAGAATTTTGTAAGTTTGATATATTTTTACTGATATTTTTTACTTTATCTGCAGTTGATTTTACTGCTCCGTAAAATTTATCCATAATTTTTGATGATGAATCAGTATTTTCACAGAATTTACGCTCAATGTTTTCAAGCTTTGCTAGAACAGCACTCATCCAACCAAATAATAAAGCTATAATATCAGTAATGATCCATGTTTCGAACATTAAGCCCGTATTGAATCTGAGTTTCTCATACCACCAATCAGTGTCAATATCAATTTTGCAAGCAAATCCTAAGACTATACCTAAAATAATTCCTGTTAACGCAATAAGAACTGCAATTATTTTAAAAAATTTACTATTCATTATTTTTTCACCTTTCTATATTTTTTGTTGACCGCATCCACATGTGCCGACATAGTTTTGATTAACCTTACTGCAGTTTTTGCAAGTCTAAGTACTGTCATTCATTTACTTATCCTCACCATCTGTCAGCTTAAAAGCAGATGATGATATAAGGATGGTTGATATTATTTCAATGACCAGCCAGAAAAACATCAGGGGTACGGCTACTTCTGTTTCACTCCGTGAATAATTATCTGTTATAAGATTAAATAAGATGGGTGCTAAGGCGTACATAGAAAATGCCTGCAGAACAATACCTTGTATACACCTTACCAAAGCTTTCAATTTCTTGCCTGTCATAATTGATAACCTCCAAAAAAGTTTAATAGATTATGATTATTATAGTACTAATTACAAATATTGTCAATGTAAAATCACAAATATAGTGTGTTTTTATTTAAAATAATCCAACTATAATAGTAGTTGGAGGTTGACTATATGGAATTGCAGAATCTTGGAAGCAGAATCCGAACTGTACGGCAGAGCCGAGGAATTACTCAGGAACAGCTTGCTGAGAAGGTTGATATTTCGACAAATTTTATGAGTCTTATTGAGAACGGAAGAAACATGAGCGTGGAAACACTTGTGAAAATTGCGAGTGCTCTTGGAGTTACTGTTGACTATCTTCTAAGCGATACAATAGAGATTGACAGCGATATAATTATGGTGCAGATTTCGCAGAACTTATCTACGTTGGATTATGAAGAAAAATTATTTTTTTTGAATATGATTAAACAATACAAAGAAATAAGAAAATAACGACGGTTTCAGCAGTGTGCGAAACCGTCGTTTTGTGTAATAATTTAAAATTTTCTCCAACATTTTGTTTTCATAAAATTCAAAATTTCTCCGTTATCTCTGTTTTCATAATAAGCAACAAGTAACTTTTTGAATTTGGGAACTTCCTTTTCGGGGATAACTAATAGTCCGCCCGCTTTTGAAATCAGATAATGATTTGCAAAAATAACTGATGCACGTTTATTTCCATCGTTGAATATCTGAGTTTTCATACAATAAAGACATAGGTTTATTGCAATATCTATCGCTTCTGAGTTTTGTTTTAATATGAACTCTATGTTTTCTTTTACTACTGTTTCTATGGGTAATGGCGGTATATATGATGTTCCGCCTATGGTGACAGGTACACCACGAATTCTTCCCCCGTTTGAGTAAAAACCTTCATTAACCAACTTGGCGATATGACAGAGGATTGAATAATCTGTCGGGCATTGAATTACGTCTTTGTCAAGAATAAATTCCCATGCGTGTTTTAAGTTCAGGATTTTTTGTACATCTGTTGCTGTTACACCATTGACTTTACCGTTGTCTATAATGTCTTCTGTTTGAGGAAAGGTTGTTGCAACTCCTTCCAGAACGGCTTGTTCATATATGCTTAATTTCATATTTGCTCTGGCAAAATCCAGATTAAGCATTGTTTGCGATGAAAGCTCATTTTCTACAAAGCCCAATGTAGCTAATTGCTTTTCTATACTTCTGATTTGTTTACGCAGTTCTTTTGCTTCTTTGGAATTGCGCAGTAAAAGCTGATATAGTTCATCGGAATATATGTCGACATAAGTTGAGGTCAACCGACTTGCTATTCGTTTTCTGATATATAAATACTTTCCGCTGTTTTGTTCTTTTATTTCAGGTGTACCGTCATAAGGAATCAGATTAAGTCTTGCCTGACAGTCTGCTTTTTGTTGTAATAATTCTTGGATTTCAGGGTAATTATTCATTGCAATTCTCCTTTAGGGAACTTTTATAGTAAATATTATAGTATAAAGTTCCCTAAATTGCAATGTTTATTAGGGAACTTTTTTGCTTGATTATTAATGAAAAGTTCCCTAATGCTCAAAATTTTTTAAATAAATGCACGTTGTTTTATACTTTGTAGGGCAAGGGCTCTGCTCTTGCCGAAAACGTAATCAATTATACGGTCGGGAAACAAAGTTATAAATCATATCAACCTGTCTACTCGAATTGGATGCAACGTCACGTTGCCGTGTCGAGTCACTCGACCGTCACGTTGCTAAAACAACGTTATGCCGAACATATGAAGCACCCAAAGCACTATGCCGTAGACCACACTTGAGGCTACACCGTAGACGATGACTGGCCCTGCGATGATGAACAGCTTTGCACCCAGTCCGGCAACATATCCTTCTGATTTGAACTCAATTGCAGGAGAGGACACTGCATTTGCAAATCCTGTAATCGGAACGAGTGTTCCTGCGCCTGCGTGCTTTGCGATTTTGTCGTAAACTCCGATTGCGGTAAACAGAATTCCGAGAAATACAAGCGTTACAGAAGTCAGAGTTTTGCTGTCGTCCTCATTAAGTCCGAGAAATTTGTACAAATTTATAAGACCCTGACCGAGTGTGCAGATTGCACCGCCAATCAGAAAAGCTTTCAGACTGTTCACAAAACATTTACTTTTTGGTGAAACCTTTTTCACAATGTTGTCGTATTCTTTTGGTGAAATCATAAAATGCCCTTCCTGTCTGTAAATTAATATATTTGACGTCAAAAATTTAAATTATTATCAGTTCTTGACTTTATTCTCTCCGTATTTTTCTTATTTATGTTGAATTTTTCACTTTATTTTTCTGATAGTATGTTGTATAATGTTAAATGTATATTTATGTGCAATGGAGGGGATAGCTTTGGAACATTATCTTGACAACAGCGCAACTACGGTTGTTTCTGAAAAATCAGCCGAAAAAGCCTATAAGATAATGACTGAAATCTATGGCAATCCGTCATCATTGCATTTGAAGGGTATGCAGGCTGAAGATGAACTTATTGTGGCTCGTAAAAATGTTTCTTCAAAGCTCGGTGCGATGAGCGAAGAGATTTTCTTCACAAGCGGAGGAACTGAGGCTAACAATACGGTTCTGTTCGGTGTTGCACAGGCTAAAAAGCGCAGGGGGAACAGAATTATTATTTCCTCGGTCGAGCACAGCAGTATAATAGAGTCTGCTCAGAAACTCGAAAATGACGGCTTTGATGTGGTGAGAATTTCGCCTCGTGAGGACGGTGTTATTCACGTTGAAGATGTGCTCAGTGCAGTTGATGAGAAAACTATTCTTGTTTCGATAATGTGCGTAAACAACGAAACAGGTGCAATAATGCCCGTAAGCGAGATTTTTTCAGCTGTTAAGGAGAAGAACAGCGAGGTTATGTGTCATACAGATGCAGTTCAGGCTTTCGGAAAGATTGCACTAAACGCAAAAAGATTGGGTGCAGATTTCATCAGCGTCAGCGGACATAAAATTCACGCACCAAAGGGTGTGGGCGCACTTTATATCAGAAAGGGCGCAAGGCTTGTACCGCTTCATTACGGCGGTGAGCAGGAAAAGAAAATCCGTCCGGGAACAGAAAGTCTTCCGCTTATCGGCGCAATGGGTGTTGCGTGCAGTGAATTTGCTATTGAAAGCAACCTCGAAAAGATTCAGGAGCTTAACAGATATGCTAAGGAAAAGCTTCTTGCAATTGACGGCGTCAGCATAAATTCACCTGAAAATGCACTTCCGTATGTGCTCAACATTTCGGCAGGCAGGGTAAGAAGTGAAACAATGCTTCATTTCCTTGAGGAACTTGACGTGTTCGTATCATCAGGAAGTGCCTGCGCAAAAGGTAAGCCGAGTCATGTTCTCAGCGCAATGGGACTTTCCCGTGACAGAGCAGACAGCGCACTGAGAATCAGCTTTTCAAAATATAACAATAAAGAAGATATAGATGTGCTTTGCAGGGGGATTGAAACAGGTCTTTCCGTGCTTGCACACAGATAAAGTAGGATAAATATGAAAGAAATTATACTTTTAAAAGACGGTGAGATTGTCCTCAAAGGACTTAACCGCCGTGCATTTGAAGATGTACTGAAAAAGAATATAAAGGGTGCGATTCGTTCGCTCGGAAGTTTTGAGATTTCATCGGCACAGTCGATTATTTATGTAAAGCCTTTGTCAGATGATATCGACCTCGATGAGGTGTGCGAAAGAGTTTCGAGGGTGTTCGGAATTGTTTCATATTCAAGAGCCGCAGTGTGTGAGGAGAAAACTCTCGAGTCTGTAATGCAGACTGCTCCTGTATATCTTGAAAAGGAACTTAAAAACGCAAAAACTTTCAAGGTTGAGGCGAAGAGAAGCGACAAGAAGTTCCCGTACAAGTCACCTGAAATCTGCCGTGAACTCGGCGGAGAGATTCTATCGAAGTTCCCGCACTTAAAGGTTGACGTGCACAACCCTGATGTTACCGTGAACGTTGAAATTCGTGATTTCGGCGCATATGTTCACGGTGCACCTCTCAAGGGGGCAGGCGGAATTCCTGTGGGAACAAGCGGAAGAGCTGCTATTCTAATCAGCGGGGGAATTGACTCGCCTGTAGCCGCATATATGATGGCTAAACGTGGCATTAAGCTCACTGCAATTCACTTTGCAAGCCCTCCGTACACAAGCAAGCGT
>JBGUUJ010000134.1:0-2407 GCA_045133455.1 Ruminococcus sp.
TAAACCTCTCAAAATTAACTCCCCTTCAATACAATTATTCTTAATTAAATTACTTTTTTTACAAACTCATACACGATAATTATACAACAGGATTTTTACAATTTCAACAGATATTATCTATGTTTTTTAAAATTAAGCTAACACCGCAAAATATAAAGAAAACCATTGACTTTTTATTTAAATTGGGCTATTATTATCGTATAAAATGTAATACTTTCATTAAGACAATGTGGAGTGATATTATGAAATGCCCTAACTGTAGCTATGAATCCAATGAAAAGTATTGTCAGATGTGCGGTACAAAGATGCCTGACGAGGTTGAGCAGACTGCACCTGAGTCTGAAATTGAAACAGACAACAGCAATGTGACAATTACGCCTGAAGATGACAGTTTCACTGCGTCATTTACCGGAACACCTCAGAGCAACACACCTATAGAAAACAACCCTTATGCTCAGAAAACACAACCTGAGCCGATGCAGTATAACACATACAACAACTATCAGCCTCAGAATACATATTCTGCGCCTTATCCTCAACCGCCTCAGCCTAACGCTCCTCAGGGATATCCCGTGCCTCCACAGCCTTACGGCGGTATGCCTGTACCTCAGTACAATCCTGAAATTCCAAAAAAGAGCAACGTTTTACCTATTATAATAACCTGTATTATAAGTGTGGTAATCGTTGCAGGTCTTGTCATCGGCATTTTCTCAGCCGTTTCATACAGTAAGACGCTGATTGAAGGGTTTATAGAAGAAACCGTTGAAGATACTGACAGCGAAACTAACTACCTTGATTCTTACTCTTCGACATACGACGAAATCTCTTCAATCAAAGATGACCAAGAGATACATAAAATGGGTGAATATGCTGAATTTGAAAATTTCAAGGTTACGCTCAAGGACGTTGAGCAGACTGACAGCAGTAGTAAAGACACCCTAAGAACCGAGTTTACTTTTGAGATTGAAAACACCTCAGATGAAACCGTAACATTCTATTATTTATACGTAGACCCGATTGAAATTTACGGTGATGAATATGATTACACATTGTCTGAATGGCTGAATGAAAATATTGATTACGACACAAACGATGAAGTAAAAATCAAATCCGGCGAAAAGTTTGAATTTTCAATACGTTATGCCGTTCCGAAAGATGCAGAAAACCTCGGTGTAAGACTGAATCTTTCAAGCAGTTCCGATTATTTCACAACATTTTCAGCAGAAAAATAATATAATATTCACATATTAAATTTAATTCTTCTATCATTGAATAAATCCATTATAAATACAAAATCAAAGTCCGTGAAGGTTAATAACTTCACGGATTTTGATTTTGGCAATTACTATTTTTCAAAAATTGTTGCCATCGCTATTAAGTTTCACAATCATTGCACCTTCCTTTTTACTATACCAATAATATCAATAAATATTATTAGTAATTTTGTTATATATTTGGAAAATACTCAAATTTTAACATTTATATTGAAAATTCCCGATAGATGTGATATTATGTTACATCAAGAAGGAAATTATCATGAAAAAATTAACAAACACAATTTCTATTATCACTTTGGTTATTTGCATATTCATGACAAATACTTTTGTTATGAATAACACTACCGTATATGCAGCAACAAAAAAATATACAATTGTATATAATGCAAATGGCGGAAAAGGAACCATGTCAAATACAACGGTTACATATGGTAAAAATACTGCTCTTAGAGCCAATAGTTTTACTAGAACCGGATATTCATTTAAAGGTTGGTACGCTTATAGAACCAGTGATAAAAAATGGCTATGCAAGCATAACACAAGTGGTACTCAAAAATGGATGACTGCAAATCAACTATCAAAAAATAAGAACTATTCTAAAGCACTATATAAAAATAAGGCTGTTGTAGCAAAAACTACATCAGTAAATAATGACAAAGTTTTTATGTACGCTCAATGGAAACAGATTACTTACACAAAAAATGCACGAAATACTGTAACAACATCACCAATTGGATTAAATGATCATGGGTGGACTATTTTTAATATTTACTATAATGTGAATGAAAAATACACTATGAATGATACGAACGTAACATATAAATATAGAAGTTTATATTCATACTGTACAACTGGAAGAGCTTCGTGGGACAATCCATATAATATATCATATTCGGGTTTAACTCATATAAATTCTAAAGGAATATTACTGAAAGCCTTTAAAATGACGAACATAAAAGATAACATATTCCCTACTAATATTTGCGCAAGAACAAGCAAGGAAAATTACGACTCTGTAACTTACAAAAGAAAAAGCAATAATTATGGTCAATTTATAGTTTCAATTTCTGCGCCAACATGCATTAATCCAACTGTCACAAAAATTAAATATTCGTTAAACGTTTAATAAA
>JBGUUJ010000135.1:0-22561 GCA_045133455.1 Ruminococcus sp.
TAATCACGCGCCACGTAGACCTTTTTGCCGGTCAAGGGGTCAAGCCCGGTGGCGTACATGACGGTAGAGACCGTACCGGGGGTGGGGTAAAAATCCTGCACCTGCTCGGGATGCAGACGCTCCTTTTTAAGGAAGAGCGAAAGCTCTATCGCATCGTTTATCGTGCTGCCGGGGTGAGAGCTCATCAGGTACGGCACAAGATACTGCTTCTTCCCCACTTCCTCGGTGATTTTGTAAAATTTATTAGCGAATTTCTTGTAGACCTCGAAGTGCGGCTTGCCCATCTTGTCAAGCACTTGCGTCGAGCAGTGTTCAGGAGCAACCTTGAGTTGTCCGCTGACGTGGTATTCGACTAGTTCGCGCATTACCTCGGGATCTTTTTCGAGTATCATATAATCAAAACGTATTCCCGAGCGGATAAACACACGCTTTACGCCCTTGATCGCGCGTATTCTGCGCAGCATCTCGAGAAATTCGCTGTGATCTACCTGCAATGCGGGACATGGCTCGGGGGCAAGGCATCGTTTGCCGCCTTTGCACATTCCCGCTTTATCCTGCTTTTTGCAGGAATGTATGCGGAAATTCGCTGTGGGGCCGCCCACGTCGTGAATATATCCCTTAAATCCAGGCTTCTTTGTGAGCATTTCGGCTTCACGCACCACTGAATCAATGCTTCGGGTGGAAATCTGTCTGCCCTGATGAAATGCCAGCGAACAGAATGCACATGCGCCGAAACAGCCGCGATTGTGGATAATGGAGAATTCGACCTCCTTGATCGCGGGAACGCCGCCTGCCGCCTCATAGCTTGGGTGGTAGGTCCTCTCATACGGCAATTCATAAACCCAGTCAAAATCCTCTGTCGTAATTGGGCGCATGGGAGGATTCTGAACCAAAATTTTGTCTCCGTGGCGCTGAATTACCTTTTTGCCGCGCACTGCGTCCTGCTCGTCTTGCTCGATACGGCAGGAAATTGCATACTCGCGCTTGGATTCACAGACGCGCTCATATGACGGGCATTCTGCCACGGAACTCGGAACATACTGCTCCACGGGCACGGCAACGCATGTGCCGCGAACATCGTTAATGGTCGAAATATCCTCGCCGTTGTTCAGACGCTCGGCGATCTCCATCATCGAATACTCGCCCATGCCGAACGAGAGAATATCCGCGCCCGACTCGATAAGTATCGACGGCTTGACCTCGTCATCCCAATAATCGTAGTTCGCAAACCGTCTCAGCGACGCCTCCAGACCGCCTATGATTATCGGAACGTCCGCATAGGCGCGGCGGCAGAGCTTGCTGTATACTGTAACCGCTCGGTCGGGACGCTTGCCTGGCTTTCCGCCGGGTGAGAAGGAATCCTCGCTGCGCTTCTTCTTGGCGGCAGTATAATGCGCGACCATCGAGTCGATATTGCCCGCTGTCACGAGATATGCCAGACGCGGCTTGCCGAACTGCTTGAACTCTTCGATATTATTTACATCCGGCTGCGGAAGTATCGCGACACGATACCCCTTTGCCTCCAATATTCGTGAAATTATCGCCACGCCGAAGCTGGGATGATCCACATATGCATCGCCCGACACATACACGAAATCAACATAATCCCAACCGAGTTTCTCAATATCTGCGCGGGAAATAGGCAAAAAAGCCAAAGCATTCACCTCTTATTTTTTATTTATCATTGTTGTCTGTTTATATTCTGCACCCACGGTGCATCCGAAATGAAGTCATAATCATCGTCATCATCATCATTTTTCTGGTTTTCCTGCGGAGTTGGACTTTCCTCCCACGGCGGCAGGTCATCGTCAACAGTATCAATTCGGCTGTCGGTCACTGTGGAAAACCACATCTCTTCCTCGCCGTCGTCTGAAACCTCATCGCTGACAGGCTCGCCCTCGTTCGGTGAATCATCCAAAAACTGCGTGAAATCGCGCACTTCGGCATGATTTTCTTTCGGATGAAATTCCGAATTTTCGGAAACATCGTCGTCAAAATATTGTGTAAAGTCACGCACCTTCGCGGAAGGATTTTTGGCAGGCGTGGGTTCTGTATTTTCCGCAGAATCCTCATCTTCCTCGTCGTCAACCTCTTTCGCGTTGAAGAATTCCGACTGACGCGCGGTTATCTCTTCGTGACCGCTGTCTAGCGTCTGCGCCGCGAACTCGCTGTGACTGCGCACTATCGGGTCGTCCTTACCCGAGGGAATGTTGTTCATGGTCATCTCAAGCCACTGCGCATGAGTGATAAGCACCGCACGCGGCTTGGAGCCCTCGTAAGGACCGATAATTCCGTTTTCTTCGAGCTGGTCGATGATTCTGCCTGCGCGTGCATATCCTACGCTGAGTCGGCGCTGGAGCATTGATGTAGATGCCTGTCCCGCCTCGGTGACGACCTCGACAGCCGCCATGAACAGCGGGTCTTTGTCCGAAAAATCAGCGGGATTATCGCCTGCATTTTCCATAGAATTGCGCTCGATCTCGTCAGCTATGCTCACATCGTATTCCGCCGCGCCGTTCTGCTTGATGAAATTGATGACGCGCTCAACTTCGCGGTCGTCCACGAAACAGCCTTGCACACGGGTGTGCTTGCTGTTGCCCATCGGATGATAGAGCATGTCGCCGTAACCTATCAGATTTTCAGCGCCGCCCTCGTCAAGAATGGTTCGTGAGTCTATCTGGGACGACACCGCGAGAGCGATTCGGCTGGGGATGTTATTTTTAATCGTGCCTGTGATAACGTCAACCGAGGGGCGCTGTGTCGCAAGCACCATATGCATTCCCGCCGCACGAGCCATGGCCGCAAGTCTCGCGATTGCGTCCTCAACTTCCTTCGGCGAGGCTATCATCAGGTCTGCCATTTCGTCGATAACTATGACGATGCGGCACATTTTCTCAAACTCGCCCGTTTCCTCAGCGAGCTTGTTGTAATTGTCGAGATTTCTCGCGCCGTGCTCCTTGAGCATGCCGTAACGCTTGAGCATCTCGCTGACCGCCCACTGGAGCGCGCCTGCCGCCTTTTTCGGCTCGCAAACGACGGGTACCAGCAGGTGCGGTATGCCGTTGTACATGTCGAATTCGACCGATTTGGGGTCGATAAGCACCATACGCACTTCCTGCGGCGAGTATTTATAGAGTATGCTCATCAACATGGAGTTGACGCACACCGACTTACCCGAACCTGTCGAGCCCGCGATAAGCAGATGGGGCATTTTGCTGAGGTCGCAAAGCACTATATTGCCCTCGATGTCCTTGCCCAGCGCAACTGTGAGCGCGCCCTTTGCCTCGATGAATTGCTGCGAACCCAGAATTTCGCGGATGCGCACCATCTGCTTATTCTTATTCGGGATTTCTATGCCCACCGCAGGCTTGCCGGGAATCGGGGCTTCTATTCGTATCGACTGCGCCGCCAATCGGAGCGCGATGTCATTTGAAAGATTGGTTATCTTATTGATTTTCACGCCCGGCGCGGGTTTTACCTCGTATCGGGTGACTGTCGGACCGCGGCTTATATCGGAGATCGAAGCCTTGACGCCGTATTCGTCAAGCGTGTCTATCAAGTGCTCTGCCATTTCCTTCAGCTCGTTTTTATCGTCCTTTTCGTCCGAATTTTTCGGCATGATGAGCAGCTTGAGGTCGGGATATTTGTACTCATCCTCGCCCTCGTTCTCTGCGGAATTGCTGACTTCTTTGGCGAACTCGTCCTTCTGCTCCTGAATTTCCTCCGCCTTGGTTTTCTTCTTGGACTTCGCCGATGCCTTATTCACCAGATCGTCCAAATCGTTCTGAACCGCCTTTTCTTCGAGAGATTCACTCGGTACGGCTTCGGGTTCTGGAACAATTTTCTTCTTTTTCAGCCTTGCCGCAGGTTTCGGCTCAGGTTCGATCAGCGGCAGATTTTCAGGTTCGATTTCGACCTCATTCAGATAAGGCTCGTCAGAATATTCTATCTCATCGACATCATATTCTTCGCTGTCCTCGGGTTCTCTTATCTCCTGGACTATCTGCATCAAACTGTCTGAAAACGCCGCCAGTTTGAATTTTATATCGTAAAACAGCTTCACGGGAGTTGTGTGCGTCAGCATCATTATGAAGGCGATTATCAGCAGATATATTGATATGACCGCGCCGGGCTTGCCCAGCATCATTCTGAAAAATTCGCCCACCAATCCGCCGAGCAGACCTGTGCCGCCGGATTCGCCGCCGTCACGGTATATCTGTGAAAAAAGCTGCGTAAACCCGCCCGCCAGATTATTATTTGTATCGCGGTAGCCGTCGGATTGAAAGGCAACGTAGCTGAATGCGTCTACCAAAATGAATATGCAGGCGGATGAGCGCACGGTTTCAAATATGCGCCTGCTTCCCATCTGGGTCGCCAGCATATACACTATGTAAAACAGCAGCGCGTTCCACAAAATCGCCATATTGCCGAACAGACCGAATATGAAATTGTGCATGACATTCCACAGATTATCGCTAGTGAAAAATATCAGCGCGCACATCAGCGAGGCTATTATGAATACGATTATCGACGCGGTTTGCTTGCTCCAATCGAGATCGTCATCATCTGTCTCGACTGTGCGCTCTCTGACATCGTTGTTTTGCTCCAATGCTTGATTCTCCTCATTGACCGGCTTTTTCCTGCGTCTCGGCTTAGTCTCGTCTGCCTGAGAATTCACAGGTTCGCTCGGCTCGGACTTCGGCTTTCTGACAGGCTTTGACTGCGACGCTTCAGGCGGTCTGCCCGATTTCTTTTTCTTCTCCACATCAAATTCAGCCGCAGTTTTTTTGCGTCCTGCGGCCGATTTTGTAGATGATTTCGGAGCGCCTTTTTTATTCGGCGAGCCTTTTTTTGCAGAGGTCGAGGCGGATTTTTTCTTGCCGCCCGACCCCGTTTTGGCTGTTTTAGGATTATCATTCCCCTTAGTTTGTGCCATTTGGTAATATCATCCTCAGTTCAATTAAACGATGTTAAATGCTCTTTTACTTTGCAAATGAAAATTTAATGCCCGTTACGCTCTCGATAACGCCGAGAATAATCACGATAACGCCAAGGACAAGGCAATAATATCCGAAATACTGGAATTTATCGTTGGACACTATCCACTTGAGGAACTTTATCGCCAGCACACCCACGACTGCCGACACTACAACGCCCACGAGAATTGCAACGACGGTCGAACCGCTTACTGCCGACCAGTCTGTATCCTTGATTTCGAGCAGGTTTGCCGCGAGGATAGTGGGGATACCCATTATAAACGAGAATTCGAGGGCGGTGTTTTTATCCGCGCCGGTGAGCATGCCCATTGTGGTGGTCGTACCGGAGCGGCTGAGACCCGGCATGGATGCAAAGCATTGGCCGATACCCATCGCACAGGCATTTTTCATGGTCAGCACGCCTTCGGGGTTCTTCTTGCCGCCGAAGCTCACGTTGAATACAGTCGCCATGAGGATCAGCACGCCTGTGAGAACGAAGAAAATGCCCTCAACCATGATGTCGCTGTCGTTTGAGAAATATTCGGACAAATCTGCGACTGTCTTGACCGCCTCGCCGTCGGCAAGCTCAAGTCCGAGCCATCCCAAAACGGGAAGAAACAGTGTGATAGCAAATGCAGAGGCAACTACGAGGAAAATTATCATCCTGCGCTCTTTGTTCATTTTGTCGAGCTTCCAGACAAATTTCTTGTTGAACAAGTCCTTGCACATACTGAAAAATTCCAGAATCATCTTCCAGATAAGTTCGCGATACACGATAAATACCGCAAAAAGTGTACCGAAATGGAGGAAAAGCGAAATAGCCTGATTTCCCACATCAGCTTCGCCCGAGCCTGTTGACGGCAGAATGTGCTGTGCAAGCGAAAGATGTCCGCTGCTCGAAACAGGAAGGAACTCTGTAAGTCCCTGGATTATACCTTGGATAATGGTTTCCCATATACTCATGTTATGTACCTCTTTCATTATTTTTTGATTATGTAAAACCGCCTTCCGCAGAAAGCGGCATACTGACAAGCTATCTTATCTGTGAATTTACAGCGCTCGTAATGTCCGCACCGGGGCTTATCTCGCTGTCGAGATAGTGTCTCGGGTCGCTCGAAATCACCCGCACCGCCGTACACACGCCGTTATTTTCAATATATTCAACAGTTGCGCCTTTTATCTCGGCAAATTTGTGCTCGGGATGCGGCGAATTATTGACCTCGGGATAAAAAAACAGGAAGCTATTCATTATCCGCACCGCCGTTCTTTCGCTCCTCGATCATGGAATACAGGCATTTTATCGCGCTGCTCAGGGAGCCTATCTCGTCGATCAAGCCCTCTGCGACCGCCTGTTCGCCGTCCAGCACCGTGCCGATGTCCATGACAAGTTCGCCCGTTCGCTGTGACAATTCATTATAGCGTTCGACCGAAATGTGGGAATTCGCCGAGACGAAGCGGGTTATCCGCTCCTGCATTTTTTCAAAATAGGTCATGGTCTGAGGAACACCCAGCACCAGTCCGCTCATCCGCACGGGATGGATGGTCATGGTTGCCGACGGGACGATAAACGACCGCTTTGCCGAAACCGAAAGCGGAACACCTATTGAATGTCCGCCGCCCAGCACAAGCGAAACTGTGGGGGTATTCATCCCCGCCACAAGTTCTGCGAGCGCTAATCCCGCCTCGACATCGCCGCCCACGGTATTGAGCAGGATTATCAGGCCCTCTATGTCCTCCGCCTCTTCGACTGCCACAAGCTGCGGCATGATGTGCTCATACTTGGTGGTTTTATTCTGCGAAGGCAGTTCCTGATGTCCCTCGATTTGTCCTATTATAGAAAGGCAGTGGATGGCGTGCTTGCCCTTTGCCGAAGTTATCGAACCTGTCTGCTCGATCTGATTCAGCTCGTTTTCGGAAAACCCCTCGCCCTCCGGACTGCTGTTTTCGTCATCAATATTAGTATTGTCGCCGTTTACATTCCTTTTCATGCTCATAAAAACGCTTCACTCCATAAATTCCGAATTTCATCTTATATTATGGTTGAAAAAAGCATTCTTTATTCATTTTAGTATTATATCACACTATTACCCGCAATTCAACACCTAAAATAAAATTTGCAGCCTTGACTTTGCTCAGCCGCAAAGCTATACTTTATATTGTAATGTATATTAATGTGAATAAATTTATCGGGGTGATTTTAGTGAATTTTATTGATATAATTATAATCATAGCCGCCGCGTTAATTGTCGGAATCTCTGTCAAAAACATGCTCGGCGCGGCTAAACACGGCGAATGCGCCTCCTGCCGCCGACGCTCAAAGGGCTGCGACAAATGCTGCTGCGAACAAAAATCCGACGACACTCATTGCGACAACTGCAAATAAACGGCAAACCGCCGCAGATTCCGTGAATTTTCCGAATCTGCGGCGACTTTTTTATTTAGAATGCGATTTTTTCTTCGATGTAGGACTTGAGTTGGTCAATGCTGATTCTTACCTGCTCCATTGTATCTCTGTCGCGGACAGTTACGCAACGGTCTGCCGGAGTCTTATCGTCGCCGACAGTCTGGAAGTCAACAGTGATGCAGAACGGTGTGCCGATCTCGTCCTCACGGCGGTATCTCTTACCGATAGAACCTGTGTCGTCGAAGTCAACCATGAAGCACTTGGACAGCTCGGCATAAATTTCCTCTGCTGCGGGTGTGAGCTTCTTGGAGAGCGGGAGAACTGCTGCCTTGAACGGAGCGAGTGCGGGATGCAGTCTGAGAACAGTTCTGACGTCGTTCTTTGCTTCGTCCACGACCTCCTCGTCATATGCCTCGGTCATGAGTGCGAGGAACAGACGCTCTACGCCGAGAGACGGCTCGATAACATAGGGAATGTACTTCTCATTTGTGGTCGGGTCGAAGTACTCAAGGCTCTTGCCGCTGGTGTTGATGTGCTGTGTGAGGTCGTAGTCTGTTCTGTCAGCAACGCCCCAAAGCTCACCCCATCCGAACGGGAAGAGATATTCAAAGTCAGTTGTAGCCTTTGAGTAGAAGCAAAGTTCCTCTGCCGAATGGTCACGAAGTCTGAGATTCTCAGGCTTGATGTTGAGTGAGTAGAGGAAGTCACGACAGAATGCTCTCCAATACTCAAACCACTCGAGGTCTGTACCCGGCTTGCAGAAAAATTCAAGTTCCATCTGCTCAAACTCACGAACACGGAAGATAAAGTTACCCGGAGTAATCTCGTTACGGAATGACTTACCGATCTGAGCAACACCGAAAGGAACTTTCTTACGGCTTGTTCTCTGAATATTTGAGAAGTTTACGAAAATACCCTGTGCTGTTTCAGGGCGAAGATAAATTTCGTTTTTGCTGTCCTCAGTTACGCCCTGAAATGTCTTGAACATAAGGTTAAACTGACGGATATCCGTAAAATTATGCTTGCCGCAGTTTGGACAAGGAATTTCCTTTTCCTTGATATATTCAGTCATCTGCTCGTTTGACCAGCCTGCAACGTTAGTACCGTCAAAATCTTCGATAAGGTTGTCAGCACGATGACGAGTCTTACACTCCTTACAGTCCATAAGAGGGTCGGAGAAACCGCCCAAGTGACCTGAAGCTACCCAAGTCTGCGGATTCATAAGGATAGCTGAGTCAAGACCAACGTTGTACTTGTTCTCCTGAACGAACTTCTTAAGCCAAGCCTGCTTAATATTGTTCTTGAGAGCCATACCGAGAGGGCCGTAATCCCAAGTGTTGGCAAGTCCGCCGTAGATTTCCGAACCCGGATATACAAAACCTCTGCCTTTGCAAAGAGCAACGATTTTTTCCATAGTCTTTTTGGTGTTCTCCATAATATAACCTCACTTTGGTAGAATAGTAAAATACACACTAAAAATAATACAATTATTTTCAGCCTATGTCAAGTGAATACCGACAAATTACTGCCCTATTCAACCAAAATTCACTGTACCACCGACTACAATTCGAGAATATAAATCGGTGCAATTCAACATAACGGTGTTCCAACCGATACATTATCAATCAATATCAGATATCTGCCCCTACGATGTTGTGTGTTACATAAGCACTTACAGATGCAGAACAGTTCTATAACTACACACCAAAGGCTGTGACAGACTTTTCTGCCACAGCCTTTTTATTTATGTCTCGCTCGTATAATTTACCGAAACGACCAGATGAGCAGGGAATTCTGCCTCGACTTTCTCCTCAATCATTTTCTTTGTCGCTTCTGAAAGAGTATCGTTTATGAAAATCGCAAGGACGTTTTTTGAAAAGCCCTCATTAAAATAAAAATCATATACGCCGAAACTCCTCAGTCTGTCAGAAAATGCCTCCATATTGCATTTGTTGCCCATATTCTGCTCCTGAAGTCTGAGCATTTCTCTGCGCTGTTCAATTGTGTAGTTATCCTTTTCCTTGCCTGTAAAAATTTCTCTCTGTGTTATACCGTAAGTTTCAGCCGTGTCAATAAAACACTCCCTCGTCATAACGTCAAGATTTTCAAACAGCGTGTCAATGCCTTCAGCATAGGCTTTGAGCTCATTGCTGATATTCGAGCCGTCTGCCACCTTGTAGAGTCCGACAGGCTCGAGTTTTGTTTTCATCGAATCGTAACTTCCCATTATACCACCGTAATTTCTATATTACCTGCTTTTATGCACTGTGATGCAGGTACTTCGAGATTATCCATATACACTTCAAACTCGTAATTTTCGATACAGCCTGTTTCAAGAAGTACTTTTCCTATTGCCGAAAGATAAAGTTTTGTACCTATCGGAAGAGATTTTATATAACTTTGGAAAGCCTGCGTGCATTTTTCTATAACCTCTTCGTCGGAATATCCGCTTCTTGCCACTACTGCAACTGCCAAATCATAACTTATAAAAGTCGCATCAAGCACAAGTACATCAACGTTAAGCTCTCTTTCTTTATTGACAAGTTCCTGAAGTTTCTGTATCGCCTCTGCGTCTGCGGCACTTTCACGACCGCACACATAGACGTTGACTGTTCCTGTACCCCTTACTTTAGGGATAACACCTGCCTTTGCGATTCCGTCAATTGACAGTGCGAGTTGTTCATAATATGCCTTATTTGTACCATTTGACTGGTTTGTGAATGTATCTCTTATACGCTCACGGAGTTCATAATCCGTTTCAGCGTCCTCACCACCAACATACGCTTCTCTGTTTGTCACTGTTTCAATTTCGGCAGGAACATTTACGGGAACCACTGCCATACCCTTTGCAATATTACCTGAGTTACCTGCCTTTTCAGCCTCGGCAAACACACTCACAAGCGTGTTGCCTGCCGTGATTTCTTGTGCCTCGGTTGTGCAGAATCTCAACGGCTCATTGTCTGCGGTTGCAACAACAGTTCCTATAGGAATAATTATATCGTAATCAATCGGCTCACTGATATAGAATGTAATCTCGCCCTGCGCTTTTACCGCATTTTTGCGTGTGAGTCCACGCTGGCTTGCTATGTAGTCGAGATATTCACCTGTAGCGGTTTCTGCGAACATCTGATTTTTAAGCCATTCAAAATTGACCTGTGCGTTGTAGATTTCACCTGCAAGTACTTT
Source organism: Ruminococcus sp. (assembly GCA_045133455.1). Lineage (GTDB taxonomy): Bacteria > Bacillota > Clostridia > Oscillospirales > Acutalibacteraceae > Ruminococcoides. The sequence goes on from JBGUUJ010000135.1 coordinate 10,567, forward strand.
AAGCCTGATTGCAATATCACTTGCCTCGTCAAATGTTGAACCGCTTTCCTCCTCATATTTTGCTCTCATTCTCTCGTAAATTTCATTATAAGTTTCCGTTCGAACGCACCTCCTCTGTTCTGCTCTCGTTTCCTATTGTGATTTCAAGTTTTATCGTGTCCGAAAATTCAAGCACCTTTGCATATGTATCCTCAAACTGCGCAAGAGCTTCATTAATGATGAGTTCGGCTTTCTGAACAGCGTATTCATCGTACTTGTCCACCTGTTCAGCCTGTGAGCCGAGCTCTCTGTCATATATAAAAGAACCGAGCTTTGCACCGATGCATATCAATGCACGCTGAAAAAGCGCATCGCTGTCAGAAATTTTAATAAACTTCCCTGAGCTGTCGGTTGCAACATCGCCGTTTTTTATCATTGTGTCGACTATCATACGACCTCCTGCCCGTTTATTAGCACTCTGCCGTCATTTTTCAGCACGATTGACGCTCCGCCCTTTGAGTAGAGCATAAGCTCACCCTCCTTGAGTTCAGCATTACTTGCTATAACTCCGAGACCGACTTCGCCGTCATCGAGAGGAAGCACAACTGCCCTCTCGCCTGTTGGCGGAACACTTATGATTCCGTAAGGAAAGCAGGATTTCAACCTTTTGTGCTCACCCGAGGAAACAACTGCAATTCCGTCCTTGTCGTTTTTGTTGACGTTACCCTTGACGGCAGAGGGTGCTGTCATTGAATTTTGTGTTATGTAGTTCATCAGCCACATCAGAATTTCTCCTTTCCAAGTGTAACCGTAGTGTTTTCGCCGTTTCTGCCAAGTGTGTATTTTATTTTTCTGATAATAAGGTTTTCTTTTCTGCCGAGAATATCGTCGTGAATTTCAGCCTTTCCGCCTAAAATTCCGATGTGACAGCCGTGACATTCGAGTGTAATGCTGTAGCTGTCGGAATTGCTCTGAGCAATGATGTTGTCAGCCGTGTGAAGGTTCGTCTTATCCGATACGGTATTGACATACCGCACACGGCTGATGTTTTCACACTCGGGATTTGTATTTTTGATACTGCCTGTGTAGCCCTTATACTGCGAAAGTTTTAGCTTTACTTCGGAAATCAGCTTGTATCTTTTCAAGTTCTCTTTCAATGAATAATACGGTGTTCCGCTTTCTGAAAAAATCACTGTTTCATCACTTTCAAAGCCTTTGAAATAAGCCTGTCCGTCACCTGTAATCCGAGGTTTACAGCCATAACGATTAATGCAGTAATTATAAAACACCTGCCAGTGCGTCATACCCTTGCTTATGCTGAGACTGCCGTAAAACGGTGTGGAGTCAGCCTCAAAACAATTTATTCCGAACGGCTTCAAATGCCTGTTGAAGATAAACTCAGCGTCAGGATTGACGTATGTAAGAGGTTCAGCCTCGTTATCAAGCAACTGACCCGCAATACTCCTTGCAGTAATTTTCGTAATCACACCGTCACCGTCTTTTATGTTGACAATCTCATCAATCTGACCTGTAAAAATCACCTTATCGCCGTCAAAGACATCGACAGATTCAGCCTTTTCAGACAGTTTACTGTCAAAAGGAATTGTAACCGTCAAATCATCGGCAGGCACTCCCTCTTCTGCATTGATGACGGCTGTCAGCACGTTGTCGGCTGTCTTTTCCGTACCATCGCTGTATGTAATCACAAATTTCAGCATAATTTCACCGCATTTCCCTCAAGTGAAATATCGGGACGCTTCACCCAACTGTTGAGTTTTACAAGCGTGTCAATTGAAACTGAGTATCTGTATGAAATATCCCACAGTGTATCTCCTACTCCTGCGATGCAGATTTCGGGTATTTCGCTCTGCTTTTTCTCCATTACTTCCCTGAAAACAAAACTGTAGGTCAGCATATCGGGTTTCGGCTCGCCTATGATTTTCACGCTCTCAAACACAGCAAAAATCGGAGTGATTTTCGGGATTGCAAGCACACCCTGTCCGCCTTTGCGGAAGAGTGCAAGAAGCCTGTCAAACTGCTCAAGACAGTCCGTGCCGTAAAGCTCACCTGTGCCTTTAACCTTCATATTTTTTCTGCCCATATTCTGTATGTACGACTCACCAAAAGGGGATTTAAGCTCCTTTACGTCCTTTTCACACTCAAAAGAAAGCTCCTTAGGATTGTGGTGCCACTGAACACCCATAAAGCGCATAGGTACAAGTTTCATCTCAGCTTTGCCTCCTCTTCCTCACTGAGCTTTCTGCTGTAACGTCTGCTTTCCTGTTCAAGCAGCTCGCTTATGTTTTCCGCCGCTAAGCTCTGCGTATTCTTTTCTGCTATATCAAGCAGATTTTCAGTTATCATATCACATTCCTCGTTTCCGCCGTAATAATAACCTTGTATTCAACCGAACCCTTTGAATTAATCACAGCCTGTGCGCTTTCAACGTAACAATCTTCGTACTCCACAATTTTATTTTCATCTGACAGCTGAATGGTCTTGAAAGTACTGTCGTTCATAAATGTGTTTCCGTCCTTTGTCACAAGCTCAATTCTGTAGTTTTTTACAGGGATTTTCTCAACAGGTATGTCCGTCAGGAACTCGCAGATTTCATTGTATGAATTTTGTGCACTGCACACAGCCTTTGTGACTCCTCCGAGTATTTGACCGTCAAGTTTTATGACGATGTTCCCGCCTTTTAAAAATGTTAATTCAGACATACTATACCTCCTCGCAGAGACAGAACTCGATGTCAAAGCCCACAACCCTGTAGATTGCATTCATATCAGGATCAAATGCAATCGGAGAAGCATTTGACTCAACAATAAGCTTTTCGCTGTCAACCTTTTTGAGTCCTGTCAAAAGCTCGCTTACGATTTCGGACAATCCGTTGCCGTTCTCGGTTGCAGGAGCGTAGACCCTGATTTCGACGTGAGCCGTATACTCATCGCCCTTAACGGAAGACGACATATAACCGCCGATGAAACTCTTCGAAAGCGCAGTGTCAGTAACTGACACTACAGCAAGCAAACCGCTGACAGGTGTTTCAATGTTGTGAGAACCGTACTCTCTGACAAATCTCACAGACTTGAGTTCTTCAATAAGTTTTAAACCTGCAATAATTCTGTCAACCTGTTTTTCAATCTGATTCATAATCATCCTCCAGTGCACTGCCGTACGGCTGTAAAATTGCCCATACATATACGGGGAAATCCTTCACATAATACAATTCGCATCTCTTAACAATATATTTAGAGCCGTTCATTTCTATTACGGAAAGGTTCTCTCTGAGCATATTTTCAGGCGATCCGATGTAAAGATATTTCTCGCTTCGCTTGATTCCGACAATATGATACTGTCCTCCCACATATACCTTGTTCTTATATCTTAGAGGCTCAATAAAAGCTTTTGCCGAGGTGCTCTCACCGTTTTCCAGAATATTCACACTGCTCCCGTATCTCTTTATTGTGTCCCCAACAGCGTTTAATATACTCATCGGATCACCCCGAAGAGAAAATTATCACTGCCTATAAGGTCAGAGTACTTTTGCGAATATTCAAGCCACAGCCTGTCAGCCCTGCTTTTACCGCTGTCGGGTGACGTGATATGAACGTCACCCGCAGTAAATGAGGTTATGTTATCATCATTGCACAGACTGTAGAGTTTCAGCGCATAAACTGCACTGAGCATCTCAATACGTTTTGTGTCGCTTTCATCGGGATTTTCCTTTACAAGGTGGGTTTCAACATACGCACACGCATCTTCAATAAGAGTGCGCCATTTGTAGATTTCCGCATTTGAAAGCCCCGAAAGCATTGAAAAACGTGATGTTACATTTGCAATGTTCAAACAATCACCTCAAATCAACATTCAAGAGTCTTTGAGGCTTCGGAAAAGATTTTTGAGAAGCCTGCTGTGCAGGTAATAGCCGCACGCTCAAGCTGACGGTCGATGAGCTTGTCGTAATCGGTGATTACACCGCCCGCCTGCACCATTTCGAGAGCGCAGTTCTTGTCAAGACCGATAATTTTGCCCTCTGTCATCTCAGGAACGTGGAGTAATGACGCACCTAAAGGTGTGATCATCTTGCCTGTGCCCTGAAAATCAAGACCTGCCTCAGCGTCCTGCATCTGAGAGAGAGATAAAATCTTGAGCATCTCGGTTGTAGGTGCAAGTATAGTGTTGAGTTCATAAGGTGAGAGTGATGACCAAAGCTTGAGGATATCGTTGTATGAAACGTCACCGCTTGTTTCGGCTGTAACGATTTCCGCTGCGTTTGAATTGCCGTCACCGTTTAAGAGAACGTCAATAGCGTCCTTGAGCTGTGCTCTTGCAATATATGCACCAATCTGATTAAGTGTTACGGTAAAGAGGTCAAGGCGCTGGAATCTGAGTGCCTCGTATGAAGCAACCAACATTCTGCCTCTCTTGTGAAGCTTTACAAGATTCTCTCTTGTCTTAACAACTGTCTGAGGAATAACTGCACCCTCGTTTACAACCTTGAGTGTCTTGTCGTCCTCGCTCGGAGCAGATACGATACTGCGGTAGTCAAGACCTTCAATCTCTGTTGTTGAAGCAACGAGATTAGGAAGGATATTCACACGTTCCATACCCTGTCTTACTGCTCTGCTTACATATTCGGGGAAAAGTGCCGCTGAGTTTGAAGTCTGGAAAAACTTTTCAACGCAATCACTGCCCTTGCCCTTCACCTTAATGTCAAAACGCTTGAGCTGACGTGAAAACGCATCAAGACCGTCAAGTGAAGTGCCCACATAATTTTCTGAAGGGTCAATTCTCTCAAGAACATCTGTAAGACTGCCCTTACCCTGATACATACCCTTTTCAATTGTAATGTTTTCAAAATTTGCCATATGTTTTTACCTCCTGATAATTAAAGAATAATTCCTGCGTCTGTGTCTGTTGAGTTAAGCACAAGGAGCTGTCTGCCTGATGTATTCACTGCAACAGTACCGCTTGCCGATGCGGCAAGTTTCTGATAGCCGACTGTGATTTTTGATGATGTCTTGACTGTTGCGTAGCCTGAAAGCTGAACAGCCGCATAGCCGTCACGAACTCCGACACAGATTCCGCAGAACAAGTCGCCTGATGCACAAGGTGCAACCGTACCGTCTGCGCTCACCTTTACGGGAACGCCTGCCTCTGTGAGTGTGCTGTCTGCAATAAAAGTTGCTACGTTTTCGCCGTAGCCGTTAAAATTTACATTCATATTTTTTACCTCCGTTAAATTGTAAACTGACCGTTTGATACGGTGTCTTTCTTATTATTTTTTCTGTTGCCGAGCTGTAAAACAGGTGCAACAGTATCATTCTTTTTCTTTTCAAATGCTTTCTTAAACTCATTAAGCTGAGAAACAGTCATGGTCTTTGCAACACTCTCCATAGTTTCTCTTGAAATCTCAGGTTGTACCGTTGCTGACAGCTTTACAACCTCTGCTGTGAGGCTGTCACGGTAATACACACCGTCCTTTGCCGACTGCTTGAGATTGTCAATGTATGAAAGCAATCTCATACATTCCGACTGACTGAGTGTTACGCCCTTTCTGAGTTCAAGTTTGCCCATAATGCTGTCCATATCATTTTCCTTTCCGATAATCTGAGCCGACTTTGTCACCCCCGCAAGTTTCTGAGAGGGAACTGCAACAAAGCTCCATTCGTATGCGTCATAAGGGTTCACAAGCTCACCGCAACATATTTTAGAGCCGTACTTTTCGCCCTTTTTGTGAGGACAGATTTCTGTTCTTTCTCCGCAAATACTGCATAACACCTGTTCAACCGCACAACCGACGCTGACTTCTTTGATAATTCCGCTGTCGAGTGCAAGAATAACATCGCTGTTTTTCTCGCTTACAGGCAGATATGCCCTTGCCTTGAGCCTGAAATAATCATCGCCTGTTGCTGTTTTTCTGCCGTCAACGGCTTCAACCTTGCAGGCGAAAATTCTTGCCGTCTGATTTTTTGCTGTCGGATTGTGGTCAAAAATTCCCGTCTTACCGACAAACAGCTTTTCAAGCTCAAACAGTGACTCCACTGTGAACCTCTCACCGTCACGGTCAATGTCGTTGTCACAAAGGACTACCGAAAATACATACACCTCGTCTTTTGAAAGCTCACGTCTTGTATAGCTGTTGATGAGCTTCAACTCCTCGTCAGTGACCTCATTGCTGTCATTTTCCCATACCTTGCCGAAAACCGCTTCTTTCTTCAAACCGATTTTATTCATTCTCTACCTCCAATCCGATTTCCTTTTCTATCTGCATAGCCTGTGCATTGTTGAGTCTTGCCTGTGAAAGCTCAAGTGTATCTTGAAGATTGATATCATCCCACACAATTTCAAAATCGCTGTTGTAACCGTTGAGCCTCAAGTGCATTGCAACAATTTTATGAATAACAGGTTCAACAGATGCCCTGTAATATTCAAGCTCGCTTGTAAGAATATCCGCCTGCTGTTCGCTCATTCTCTCGGTACTTGACCAAGAGAAACCGAGCAGAAACGGCGGAATTCCAAGCTTTGCAAGAACCTGCTCCATAATACTCCTCAAAGGCACTTCACAGTCAGGCATCACATTTTCCGCACCGATTACTTTCACGCTGACATCGCCCACCGAAACAAAGTCGCAGACTGTATCGCTTCGCATGGCTTTTTTCCACTCGTCAGCAATCAGCTTTGCGCTTTCCTCGGTGAAAACACCACCATTTGAGTCGGGATTATAAGTGACTGCAAAACGCACATCACCTACCCTCTCCCAATTCGTCTTGATTGAGTTAAAAATCCTGAGCAGTATTGAGCTTACGAACGGTAAGCCTTTGAGAATTGATGTTCCGTGAACCGTGCCGGGTTGCGGATTAAGCAGACTTGCAAGCACAAGCTGTTGATACTTAACGGGCATTGATGTGCCCGAATCGTTACGGCACACAATCAAATCAAGCGGAGATTTGTCTGCCCTGATTTCAACGTCATCAAGACTTGCATTGTAGAGAGCCTTAATTCCGTATCCCGACGCATCGGGAATCATCTCACCCACCGCTTCACCGTAGGTCAGCAGGGAGTCAAGATAGCTGTAAACGAAGCCGTATAAACCTGAACTTGAGCCGTTTGTCTTTACATTCTTGATGAGGTCATCGGCAAGACTCTGACATCGTCCGTCAGAAGTCACAACGCTGAATTTGCCAATGAGCCTCACGATTTTGCACAAAGCAGGATCAATAACGGGAACCGACTCCCTGAGCGACTGAAAAAGTTCTCTTTCAGCCTTGCTCTGAACCTCAAACCGTGAAAATTGCATTACGTCGGACTGTCTGTCCTTGGGTACAGTCTGGGCAACCAAGGCAGTTTTTTCAGATATCCTGCGTTTTTTTCTGCCAAACTTCAAGCTTTTTATTCCTCCTGTCTTTGGGCGGCAAATGCAAACATTTTTGTACCGCCGTCAATTACTGTTGTAACAAAATACCTCAGGTCGTCCATAGCGTGGTCATTCTCCTTTACAGGGACATCGTCCGTCTTTCGGCTGTCCCACCTGTAAAGCGAAAATTCACGCTTTGTCGCACTGCAATTTCTGCAAATCCTCACACTGCCGTCTCTGAGGACCTGAGAAACCCTTCGTATTCCGTTGACAACATTGTTCTGTGCAGGTGTTACCTTAAATTTTCCGTGACGCTTTATGACCTCAATAAAACTTGCCGCCGACGGGTCAACTACCACCTGCGAAATTTTTCTTTCTCCTGCGAGTTCGCACAAAGCCTTATAATGCTCCTCGTCAGTTTTCTGCCAGCCCTCTTTGCGAGAGTTAAAATAATACTCATCAATCCTGTACCACACATCGCCCTGTCTGCCCCATAGACCGAACGACGCAGGATTCACCGTGCCGTAGTCACAGGAAATTGCATACTTTGAAAATCCGCCCTCAGGAACATCGCAGTACATATTCTCGTCATCCATAAACGGATAAACAGCACCGTAAACCGCAATCCACCTGCCTTTTACGAATCTTTCATAAAACACACCCGAATATAGATTTTCATATCTCTGCTTCACCTTTTCCGAAAGTGACGGATTATCGTCCATCGTAAAGTGAAGGTAGAGGGCATTTTTCTCTTTTGATTTCTTAATCCACTCCACATTGAACCAGTGTTCAGGGTACTCGGGGTTGCAGTTGAACCAGAACCTTGAGCCGTTTACCGAACATCTCGCCATAGCCTGCTCAACAAATGAGCGTGGCATAAGTGCAACCTCGTCAAACAACACGCCCGATAAAGTCATACCCTGAATGAGTGATGCCGATGACTCGTCCTTTCCTCCGAACAGATAAAATCTGTTTTTCACACCCATATATGATACATTGAGGATATTCTGTGTGATTTTCTCATCACAGGAAAATCCCAGTGATTTAAGAATGGGAATCACCGGAGTGACCATATTTCTTCTTAAAGAACGGATAGTTTTTCCGCATAATGCGAAATCTGAATTACCGAATGAGTAGAAGCTCCAGATGATAAACGAAAGCACCATACAAAACGTTTTTCCGCTTCTGACTGCACCGTCACAGATTATGGCATCGCAGTTATGATAATCCGAACTTCTGCTCCACCAGCTCAATACTCTGAGCTGTTTTTCCGAAAAAGGCTTAATCGTCAGCTTTACCACTTCCGACAGCCTTTGCGCCCTCATCAATGGCATCAAAGAGGCTCTTCACGCTGTTTTCTTCCGCATTTTTGCTCTCAAGTTTTTCAAGAGCCTTGAGTCTGTCAAAAAACTTGATTTCCATAGAACCGTCCTTGGGTCTTTTAATCTCCGACACAAGGAACAAATCCATATTACTCAAGTCTGCCCTCGACGGATTTTCCATATAGAGGAGCGACACAGCATCGGAAATATTTCCGAACGCAAGCCTCTGATACCCCACAGAAGCCATATTTGCAAGCGATTTTTCACGCTGTCTGGCAAGCTGTTCGATTTCGTCGGCAATTTCCTTTCTGCAAAGAAGTTTTTCGCCCGTCTGCTCGGGATTTTTTGCCCAGCCTGCACGCTTAGCCGCAAGAGAAGCACTGCCCGAATTTAAAAAGCAACTGCAAAACTCCCTTTCACGACTTGTAAGTTTTTTCTCTATCGTCTTTCACCTCCGAATTAGAGAGAAATTTTAATTTGTTCTCTCAGTTACCCCTGTAAAAAGTAAAAAAATTGCATATTTTAATGCAATTTTCCAAAAAATATTTTTAGAATTTTAATTTAGGCAGACAAATTTAACTTTTGTTCCCGCCCGTTTCCCATAAAATTTCTTTAAATCAGGAGGCAAAAATGCTTACAAACAGCCACACCGAGAATCTCGGAAAAATAAAAAATGCCCTGCGAAGTGACAAAAGCTTTGACCTCGTAGAGCGTGATAATATAATTAACGACAGAAACGCTGCAATGTTTTTTATTGACGGTTTTATAAAGGACGATATAGCCGAAAAAATCCTCGAATTTTTTTACAAGAATGTAAACGACGAAAATTTACAGTCAGCCGATTATTTTGCCAAAAGCAGTGTGCCTTATGTTGAAGTTGAAACGTCCGATGACATTCAGAAAATTTGTACCGATGTTTTAAGCGGAATTACTGCACTGATTATTGAAGGCTTTGACAAGGCGGTTCTTCTCGACACAAGAACATATCCCCAGCGTGCAACGGGTGAGCCTGACAACGACAAAGTTCTCCGAGGAAGCCACGATGGTTTTGTAGAAACTCTCATTCTGAACACCGCACTCATCAGGCGAAGAATCCGTGACACGGACCTTACGGTGCAGTCGTTCAAAATCGGTACAAAGTCGCAGACAGACGTTGCAGTGCTGTATATGGACTCAAAAGTAGACAAAAAGCTCCTTAAAAATCTGACCGAACGTCTCAATGCGATAGATGTTCCGTCGCTCACGATGAACCAGCAGAGTCTTATTGAAGCACTTTACAAAAACCGCTGGTGGAATCCGTTTCCGAAAGTAAAGCACACTGAACGCCCTGACACAGCCGCCTCAGCCATCCTTGAAGGCAACATTGTAATTCTCGTAGACAACGCACCGTCAGCACTTCTTCTGCCGACCTCAATCTTTGACGTACTTGAAGAAGCCGATGACTACTATTTTTCGCCGATTACAGGCACATACCTAAAACTTGCACGATATTTCATAACGCTGATATCCGTGCTCATCACACCCGTGTGGTTGCTCATTTTGCAAAATCCTTGGCTGTGCCCTGATGCTTTCAGATTTGTTCTGCTCGATGAACCGCAGAACATACCCGTATTTTGGCAGTTGATTGTAATGGAAGTCGGAATTGACGGCTTGCGACTTGCGGCACTCAATACACCAAACTCCCTGACAACACCGCTGAGCATAATCGGAGCAATTGCACTGAGCGAATTTGCGGTAAATTCAGGCTGGGCGTGTATGGAAGCGATTTTATATATGGCACTTGTCACCGTTGCAAACTACACCCAACCCAACTACGAACTCGGCTACAGCCTTAAATTCTGCCGTATTCTTCTGCTGATAATGACCTACGCTTTCAATATATGGGGCTTTGTGATTGCGTTCATTATAAACACACTTTTGCTGTGCTTCAACCGAACTCTGTCGGGCAAAAGCTACCTTTACCCGCTTATTCCGTTCAACGCAAAGGAATTTTTCAGAAAAATCGTCCGAGTGAGAAACAGGTAACACGGCACGCCGTGTCCTTACAACGAAAGTTTAAGTTTTATTCCTGCAATTAAAACATCACCATATGCCCAACAAACTCTGCATAGCGATGCTCACACAGGCAATTGCCACCCAGCAGGTAAAGCCTAAAACAATCGGCTTACCGCCTGTTTTGACAAGCTTTACAACATCGGTGTTAAGACCGATTGCGCTCATTGCAACCACAATAAAGAACTTGCTGAGTTGTTTGAGGAAGCCGAACAAGTTGTTTGCAATCTCAGCCGCCTGACCTGTGCACACAGAAGTCACGATAGTTGTAATCACCGACGCAAGTAAAAAGTACAAAACAAATGTAGGGAAAATCTTCTTGATGCTGACCTTTGCCTTGCTCTGCGAACCGGCTTTTTTCATTCTCACAAACGCAAGAACAAGCGTTATCGGAATAATCGCAAGTGTTCTTGTCAGCTTTACGATAGTTGCATATTCAAGCACTGCCCCGTTTGTGCCGTGCATGGTGTCCCACGTTGAAGCGGCGGCAGTAACCGAAGATGTGTCGTTGACAGCAGTACCTGCAAACAGACCAAAACCCTCGTTGGACATTCCGAGCAGACCTCCGAGAGTCGGGAAAATCAGCGCCGCAATCACGTTGAACAGGAAAATAACCGAAATTGACTGAGCAATTTCCTCATCGTCAGCCTCAATAACAGGTGCAGTAGCCGCAACAGCCGAACCACCGCAGATGCTTGAACCAACACCGATAAGTGTGGCGGTTTTTGAGTTCACTTTAAGTAACTTATACATTATAAATGCTGTGATAAGCGAAGTTGAAATTGTTGAAATGATGATCGGCAAAGATGTGAGTCCCACCTGACCGACCGTAGCAAGGTTCAGACCGAAGCCGAGCAAAATAACCGCATATTGCAAAACCTTTTTTGATGCAAAAGTAATTCCGTCTTTAAGCGGAGCCTTGTTTTTGATAAACAAAGTAATTACCATACCCAAAACAATTGCAATTACAGGTGCGCCAACAACCTCAAGTGCAGGCACAAACTTAACCAACAGCCACGAAGGCACTGCAATTGCAAGGCAAAGTAAAAGACCTTTCAGATATTTCATAATAAATCCACCTTTCTTCTCAAAATATAATACCATATTTTTTATTATTTGTTAATACCTGTAATATAAAGTGACACGTGAATCTAATTTTGTAATAATTCTGAAATAGAAATAACAGAAATGAAATAGCGAATAAACTTCGCTAAAGTGTTCGTATCAAATAAATTGCGTTTCAATATACCGCTAATAGCAGAACGAGGCTCGTAGCGGTTTT
>JBGUUJ010000136.1:0-4309 GCA_045133455.1 Ruminococcus sp.
GTATACAACGATGATTATTCTATCAGTCATTTCAGATGTGACAATAAAAAAGACCTTGTGAAAATTCAGGGTGTAAAGTACATTCAAAGCGAGATGAACGATATCTTTTCGCAGGTTAAAACCGACCTCAGGGACGGAAAATACGTCCTCTTCTCGGGCACTTCCTGTCAGGTCGCAGGGCTTCTCTCGTACCTCGGCAAAACAGACACTTCAAAGCTTTTCACTGCTGACCTCATCTGTCACGGTGTGCCGAACAATATGATATGGCAGGAATTTCTGCGCTGGAATGAGAGAAAATACAACGGCAAACTGACAAATGCAATGTTCAGAGATAAGTCATATGGTTGGAAAACCCACTTTGAGTCAGTCACTATTGATGGCAAAAAGTACAAGACAAAGCGTTTCTGCCTAATGTTCTACGAAAATGACATTCTCAGACCGTCCTGCTACGAATGTAAATACTCAAATCTCGACAGAGTCGGTGACTTTACTCTCGGTGACTTCTGGGGACTCAAAAGACAGCACAAGGATTTTGTAGATAAAATCGGCTGTTCGCTCTTCCTTGTCAACACTAAACGGGGCAAAGAGCTTTTCAGTGAAGTTAAGGACGAGTTCATTCTCAGGGACGCTGATGTTGTAAAGGCTTCATATCCTAACCCAAACCTCAGGTTTCCTACCCCGAAACCCGAAAATCGTGACTATTTCTGGTCACTCTACAAGCAATATGACTTTGACAAAGTTATGAAAATCTACAACAGAAAGCTTTTTTGGTCGAGGGTAAAGAAAAATCTCAACAAAATCAAACGAATAATTTTAAAAACAAGATGATTTTCAACAAGTAAGGTGATACAATGAAACGAATGTCTCCAATCAGAAAATATATTATTTATTCGATTGCAATTGTTTTGATGATTGCAATGTTTTTTCTGATTTATTGTGTGTCGGCAAGCAAAATTACCTCAAACACCTCAGAAATGGTTGCCAATGCACAGAAACTTGCAGAAGAGGGCGACTACGACAATGCATATTACCAGCTTCAGCTGTACTGTCAGGAAAATTCCGATGACAGCGAAGCGTGGATTCTTTTGGGAGATCTCTGTATGGAACAGGGTAACACTGACCTTGCATACACTTACTATCAGAAAGCCGCCAAACTTAATGATTGCGGTGAAAATCAGCTCGGCGAGGCTGACAAGGTCAAAACATTTGAAGATTTTTCTTCAATCGAGAGTATCAAAATCTATCCTTCTGCAAAATACACAAAAGGTATGACGCTTTCGTTCTCAGGCGAAAACCTTACCCCTAAGGAAACATTTTCGGGAAAGCCTTCCAATAACACAGAAGAGCTTGACAACGATGAAAATTATCTCACTACAGATTGGTTCACTGTCGATGACGGCAAAGGAAGCGTCTACATCACAGGCAACATAAACTGTGCCGAATGGCAGTTTATTGATTCAGACGGCTACTACTCAAGAGATATCGACAGCACTGTTTTTAAAAACACCGAAAGCGTTGCTTTTTCAAGCAAACCGTATTCAAGTGTTGACATTCCGAAAAACGCAATTAAAGCGAGAGTTACCTACTACAACAAGGCTGTCGATACCAACGTCAAATCTGATGATAAAATCTTTATCGGTTACGGAAACAAACTCACGGGTTACACCTACAGCAGTTCTCAGAACTTTGAAATCCCCGATCTGAAAGACAATCAGTATGTTGAATACAACGACGGCAAATGGACGTACTTTGACGGCAATGAAATCAAAAATCTTGACTTGGAAGCAATCACATCGGCAAATACAGCTACAATAACACTGGGCGGTGAACTTTGCGGAACCGTTGATGTAACCTTGAAAGAAAAAACAGTCAAGGAAGCCGACAAGAATCTCCAATACGGGCTTAAATACAGCACAAAATCCGGTGTTGCAACCTGTGAACGTCTCGGTGCGGCAAAGGGAATGAGCTTTGACTATAAAATCGCCGATGAATGGAATTTCGGTACGAGCAACGATTTTGACACCGCTTATCCTTGGTGCGAAATGAAGCTTTGCAATGTAAAAGTCAATGCCGACGGAACTGAAAAGATCACCCTTGAAGGTGATAAAAACTTCAAGACGGACGGCTCGAACGGCAATGTAATGGTAAGAATTCCGAAATTCTACACAATGCGAGTTGTTCAGAACGGCAACGAATACATATGGATTTCTGGTTCTCAGCACAAGGGCTACAGCATTGAGCCTGTATTTGTAAATTCAGACGGAAGTATTGCTGACTATGTGTACGTCAGTGCATATCTCGGTGCCGAGAAGGACAAGAAAATTGTCAGCATTGCAGACAGTTACCCGACTCTTTGTCTTGATTACGGCACAACTCTTGAATATGCCGAAAACAACGGTGACGGATTTTCCGAGATGAATTATCTTTTGTGTGCCGCTCTTCAGAAATTATTCGTTGTTGAAACAGGCACTATAGATTCTTCTTCCATCTTCGCAGGCGATTCCTATATGTACTATCACTACGATGTAAAATCCTATGAAAATTCAGGATATGCGGCTGAATCTGCAGAAAGCACCAACACAATCAGGCTTTATTACAACTATAACACCATAAAAATTTCGGAAGGTTCAAGCATTGCAATTTTTAACGGCTGGAAAAATTACAAAAACAACAACGGAACTCAGCGTGAGGTTGTCTCTGTCGAAATTGACGATGACTATATGGACGTTACCTTCGACGGCAAGCCGATGAAAATTGAAAAACACAAAACAAACATTTCAAACATTCCTGCAAAAACAGGCAAAACAAACACTCTTGATTACTGCACAGGGACGCTCAAAGGTGACGAAGGCAAGGTTTCGTTCAAGTACAGAAACATTGAAAATCTCTACGGCAGTGCTCTTGTTATGCTCGAGGACGATGCGTATGTTCAGGACGGCTACTTCTACTACTACAGCGGAGGAATGCTCAACCGTCTTAACACTCCTGTTGCCGAGCAGAAAAAAGTTCTCAGCGACTACAGTTATGCGAATGTCGATATGAGTATCAAACAGATGACTTATGACGAGGAAAATCCTCAAATTATGCTCCCTTCTGTTGTCGGAAAAGGAGCATCATCCTACGGATATTACGGAGATATCTGGATGTATTCCAATAAAAATGATGGCACAAATAGCTATATTCTTTACGGAAGTGCAGACGATAACGAAAGAGTAGGAGGAATTTTCCAGATGCGTGCTGTTCTCAACAGCTACAGCGAGTCCCTCGGTTTCTATTCCGCACGAATTATGTATAAGTAATTACTTAAACTTGTAAATTTTAACACCCCTATGCACGAGGCATAGGGGTGTTCCTGCGTTTAATTATTTATTTGTCTGCTCTAAGTTTACGCAGCCACATATGCAACTGAAAGTCTGTTTGTTTCAGTGTTGTATGTGAATGTATAATCACCGCCTGTAGCGTTGAATGTTGTAGCTGAGCTGAAGTCTGAGCTGTATGTTACATAAGTCATTGTGTCTGTGTATGTACCGCCGAAGCACATTGTAATACCAAACTCATCAACTCTGAATGCATATGTGCCTGCTTCAAGAGTTGTTTTGCCTGAGTAAAGTGTGCCTGTTGTGTTTGTGAGTTCAAGCTCGATATCGCCGAAGATTGAAACCTTCTGCTCAAGCGGAGCATAGAGAACTGTGAGCTTATGTGTTGATGTATCGTATCTGAATGTATACTTACCATCTTCAACATTGAATGTTGTTGCTGACTTCCAGTCTGAGCTGTAACCGATCTGGTAGATTGACTCTGTAAATGTACTACCGTTGCAGTATGTTGTACCGAGTTCGTCTACTCTGAACTGATATGTACCTGCTGTAAGTGTTGTTGTTACAGAATAGAGTGTGCCGTAATCCTTGATAAGGTTGAGTTCGATATCACCGAAGATTCTTACATCGCCGACACCTTCTGCTGTGTGCTGAACTGTAAGCTCATTTGTTGCTGTGTCATACTTGAATGAGTAGAGACCGCCGTTAGCATTAAATGTTGTTGCGCTTGTCCAGTCTGCATTGTAAACAATCTTGTAAACGTGGTCATCAAATGTGTAACCGAAGCACATCTGTGTGCCCATTTCGTTGATTCTGAAGTCATAAGAACCTGCTTCAAGTCTTGCAGAACCTGTGAAGATTGTGCCTGAACCCTTAACGAGTTCTACATTGATATCACCGAAGATTTCAACGAGATCTGAGTATGGCTTAAACTTAACTGTAAGACAGTTTGTGTTTACGTTATAGCTGAATGTGTATCTGCCGCCGGAAAC
>JBGUUJ010000137.1:0-1755 GCA_045133455.1 Ruminococcus sp.
CGGAAGAATAACGTGAAGCATTGTGCTTTTGTAGTCAAATCCGATTGAACGACTTGCTTCAAACTGACCTTTATCAATTGACATAATACCGGAACGGACAATTTCTGCAACATATGCACCTGAATTGATTCCGAATGAAATTATTGCCGCAACAATACCGTTTCGTGATGAAGCAAACTCGATAAAATACATTATCATAAGCTGAATAACTACAGGTGTTCCTCTGATTACAGTTATGTAGATATTACAGATAAAGTTAAGTATTTTGAGAATTACATCTCCAAAACTGCGACATTTTCTGCCTGACAGGTTCATATCGTGCGTTGAGCGTACTATCGCTATTAAAAAACCGATAACAACACCTATTACTGCTGAAAACAGTGTAATTTCAACTGTTACAAGTAAACCGTTCAGTAACTGTAACCAACGGTCATCTGTAATAAATGTTCCGGTAAAGCTGTCAGCTAAACTTGTAAAAAAATCCTGCATAAATAAAATTCCTCTGTTTACAAAATTACGCAGCCGAATTTCTCAAGAAAATCAGCTGCATATTTTATATTATTCTTTAACAATAATTACCTGTGTAGCAGTTGTGTAGGTATCTGTGAAATTAATAGCCTTGAGTCGCTCTTCTGTCACAGTCATACCAGCCATACCAAAGTCAGCTTTTCCTGACTGTACTGCAGTGATGATTGAGTCAAAATCCATATCATCAATTACAAGCTCATATCCGAGTTTATCACAAATAGCCTTTGCTGCCATTGCATCAATTCCTACAACAGTGTCCCCGTCATAGTATTCATAGGGTTCAAAGAAAGCGTTTGTAGCCATATGGAGCTCACCGTTAGGATATTCAGTTCCATCAGGAGTTTCATAAGGAGTCTTTCCTTTTGTATCATCACCGATGTAGTTCTTGATAATGCTGTCGAGAGTTCCGTCTTCCTTGAGTTCAGCAATAGCTGTATTGAATTTTTCTGTTAGATCATCGTTGTCTTTTGAAATACAGATTGCATATTCCTCTACTGCAAAAGGCTCATCTAAGATTTTGAGTCCTTCATTTGCTTCTACAAAAGCTTTTGCAGGCTCATTGTCAATAATTACACAATCGACCTTACCTGATGTAAGTGCAAGAACTGCATCAGCGCCTTTGTTAAAACGCTCAATTGTTGAACCCTTTTTTTCATAATCAGAAGCAAAAATATCACCTGTTGTACCAAGTTGCACACCGATTTTTGCACCTGCAAGATCGTCAATAGAAGCGATTGTCTTAGTGTCTGCTGAATCAGTTGTTCCTCCGCAACCTGATAAAGTTGCTACAGATGCAAAAAGAATAGCAGTTGTGAGAATACCTGATAAAATCTTTTTCATAAATATACCTCTTTTTATCTAATTTATATTAATCATAATATATACCAAGAAAAAAATCAAGTGAAAAAGTATAAATTTTTATGGTATTTTTGCTATTAATCAGGTTTTTTGAGAGATTATGGATATATAACGTAACATTTTGTAAATATATAAACTTTCTGTGAAAATTCAGGCTTGATTTTTACAGATAAATTTGATATAATAATTTGCAGTATTTGGAGAGATGTCCGAGCTGGCCGAAGGAGCATGATTGGAAATCATGTGTACGGTAATCACCGTACCAGGGGTTCGAATCCCCTTCTCTCCGCCAGAAACGTCGGAACCGCCGTTCCGGCTCAACGAATAGAGAATAGAGAATAACGAATAGTTTATAACAGCTTAACCTTT
>JBGUUJ010000138.1:0-8370 GCA_045133455.1 Ruminococcus sp.
CTCTTTTAGCGATAACAGTGCCTTCGAACATCTGAATTCTTTCTCTTTCGCCTTCACGAATGTTTACTGATACTTTTACAGTATCACCGATACCAAACTCAGGAGTTGTATCTTTTACTGAGCCGGCAACGATTGTTTTTAATGCATCCATTTTTATCCTCCTAATTTTCCCGATATTCATACCTCATTGGCAGCGGACTATCAGCTTCAAAATACGGCTTTGCCGTTATTTGAAACGCGTCGAGAGAAACGACGGTATCAAATTCCTATAAATAATACCATAAAAAAAATAATAAATCAAGTCTTTTTTTCAAATAAAGCAATTTATTTACTGATATTATTCAATTTTATTAAAAAGTTATTGAAATAATCAGGTAATTCAGAATTAAATTCAACATAATCTTTGGTTCTAGGATGAATGAAACCTATTTTCCTTGCATGCAGACATTGACCATCAAAATCAACTCGCTCTTTTTTTACCCCATATACAGTATCTCCCGCTACGGGATGACCGATATAAGCCATATGAACTCTTATCTGATGTGTTCTTCCTGTTTCAAGCTTACATTTAATATGCGTATAGCCTTTATATCTCTTGATAACAGAATAGTGTGTAACAGCATTCTTACTATTTTTAGAAATGACACACATTTTCTTTCTGTCATTAGGGTTTCTGCCTATAGGAGCATCAATCGTTCCCTCTCCGTCTTTAAGTAAACCATACACTACAGCCTCATATTCTCTTGTGAAAGAATGTTCCTTTATCTGTTCTGCAAGAAAATTATGCGCCAAATCATTTTTAGCTACAATAAGAAGTCCGCTTGTATTCTTATCAATTCTATGTACAATACCTGGACGTAAAACTCCGTTTATTCCGGAGAGACTGTCACCGCAGTGATAAAGAAGCGCATTCACCAGAGTCCCTTCATAGTTTCCTGCCGCAGGATGTACAACCATACCCTTTCGTTTATTCACAACAAGAAGATCATCATCTTCATATACAATATCAAGAGGAATATTCTCAGCTTTGGCTTCATAAGCAACGGGATCAGGAATTATAGCCGTTACATTATCACCTACAGACAGTTTGAACTTCTTATCGACTGATTTACCGTTAACAATAATAGAACCGTTTTCAATCAAACTCGCAGCGGCACTCCTTGAAAGTCCGATATCAGACTTAGAAATAAACTTATCAAGTCTTATATTATTTTCATTACATATCAGATTGTATTCAGTCATTTCTCAAATCAGCCTTTTTCGAATTCTTTACAACATCTGAAAAGAATAAAATATAAATCATAAGAAGAACAGTTCCTATTGTAATGCAATAATCAGCAAAATTGCAGACAGGTGAAAAGAATGAGAGACTCAGATAATCAATAACATAGCCATACAGAACTCTGTCAATAAGATTTCCTATTCCTCCGCCGATTATCATTCCTGCACAAATATAGAAAAATTTCCCATTAGGGCGTTTCTTAAACATATAAAAAATTATTATTGCAAGCATTACAGTCGTAAGAACAACAAAAATCCAACGCATATCAGAAAACATTCCGAAGGCTACTCCCCTGTTTTCTACGTAGGTAAGACTTAACAGATTGTCAATTACACTCACTGAACCGACAGGTTGTAAATAAACAGTAACAAAATATTTAATAATCTGATCAAGCGCAACCAAAACTATTCCGATAATCAAAGCAACGAATGGCATAATTCCTCCATATATATAAATCGGTGTGGTAATTCACACCGATTTATAAAATTATTTTAAGTTATCACAACAACGTGAGCAAATTGTAGGATGCTCGGCATTTTCACCGACAGTCTTGCTGATTGACCAGCAACGCTCACATTTTTCACCCTCTGCCTTTTCAATTGTAATTTCAAGTTCAGCGTTATTATCTGAAATCTCTACTTCAGATACAATGAATGCAGCAGCAAGTTCATTCTCAGCCTTTTTAAGGAAGTCGAGTTTAGCGCCGCCTGCAGCAAGCTTAACTTTTGCTTCAAGAGAACTCTTGATAGTCTTATCCTTAATGAATGACTCAAGTGACTTTTTAACGTCATCTCTGAGTTCGTGAATCTCATCCCAGAAAGCCATAAAGTCATCATCAATTGCAATATCAACTTTTTCAGGCATTACATTAAAGATGACATGGTCAGCATTTTCATTCGCAGAATGAGGCATATACTTCCAGATTTCATCAGATGTATATGCGATAATCGGAGCAATCATTCTTGTCATCGCATTGAGAATAATGTAAATTGAGGTTTGAGCTGCTCTGCGTGACTTACTGTCAGCTTTTTCAGTATAAAGTCTGTCTTTTAATACATCAAGATAGAAGTTTGACATATCAACTACGCAGAAATTATGGATTGCATGATATACAATATGGAATTCATATTTATCATAGGCTTCCTTAACCTTATCTATAAGGTTGTTAAGCTTAGCAATAGCCCATTTATCAATAGGCATAAATTCATCACAAGCAACTGTGTTTTCATCGGGATTAAAATCAGCAAGGTTACCAAGTATATATCTTGCAGTATTTCTGATTTTTCTGTAAGCTTCTGAAAGTTGTTTGAGAATATCCGGTGAAATTCTTATATCAGCGTGGTAATCAGAAGATGCAACCCATAATCTGAGTACATCTGCACCATACTGGTCAATAACTTCCTGCGGATCAATGCCGTTACCGAGTGATTTATGCATTACTCTTCCCTTGCCGTCAACAACCCAACCGTGTGTAAGAACTGCTTTATAAGGAGCAGTGCCCATAGTTGCAACCGATGTGAGAAGTGATGACTGGAACCAGCCTCTGTACTGATCGGCACCCTCAAGATAGAGGTCTGCTGGCCATTTTAAGTAAGGACGGTTCTTGAGAACAGCAGCGTGTGAAGAACCGCTGTCAAACCATACATCCATAATATCTTTTTCTTTAGAGAATGAAGAACAACCACACTTTGAGCACTTCGTTCCCTCAGGGAGAATTTCAGCTGCTGTATGTGCAAACCAACCGTTTGAACCTTCCTTTTCAAATAAATCTGCAACAGCGAGCATTGCTTTTTTATCAATAAGAGGCTCACCACAATCTTCGCAGTAGAAAATCGGAATCGGAACACCCCATTTTCTCTGACGTGAAATACACCAATCTTTTCTTTCTTTAACCATTGATGTAATTCTGTCTTTACCCCAACCAGGAATCCAATCAACTTCATCAATTGCCTTAACAGCATCAGCCTTAAAGTCATCAACTGAACAGAACCACTGATCAGTTGCACGGAAAAGTACAGGGTTTTTACATCTCCAGCAATGAGGATACTGGTGAATAATCTTCTTGAGCGCAAATAATGCACCTGTCTTTTCAAGATGTTCGGCGATAGGTTTATTTGCATCATCAGTCTTGAGACCGGCAAACATACCTGCTTCTTCAGTAAGAACACCGTTTTCGTCAACAGGAACAATAATAGGAATTTCAGGATAGTTACGGCATACATCGTAGTCTTCTACACCGTGACCGGGAGCTGTATGAACGCAACCAGTACCACTTTCAAGAGTAACGTGGTCACCTACAATTACTACAGACTCTCTGTCCATAAACGGATGTGCAGTCTTCATAAGCTCAAGTTCCGAACCCTTGATGGTTGCAACAACTTCATAATCAGCGATTTCAGCAGCTTCCATAGCTGATTTATAAAGTTCTTCAGCCATTACATAGTATTCGTCACCACTCTTGATTACAGCGTAATCAAACGACGGACCTACGCAGATAGCTACGTTACCCGGCAAAGTCCATGTAGTTGTAGTCCAGATTACAAAATAAACCTTTGACGGATCAATTCCCATTGCAGAGAACTTTCCGAGGTCATCTTTAACATTGAATTTTACATAAATTGAATGACATGGGTCCTCGGCATACTCAATTTCAGCCTCTGCGAGTGCAGTTTTACACTCAGGGCACCAATAAACAGGCTTGAGACCTTTATAAATATAACCTTTGCAAGCCATTTCAGCAAAAATTCTTATCTGCTCAGCTTCAAAGTCATGTGTGAGAGTGATATACGGATTATCCCATTCACCGATAACGCCGAGTCTCTTGAACTGATCGCGCTGATCGTCGATATATTCGTTAACAAACTCCTCACACATTTTTCTGAGTTCAATTTCAGAAATGTCAGCTGAACTGCCGACACCAGCTTTTTTTCTTGCCTTTAACTCAGTAGGAAGACCATGTGTATCCCAACCGGGTACAAAAGGAGCCTTAAAACCAGCCATATTTTTATATCTAACAATAAAATCCTTTAAAATTTTATTAAGTGCAGTTCCGAGATGAATATTACCGTTAGCATACGGAGGACCGTCGTGAAGAACAAACATAGGCTTGCCTTCATTTATCTCCATAAGTTTTTCATAGATTTTTTCATCTTCCCAGTTCTTAAGTGTAACAGGTTCGCTTTTAGGAAGACCTGCACGCATCGGAAAGTCGGTTTTAGGAAGATTAAGTGTAGAATTATAATCCTGGGACATTTTATGTACTCTCTCCAATATCTAAAATTTGATGTTATTCAGCTGAAACATCATAATTGTCGCCAAACTTAACATCAGCAAATTTACCTAAGTGCTTAGTAGTTTTCTCCTGCTTCTCAGCAATAACTTCAGCCGCAATTTGCTCAGCTGTCGGTTCTTCAACAACTTCAGCCTGAGACTGAACTTCTTCTTGCTGTGGCACAGCAATATCCTTTGTAGGATATTTTTCATTGAGTGTAGTTTTTGACTCTTCAATATCAGCAGATGTAGGAAGATCATCAATAGCTTTGATATGTTTTCTGTAAAGCTCAATAAGCTCATTTCTGAGTGCAACTGCATCAGCTTGAAGCTGGAGATAATTTTCTTTCTCAATTGCAGTCATTTTGTTTGCATCAACAAGGAGAGTCTGAGCCTTATTTTCAGCCTCACGAACTATTTTTGCAGCCTTGTCTTTTGCTTCTCTGATGCAAGCATCTGAAACCTTCTGAGAAGCAAGAAGAGCATTTCTTACAGTCTCTTCATCAGATCTGTACTGCTCAACACGAGTAGCAAGTACATCAATTTTATGTACTAAGTTTGTTTTTTCCTTCTTGAGTTGTTCAAAAGATGTAATAACTTCATCAATAAAAGCGTCAACATCTTCAGCTCTGTAACCACCGCTTAAAGTAGCTTTTCTAAAGCTGATATTTTTTATTTCATCAATTGTAAGCATTGATATCTGCACTCCTTATCTGTAATATAATACCGAAATTCTGATACGACCTTTTCTTGTTTCTCCAAGAATTCCGCTCAGAATATATTTACCTTTGCCACGAATTGTCAGAACATCGCCTTCATGCATAATATGGCTTACATTCTGATTCTGCAAATAATTCAAACTGACATTCCCCGTCAATATAATAGTTTTTGTCTTTTCACGGGAAACTCCTGCAAGAGCTGACACGATATTATCGAGTCGAAGTGATGTTACTGTGTATGATATTTCTTCAAAACCTCTGCCCTGAGGCAGTCTACTTATGTCCGCATCTTTTATTTTAACACCGACATTACCGATTTTGAAAATCTGCGAAACAACATATTCTTTAAGTTCACTTTTTACAAAAAGAACACATCTTCCGTCCTCAACAAGAATATCTCCTACTGTTTCACGTTCAATGCCGAGAGACATGAGCGCACCGAGAAAATCCCTGTGAGTTAACTTATCACAAGTCCTGAAAGTAAACTCAAGAGCGGATACAGGAAAGTTATCATCCGGTTCATCAAAAAATAAACCCAACACTCTTCTCTCACTGTTTTCATATCCACCGAAAAACGAGTACCTTTCAAAACAAATCGACTTCAAATAGTTTTCGGCAAGAGCCTGTTTTCTTTCACTGAGAAATGAAAAGAAATATGGCTTCTGCCTTGTCAGACACAAACAGACAGCATCATCAAGCTTTGAATAAAAAAGCTCGTCTTTATCAGAAGTATACACCGCTGTTTTCTAATTCGTCGAGTAAGTCGTCACCTGTAAGATCAACATTACTCGGAATAATAATATATGTATTTGTAGCAACTCTCTTAATCTTTCCGTTATTGGCATATGCTACACCACTAAGGAAGTCAAGAATTCTTCTTGCCATATCTTTGTTTGTGTCTTCAAGATTGAGAACTACTGTATGAGTCTTCATAAGTTCATCGGCAATTGAACGAGTTTCCTCGCCGAAACGTTCCGGCTTAAAAATACCAACCTGAAGTTTTGCAGTAGCATTGATGTTTACAATCTTATTTCTGCCACCAAGATCTCTGTCTCTTTCTCTGTCTTTTTCTCTTTCTCTTACAGGCTCTTCCTCATACATATCATCGCCTTCATCAGCGTAACCGTACTCGTCATACTCGTATTCATCATCCGGAGCGTCCCACATACGTTTAAACTTATCAACAATTCCAGCCATTTATATTTCCTCCTAAAATTAATTGTAATTTCTTGCGCCAAAAAGTGATGAACCAACTCTCACCATATTCGCACCTTCAAGTATCGCTTCATAATAATCAGCAGACATACCCATTGAAAGAATAGTCATACTTATATTATCTAATTTTTTTTGCGATATGTCAATAAATATATTATGCATATTATTAAAATATTTAGAAATTTTATGTTTATTATCACAAATTGGAGGTATTGCCATCAGTCCTTTTACCGAAATTCCTTCAATTTGTGATATCTCACAGAGTAATTCTTCAAGATTTTCGGGAAAAACACCTGATTTGTTTTCTTCTCTTCCGATATTTACCTCTACAAGAATATCAGTTTTCTTATTATGCTTTGATGATTGCTTTGCAATTTCATTTGCAAGCTTGACAGAATCAACTGATTGAATCAAATCTACTTTATCGACAATCTGTCTTACTTTATTCGTCTGGAGATGTCCGATAAACTGCAAAGAGCACTTTTCAAGATTATACTCATCATATTTTGAGAGAAGTTCTTGAACCTTGTTTTCTCCTATATGATCAAGTCCGAGAGAAATTGCATGATTTATTACTTCAGGCGCAACGGTTTTTGTAGCTGCAAGAAAGGTTATATCTTCCCTTCTCTTTCCAACCTTTTGTGCTGCCTCCGCAATTCTTTCATTAATTAACTTGTAATTATACTCAACATCACTCAATAACTTTTCCGTCATATAAATCATCTCCTTTCAAAATCACTTGATCATACATAGAAATCGTTTCACCGTTAAACAATATCCCTTCATCAGGTGATGGATCACAAATAACATAATCTTCATCAGCATATAAAATAGAAACCTGTTTGAACTGGATTTCACTGCCATAAAGTACATACACACCCTGAACCTTTTTGGTTTCTGTGTGCGGTTTATCGTTTTCATCATACACGGTGTTTGTCACAATATCATCATATAAAGCTTTTTTACTTACACGAAGTCCTGTGTATGTCCCCAGTCCTATTTCTATAGGCTCCTGACGTGTCTCGATAAGATTATTATCCATATAGTCACACTTAAAAATTACAAGTGCAGACGAATCCGGTGTTTCCTGATGTATTCTGTAGATTGAAGCAGGAACCGAGTCTGATGCAGCATTTGAAAAAAGCACGGTTACATTGCTATCCCACAGCGAAAGGCTTGTCGCTTCGTCAGCAGTTACTTCGCATGCAATATACCAATTAAGACTGCTTATAATCTTTCCTGCAACGTTTGACTGAACATTATTCCGCTTCACATTTTTTAAATCGCCTAGTTTAAGTCTATCAATATCAGAATACTTAATTGAACTCTCGTATCCGTCACAATATTCTAAAAAATATCCTGCCTTATCAGTTTTGATTGAACCTATACTCGAACCTGAGGAATTTCTTAATTCATCAATCTGAGATTGCAAGTTTGCAATTTCAATATCAAAATCAGCATTTTTACCTGTATAAATCTGTCTTTGATTTATTGAATTCACAAGTTTTCCGGAATTATTCATAACAGTGCCGATATCACGATTATTAACACTTGTAATATAAGAAATTAAAATATTATTTATCGAACTGTTGATTGTATCAATGCCCACCGCACTTGTAGCCTGATTTTTTTTCAGATTTTGAAGTGCTTCCATTTTTTCTTCAAGCGCATCAGCGGTTGTCTGAGCAAGTGCATCATTTTCATTTTCATATATTTTTGCAATCTCACCTTCAGCCTCAACTTGTTCTCCGTCAGAGTATGAATATGACAGAACACCGGAAGTGTTATTTGAAAGTATTGTTTCATCTCTAATTATAAAAGCATTAGTGAAAATTTTATCGGTAACTGTTACCTGAACTGCATTTTCTGTCGGATACATATTAA
>JBGUUJ010000139.1:0-5120 GCA_045133455.1 Ruminococcus sp.
CCGTAGATTACACCGCCGAGCGACAAAATGTGATTTGCGATTCCTGCAAATGCACCACCGCTTCGGCTCTTTGTGCGTGTATCCATATCCTTGTGCTTGAGCGCATAGCCGTCTATAACAGGGTGCTTTTCGTAGCCGTTCTGAAAAGCGCAGACGCTCTTGCACATTCCGCAGTCAACGCACAACTCACTGTTGATTGACGGATAGATGAAACCTTCTTCGTCATATTCCATTGTAATTGCGTTTTTAGGACAGACGCTGTAGCAGGCTGTACAGCCACAGCACTGATTTTTATTATTGAAAAGCTCCATATCAGTTTTGCTCCGTGTTAATTATCGCTCTGAGGAAATCGAGTGATTTTTCCCGCTGTGCATTGAGTTTGCTGTCAACATCATTCCAGTTGATTTCATTTTCCTCAGCCACACCGTTTTCGATACCTCTTGAAATTCCGAGATTTGCAAGGAAACTTTCCGAACGCACGTTTCTGTTGACTTTATTCTGAAACTCAATGAACATACTCTTGTGGAATATTACAGAAAATGCAGTTGCGTGGAATGAATTGCTTACAACATAGGAGGCGTTCTTGATGTAGCCGATGAATTTTTCAACCGAAGTTGCACGCTTGTATTCAATGTTCTTGTTCGGCATATGAGGTGCGTCGTTTACAAAAATGACCTTCATATTCTTTTCCTCAGCCAGCTTGCAGGCAAAGTTCACGAGGCTTATCTGAGGCATAACAGAATAGACGAACACATATGGCTCGTTGCAGTCGCATTCCGCAATTTCGCCCCATTTGTCTGCACCGAGAAGGATTGTCGGGTCAAGAGTTACCTCAGCATTCTTTTTACAGAGTTCATCAACAAGACGAACCCCCTCCTGCTCACGGACGGAAATTTTCTGAAAGCCGTCAAGTCTTTTGGTAAACTCCGACTTCATCTCATCAGGGATTTCCTTTGTTGCAAAACTTGCCGCATAGGAAAATTTCTGTCTGTCATCGGCAAAGGTCAGAAAATAAGCCGGGTCAAAGTCAGCACACCAGGGTGAAAACACCTGATCACTGCCTGTGATGAACACGTCATATTTGTCTTTGGCATCAGCGATATTTTCAGGAACGTACTGTTCCTTACTCTTTACGATTTTATCCTGAAAGCTTTCAAAGCTCTTGGCTTTTTTGATACGTCTGTTGAACATAATCAGACTTTTGGCAAGGGACATAATCGGGTTGTTTTTTGTAATATATATGGGTTTGTAAGGCTTTGTGATTGCAGGACATATGTAGTCCACAAGCTCACATTCAGCACCAAGGTCGGTTACAGTGCGCTGAAGTGCATAAGCCTGAAGCTGAGCACCGTAGTTTACGGCTCTGTGAAAGGTGAGAATACCAATTTTTTTCATATAGACCTCCGAATGGTAATGTAGAAAACGTAATCAATATAGATATTCAATGGTCGGGAAATAAAGTTGTAATTCATATCATCCTATCTTCCCGAATTACGAGCCGAGGTACTCGGTCGAATTGTGGGCGGTGTCACACCGCCGACCGTTTATAGAGAATATATCCGAGAGGATAGAATACTACAGTCAGAAATCTCTTGAAGCCTGTGTTCGGAATTTTGCGAATCTGAGAGAATTTGTATCCGTACTCAAGACCGTCCCTTGACAAACCGATTATCTGAAACAGAAACTTCTTTCTGTCATATTTTGCATAGTCCCAGCAATCGTTTATGTAGTGCTTACGCTGAAAGAAGGTTTCCTTCAATGCAGAAGCCTTTTTTGAAGCTGTGAGCGCATTGTCTGTATCGTTGATGTAGTATCTGAGTGCCTTGTTGATGTAACGAGCCTTGTACATTCTGCCGATGTTGTTCCAATAAACGTTTTCGGGATAGAAATGAAGTCCTTTTTCCTCGGGGAAGGGATATTTTTTCATTATATCGGTTCTTGTCATTCCCCAGAGTTCACCGTCAATTTTGTATTTAAGTTTGAAATCAAGGTCGTTGCAGTCGAGAAAATCCTCATTCATTGCAGTGCCGATAATATTTCCGTCAAGGTCACAGCAACGGCAGGAAATCCCGTAGAAATCCTTTTTCTGCTCATCGGGGATTTTGTACCATTCTGCGATAAAAACTTCAAGTGCATCGTTTGTGCAACTGTCGTCTGAATCGAGAATGATGAAAAATTCGCCCTTGGCAATTTCAACAGCACGATTGATTGCAATATGTTTTCCCTGATTTTTTTGATATTTGTAGGTTATCGAGAAAAACGCTTCTTCGCTTAATATTTTATCGACAACTTCCTTTGTGTTGTCAGATGAACCGTCATCAACTATAATCCATTCAAAACTTTTGAATGTCTGATTTTTAAGTCCCTCAAAAACTCTCGTAAGGGTTTTTGCACGGTTATATGCAGGGGTAAAAACTGTAATCAAAGGTTTTTCCATTGTAAACACCTTTCATTATATATAAATTATTTTGCTTTTTTCAAGATTTTGCCCTTGAGCATCTTCATTTCGTCACGGCTGAACATAATCGGAATACTCACAACATATCCGACAATTCCTGCAACAATGCATACCGCAGCGAATAAAAGCCAGCTGTTTATGGCAAAGAAACTTCTTACCACTGAGAAAAATGCAACGAGCACAAAGAATGTGAGCCAGCCCCTGAGCATAGACGGGAAGAAAGTAGTCAATTTCTGCTTGAGCAGATGTGCCGAGTAAATCGGAATAAAGAAGAATGCACGCAGACTCATAAGCACTGAGCTTGTGCCTGCAATGACATAAACATTGTTATCTCCGAGGTTCCCGAAGTTGATGATAAGAAGAGTGATTGCAATGCTGAGCAATCCGACTCCGAGCGATACAAGCACAGGAATTTTCAGTTTGTTGCACACGGAGTTTAGCATTGTCATACACTGTGTGTGTGCGGTGAAGAGATATGATATACAGGTAAGCACAGAGAGAATTTGAATAACCTGAATTTCGTCGGGAGTCTTTGTAGGCTGCCAGAGGGTGTAAAACTCAAAGCCGAAAACAATAAATCCTGCAATCGGGACAGTGAGGATAAAGCTCAGCAGTCTTGAGGTGAAGTTGACTTCTTTGACGAGTCCTTTGATGTTGTTTTGCGCATAAAGAATGGTGTAGTGCGGTGTGAACACACTACCGAGAGTTGCAATAAGACTGCTTATGCAGTGCGGAATTGTCTTTGCAATCGAGAGAACGCCCATAAGCGTTGCACCCAACGTGAGGTTGCACACTAGCAAATCAATGCCTGAAATAAGTGCGTTGCTCAGCTGGGCAAGTGACATCCACAAACCTGCGACAAGTATAATCTTTACCGATTGAATTTCAAAGTTTTTGAAGCTTATCTGAACATCGGGGAGAATTTTTTTCTTGACCGTGATGTTTGTAAGAAGAAGGAAAACACCGCTTGCCAGGGTTGCAAGTGCAATAAAGTAGAGCTGTGCAGGGAAGAAAGTGAACAGCAGAACGATAATCGCAATCTTGAGAAGATTTGAGATGATGTCACGCACAGAGTTGATGTCAATTCTGTTCTTAACAAATGTTGCAGTGGTGAAAATAGCCGTAACTATGCTGACAACAAAAGTCATAAAGGTAATACCAAAGGTGATTTTGACACTTGAGATGAGTTTTTCGGGAATATCAAGAAAAACATCGAGATAACAGGTGAACAGCGATGTGAGAATGAGCATAACACCTGCAAGGAACAAATCGGCAATCAGAACCGAACTGAAAAGACGTGACGCCTTGTCCTTGTCACCCTTATGGTAGGCAATCGAAATAAATCTGCCGGACATTGAGTTGAGTGCAAGTGTAATTATCGTGGCGTACTGTACGAAGTTATTTGCAAGACCGATAAAGCCGTAGCTTTCAGTGCCGAGCGACTTTACAAGATAAGGGGTCAGGAAAAAATTTATACACATATTTACGCCAAAAGATATGATTGACGCAAGAAGATTTATAGTCATCTGTTTACTTGTGTTTTTTTCAGCCATTATTCACCCTTCTTATTTCTTTGCGATAGATAGTAGATATTCCTTTGATTTATTTCGTTCCTCTGTAAGGAACGCTTCAACACCCGACCAGTCGGTTTCAGCATCAATATCCGGATTGAGTCCCTGTGCAAGTATACGGTTCTTGAGTCCGAGCTTTGTCATAAGCTCTTTTGAACGGTTGTTTTCTCCGATTAAAGTATCTGTTTCAACCACAAAATTCTTGTGATATATAAGAGAAAATGCGTTGCCGTGAAAAGAGTTTGTGCAGACATAAGTCGCATTTCTGATAAGACCGAGAAATTTATCGGCTGTCACGGCATTCATATATGTAAGCATCGGATCTTTGATTTTATGAGTTTTGTTGAGATAAATAACTTTCATTCCCGTTTTTCTTGCAAGCTCAAGTGCGTATTTCACAAGATTTTTCGGCTTGAGCACTGTGAAAAGGAAGATGTAAGGCTCATTGATATCGGCAGATGAGGCAATTTTATCCCACTGTTCTCCTGAAAGCAAAAGTGTTGGGTCAACGTTGATAACAGCTTCCTTGTCGGTCAAACTGCCTACAAGTTCTTTTCCGCTTTGTTCACGGACAGAAATTGCACTGAAATCAGCAAGACGTTTTTTATAGTCATCAAGCCTTTCATCAGGCAGATTTTTCATTCCGAAGCTTGCCGCATAGGAATACTTCTGTCCCTTTTTGGCAAAATCGAGGAAGTATGCCGAGTCAAAACCGACGCATATCGGACTCCACACCTGATCACTTCCTGCAATAAAACCGTCAAAATCGTCGGCACACTGTGCAAGAGTGTCTTTTGAATACGGTTTTGTCATTCTGAGAAAGTTTTTGCCGAAGTAATCGGAGTTTTTGCGTTCTCTTGCGGTTTCTGCTCCGTACATAAAAGAGTAACAGTAATTTTTAATGGACTTGCCTTTAATATACTTGAAAACCTTTGCTCTGTCCTCAATGAACTTGCAGCGGTAGTTGACAACTTCGTTGTCAATGCCCAAATCGGTGAGTAAGTTCTGCAAAGCATAAGTCTGAAAAACTGCTCCGTAGCTCATAGCGTGGTGAAAGGTAACGATACCTAATTTTTTATACATAAAACGAC
>JBGUUJ010000140.1:0-2346 GCA_045133455.1 Ruminococcus sp.
CTCAATCTTATTGTAGTACTTATAAGTACTACAATAAGATTGTAACAAAATATTATGTTAAAGTCAATAGTACTGATAAATACTATTGAAGGTGATTTTGTGTATTTTAAACGATTGCGGGATTTAAGGGAAGATAACGACAAGACGCAGTCTGAAATTGCAAAGTATCTCGGGATACAGCAAACTGTTTACTCAAGATATGAGCGAGGTTTTCAGACAATCCCAGTAGAACATCTGATAAAACTCGCAGATTATTATGATGTAAGTGTGGACTATATTTTAGGCAGAAAAAATTAAGGCTGTACGCACAAAACGTACAGCCTTAACTATTACTTATTCAAAATTTCGATAATCAGCTTTTCAAAAGCGCATTCAAATCTCTTATCATCTTCCGCAGTCCTTTTTTTTGGACCTTTCAGATGATGTTTTGAGGAGGACATTCTCGCTTTCTTGGCGAGGTGCCTGTCCATAAGCAGT
Source organism: Ruminococcus sp. (assembly GCA_045133455.1). Lineage (GTDB taxonomy): Bacteria > Bacillota > Clostridia > Oscillospirales > Acutalibacteraceae > Ruminococcoides. The sequence continues at coordinate 478 of JBGUUJ010000140.1, forward strand.
CCGCTGATGTTATCATCAGAAAAAATCTTTCCCGATTGATGAATACAATATCCGCCTTTTGAGAGTACCATAGCGGCAACACCATAATCCTGTGTAACAGCAACATCTCCCTTTGAGCACAGATTAACAAGCGCAAAATCTACCGCATCAGCACCTGAACCGATAATTTTTATCTCACTGTAATCCGATTTCAGAACGTGATTTGTATCGCAAAGGAGAATAACATCAACTCTGTGTTTCTGTGCAATGCGCTCAACCTGTCTCACTACAGGGCAGGCGTCTGCATCAACAAGAATTTTCATTATTCTTTGATTGTAATAGACTTGATAACAGGCTGTTCGCTTGATTTGATAGTACCGTTATTGTCAGTCGGATTTGCATCCTCACAAATCTTGTCAACAACATCCATACCCTCGGTTACATAACCAAATACAGCATAGTCGCCATCAAGGAAAGTGCTGTCCTCGTGAACAATAAAGAACTGTGAGCTTGCGCTGTCAGGCAGACTTGAACGAGCCATAGAGATTGCGCCTCTTGTGTGAGAAAGTGTGTTGTTAACACCGTTGCTTGTGAACTCACCCTTGATTTCTTCACTGCTTCCGCCTGTGCCGTTTCCGAGAGGGTCACCGCCCTGAGCCATAAAGCCTTCCATAATTCTGTGGAAAGTAAGACCGTCATAGAAACCGTCTTTAGCAAGCTTTACAAAGTTCTCTACAGTAATCGGAGCATAATCAGGATAGAGAGCAACAGTAACTGTACCGTAATCTTCAACATCAATAGTTGCATAGACAGCGTTGTCAGGAACATCAGGAGTTTCATAAACAACAGAAGCAACAGTAGTTTCTTCAACCTGAGCTACAGTGGCCTTAACCTGACTGCTTGAAGATGAAGTAGTTTTCTCGCCTGAACAACCGCTTAAAACAACAGTTGACATTACAATAGCCATAGCGAACATAAGACTGAGTAATTTAGCAGAAAAAGATTTTAAATTAGAAGTTTTCATTTAAAAAATTCCTTTCTATATATATTATTGAATATTTTATCATTATTTTTACGACAAATCAACCTTGAATTGACACTAAATATTTAATATGCTAAAATTTACAATATAAATAAGAAAAAGGAGGTCGCAAAATGCAAAATGACAGCATAACAGTCATAAGTTCAAAGCGAAAGCTGTTCAATCTTAATTTAAAAGAATTGTGGAAATACCGTGACCTCATATTGCTTTTTGTAAAGCGAGATTTAAAAAATTCCTATAAACAGACAATTCTCGGGCCGTTGTGGATAGTGATAAACCCGTTTTTATCGACATTTGTATTTACGGTAATTTTCGGAATTATAGCCAATATCTCAACCGACGGCATACCGCAATTTCTATTTTATATGTCGGGAAATATCCTGTGGTCATTTTTCTCGAGCTGTCTTAACAGAAGCTCGTCGACCTTTTTAGGTAATGCAAGAATGTTTGGAAAAGTATATTTTCCACGTCTTGTAATGCCGTTAGCAGGAATACTGTACAATTCAGTAACATTTATAGTTCAGTTTACAATGTATTTCATACTTGTACTTATATATATGTTTGCAGGAGCAAACGTTCAACCAAACCTTTTAGCTCTGCTTATGCCGATATTATTGTTGCAGACAGCATTGTTCGGAACAGCAATCGGACTCATAATCACATCAATCACAACAAAGTACAGAGATTTAAACATACTCGTATCTTTCGGAGTATCTCTGTGGATGTACCTCACACCTGTAGTATATCCGATTTCACAAGTACCCGAAAAACTTCGTTTATTGTTGTATCTCAACCCTGTAGCACCGATAATCGAAACATTTCGATATGCATTTTTAGGAAGCGGAACA
>JBGUUJ010000141.1:0-13475 GCA_045133455.1 Ruminococcus sp.
GAATGGTCGAAGTTACAACGCCTTCTCTGACAGAACCGACAACTGTATCAACCGAACCAACGACAGGTATAGTACCTGAACCCTCTGGTACAGATGCGACATCTTCTACATCGAAACCCATTGCAACAAAGTTAAATTCAGCAACACCTGATAATACCAATGGCATTTCAACAGGCAATAATTTTACAGTTTACAGTATAGTGGCTGTTATAATTGCATCTATTGCACTTATTTATATGTTGAGAAGAAAATTTACAGTTAATAAATAACGTAAAAGCTGAGGTAACGGTTTATATCCATCAACCTCAGCTTTTCTATATTAAGTCGCTTAAAATAGTATTTGATACAAGAAATCCTTTCGGCGTAAAACAGGCTCTGTTATTATTCATCTCCATAAATCCCATATCAGAATATTTTTTAATTTTTCTTTTTACGTCATCTGATATTTCAACACCATATTTTTTATAAAACTCTTTAAAATCAAGACCAGTTTTCAGACGAAGTGTAAGCATTATAAATTCTTCAGCTGTTCCGCCTTTGCAGTTAAACTCTGTTATATTATTCTCAAAATCCCGCATAGTTTTGTTGTAACAGAATCTGTCTCCATTGAAGAATGAATGAGCGGAAGGTCCGATTCCAATATATTCACCGCATTTCCAGTAATTTATGTTATGACGGCTTTCAAAACCTTTCTTTGCAAAATTCGATATTTCGTATTGCTCAAAACCAAGTTTTTTAAGATAATCAACAGCAAAAAGATAAAGTTCAGCTTGTTTATCCTCATCAGGTAGAATAAGGCTGTTTTTAATTGAATCAAATTTTGTGCCTTCTTCAATTTTTAGAATATATGATGAAATATGTGTGACTCCGCACTCAATACAAAAATCAATTGATTTTTTAAGGCTTTCTTCGGTTTGAAAAGGAATCCCCATCATTAAATCGAGAGAAACATTATCTATTCCTGCATTTTTTGCTCGTTCTACAGTGATTTTAGCTTCATCAGCAGTATGAATTCTGCCGAGTTGCTTAAGTTCTTTTTCAATAGCACTCTGCATTCCAATAGAAATTCTGTTAAAACCGCTTTTTTTAAGTAAAGTAAAATCAATAACTTTACCTGTATCAGGATTAACCTCTGTTGTAATCTCCGCATCAACATTGACTGAGAATGTATTTTTTATGGCAGAAAGAATTTCGGAAAGTCTTTCCGCACCTAAGACGCTGGGCGTTCCACCCCCAAAGTAAATGCTTGAAACAGTTTTTTCTGTTTTAGCACTCCACAATCTAATTTTTTCAGTAAGCATTAGTATGTATTTATCATATTCAAGCTCAGTGCCTTTACCGCTATAAAAATCACAGTAAGGACATTTGCTTTTACAATAGGGGATATGAACATATAAACCGATTGAATTCGACATAATTAACCTCATAAATGTGTTTGAGGCAGAAACTTTCGTTTCTGCCTCGATTTGGAAGGTATATGAAAAAATAGGAAAAATCTGTTTTTCAACCTTTTACAAAGATATATTACAATATTTTAATCTTTTTGTCAAGCTTTTGTATTAATTTATTTTGAAATAAATTCCTCGTATTGTGTTGACATATGTACTGAAAAAATAGTAAAATATTAAATTGTGGATAAAACAATTAATATTGGTATAAAAACTCCGAAGGGATTGTAATTTATGAGTTCTTTAAGAGATGAAATCAGCAAGCGTCGTACCTTTGCAATTATTTCGCATCCTGACGCAGGCAAAACAACACTCACAGAGAAGCTTCTTCTTTATGGCGGTGCAATTAACCTCGCAGGTTCTGTAAAGGGCAAGAGAACTGCAAAGCACGCAGTTTCTGACTGGATGGAAATTGAAAAACAGCGTGGTATTTCAGTTACATCATCAGTATTGCAGTTTAAATATAACGGTTACTGCATAAATATTCTTGATACACCGGGACACGAGGACTTCTCTGAGGATACTTACAGAACACTTATGGCGGCCGATTCTGCCGTAATGGTTATCGACGGTTCAAAGGGTGTTGAGAAGCAGACAATCAAACTTTTCAAGGTTTGTGTAATGAGAAATATTCCTATCATCACTTTCATAAATAAAATGGACAGAGATGCAAAGAATCCTTTCGATTTACTTGAAGATATTGAAAATGTTCTCGGAATAAACACATATCCCGTCAACTGGCCTATAGGTTCAGGTAAAGAATTCAAGGGTGTATTTGACAGAAACTCAAAGAAAATCCTCTCTTTTACCGCCAACAACGGACAGAAAGAAGTTGAGAAAGAAGAACTAACTCTTGACGATCCGTCACTTGAAGATACTATTGGATTTTATCATAAGCAGGATTTATTTGACGATATCGAACTTCTTGACGGTGCCGGTGATGAGTTCGACTTAGAGGCTGTAAGAAACGGTAAGCTTACACCTGTATTTTTCGGTTCTGCTCTTACTAACTTCGGCGTTGAACCATTCCTTGAACAATTCTTGCAACTTACAACTTCACCTCTTCCACGAGAAACAGTAAGTGATGAAGTTGAACCGATGTCTGAACAATTCTCAGCCTTTGTTTTTAAAATTCAGGCGAATATGAACAAGGCTCACCGTGACAGAATTGCATTTATGCGTATTTGCAGTGGTAAATTCGAGAAAAATATGGAAGTGTTCCATGTTCAGGGCAACAAGAAAATGCGACTTTCACAGCCACAGCAGATAATGGCACAGGAACGTGAAATAGTTGAAGAAGCTTATGCCGGTGATATAATTGGTGTATTTGATCCGGGCATATTCTCAATAGGTGACACAATCTGTTCTGCAAGCAAAAAGGTTCAATTTAAGGGTATTCCGACATTTGCACCTGAACATTTTGCACTTGTCAGACAGAAAGATACAATGAAGCGTAAACAGTTCATCAAGGGAACAAGCCAGATTGCACAGGAGGGTGCAATTCAGATTTTTCAGGAACTCGATGCAGGTATGGAAGAGGTTATCGTCGGTGTAGTAGGTGTACTTCAGTTTGATGTTCTCAAGTATCGTCTTGAAAATGAATATAATGTTGATATTATAATGGAAACTCTTCCTTATGAATATATCCGCTGGATTGTTAATGAGGATTTAGACCCGAAAACTCTCGACCTTGCTTCAGATACAAAGAGAATTCAGGATTTAAAAGGAAATCATTTGCTTCTGTTTACAAGTTATTGGAGTATAAACTGGGCTCTTGAGCATAATAAAGGACTTGAACTCAGAGAATTCGGTACAAATTAAAAATTTATAGGAGGATATATGCTGTACGATAAGCTCAAAAACTATTCTGAAAACGGCATATATCCTTTTCATATGCCGGGACATAAACGTAATATTTCAGATAATAATATACCGTATAATATTGATTTGACTGAAATCAACGGTTTTGATAATCTTCACGATGCAAACGATTGTATTAGATCAGTTGAAAAGAAAGCCGAAGAATTATATTTTGTAAATAAAGCATTTTTATTAATAAATGGTGCTACAGGCGGAATTTTAAGTTCTATAAGAGCTTTGACCGATTTTGGTGATAAGGTAATTATAGCACGAAATTGTCACAAGTCGGTTTATAATGCAATTGAATTGTGCGGATTAAACTCCGAATATATTCTACCTGAAAAATCTGATGAATACGGAATTTATACTTCAGTATCACCACAAAAGCTTGAAAAACTTATTATAAAAAATCCTGATACAAACCTTGTCGTGATTACATCTCCTACTTATGAGGGCGTCGTCTCTGATATAAAGTCAATTGCTGATATATGCCATAAATATAATGTCAAACTGTTTGTTGATGAAGCTCACGGAGCACATTTTCCTTTTTCAGAGAAATTTCCTTGTGAAGCTGTAAGATGTGGTGCTGATGTTGCCGTTATTAGTCTGCATAAAACTCTTCCGTCTCTCACTCAGACGGCATTGCTGATTACAAATAATTTTAATTTATCAGAAAAAATAAGGGATAATCTTTCAATATTTGAAACAAGTAGTCCGTCTTATGTACTGATGAGTTCAATTGAAAAATGCCTTGATTTTATATTAAAAAACAAATTTGCTTTTAAACAATATATAAACAGATTACAAAATTTCTATCATAGAGCTGAACAGCTTTCAAATTTACAGGTGCTTTACGGTGATAAAGAATTCATAAAAAAATGTTTTGATTATGATATAGGAAAGATTGTTATTTCAACCCAAGGAACAAATCTGAATGGTACACTCCTTGCTGACACTCTCAGAAACAGGTATGGAATAGAGACTGAAATGGCGTATACTGATTATGTTATTGCAATGACTTCTGTCTGTGATACTGATGAAGGTTTTGACAGACTTATTACTGCACTTTCAGAAATAGATAATGCTTGTAAAATTATCGAAGAAACAAACCATTCTATACAGAATGAAATAATACCGCAAAAAAAATTTAATTCATTCGATAAATTCAGATATTCAAAAGAAAAAATCAGTTTTCAAAATTCTGAGGGACGGACATCACTTGAATATATCTGGGCATATCCTCCCGGGATTCCGTTAATAGTTCCCGGAGAAATCATCACTAAAGAACTCATACGCAATATCAATAATTTGATTATAAGAAATGTTGAAGTTTACTCAAGTGAAAAAAACTTACCTGACTTCATATCTGTAACTGAATTTTAATTGACAAATCCTACAGTATGTGGTAAGATTTATTTATCAAAATCTTACAAGGAGTATGATTTACAATGAAAAGAATTAAAACTATTGAAACTCGTGATCTTAAAAAAAGTGTAAAAACAGGCGGTTGCGGTGAATGTCAGACATCTTGCCAGTCAGCTTGTAAGACATCTTGCGGCGTTGCTAATCAGCAGTGCGAAAAGTGCATCGAGAAATAATTTTAATTGCGATTAAGGATTAACAGCCGTTTTACCTTGAGGTTTAACGGCTTTCCTTTTGTCTGTAACGGAGATAATATGATACATCAATATAAACTTAACGGATATAATATTGTTCTTGACGTTTTCAGCGGAAGTGTTCACTGTGTGGATGACTTGGCATACGACGTTATAGAAATGTATGAAAATAATAACAGAGAAGATATAGTTGCTTCTATGCTTAAAAAATACTCTGATAATTCTGAAATTACAGAGCAGGAAATCAATGATTGCATTGACGACGTTGAAGAGTTAAAGTCAGACGGCAAGCTCTTTGCTGAGGATAAGTACGAGAACCTTGCATTTGACTTTAAAAACAGAAATACTATCATAAAGGCACTTTGCCTTCACATTGCTCACACCTGTAACCTTAACTGTGAATACTGCTTTGCAAGTCAGGGAAAATATCACGGTGACAGAGCATTGATGAGCCTTGAAGTAGGAAAGAGAGCAATTGATTTTCTTATTGAAAATTCAGGTGACAGAGTAAATCTTGAAGTCGATTTCTTTGGCGGCGAACCTTTGATGAATTTCGATGTAGTCAAGGAAATAGTTGCATATGCTAGAAGCATTGAAAAAGAAAAAAATAAGAATTTTAGATTTACTCTTACAACAAACGGAATGCTGGTTGACGATGATGTAATCGAGTTTGCGAATAAAGAATGTCACAATGTTGTATTGAGTCTTGACGGAAGAAAAGAAATTCACGATAACCTCCGTAAGACTGTAAACGGAAAAGGCAGTTATGATATAATTGTTCCGAAATTCCAGGAGTTTGTAAAGAAGAGAGGAAACAGAGGTTATTATGTGCGTGGTACATACACACATAACAACACTGATTTTACAAATGATATTTTCCATATGGCCGATCTCGGATTTACAGAGCTTTCAATGGAACCTGTTGTTTGTGCACCTGAAGATCATTATGCGCTTACATATAATGATTTACCTGTACTTTTTGAACAGTATGAAATCCTTGCTAAAGAAATGCTAAAGCGTGAAAAAGAGGGTAGACCTCTCACTTTCTATCACTATATGATTGATCTGACAGGCGGTCCATGCATTTATAAGAGGATTTCCGGCTGTGGTTCAGGTACAGAATATATGGCTGTCACACCTTGGGGTGAGCTTTTCCCTTGTCATCAATTTGTAGGTGATCCTAAATACAGCCTTGGTAATATATACGAAGGTGTAACAAACAAAGAAATGCAGAATGAGTTCAAACTCTGCAATGCTTACGCAAGACCTGATTGCAAGGACTGCTGGGCAAAACTTTATTGCAGCGGCGGTTGTGCGGCTAATGCTTATCACGCTACAGGTTCAATCAGCGGAATTTATGAGTATGGGTGTGAACTTTTTAAAAAGCGTATGGAATGTGCAATAATGATGAAGGTTGCTCAATCAGAAATGTCAGAATAAATTTTCAGGCAGGTACTTTTGTATCTGCCTTTGTGATATATTCGATAAATATGTGAGGTTTATTTATGAGCGAACAGATTATTATGCTTGGTACAGGAAGTGCAATGGTCACAAACTGCTATAATACTTGTTTTGTTTTAAAGAGCAATGAGGAATGTTTTCTCGTTGACGCAGGTGGCGGAAACGGTATTCTTGCTCAGGTTAACAAGGCTGATATACATTGGCAAAGTATAAAAAATATGTTTGTTACTCATTCACACACTGACCATATTCTCGGGGTGATATGGGTAATTCGCAAAATAAGTTCACTGATGCTTGAAAATAAATATAAGGGAATTTTTAATATCTACTGTCACGATGAATCTGCTGAAACAATATCAGCTTTATGCAGACTAACTCTTGCTAAAAAATTCCTGAACTGTGTGAATACCAGAATATTTATCCATACTGTAAATGACGGAGAAACATTAGAAACTGATAATTTCAGATTTCAATTCTTTGATATTCATTCAAATAAAACAAAGCAGTTTGGGTTTACCACGGAATTTCCGAGTAAGAAAACTCTTGTGTGTCTTGGTGATGAACCCTACAATGAAAAATGCATTGAATTTGCTCAAGGAAAAGATTATATGATGTGCGAAGCATTTTGTCTTTATGAGCACAGAGACATTTTTAAGCCTTATGAAAAGTTTCACAGCACAGTTATTGACGCAGGAAAGCTTGCTGAGTCACTAGAAATCAAGAATTTAATATTGTATCACACCGAAGATGAAAATCTCGATACACGCAAAATAAGCTACACAGATGAAGCAATGCATTATTTTAACGGAAATGTGTATGTTCCTGACGATCTTGAAGTAATCTCTATAATGTAAGAGAGGGCAAAAGCCCTCTCAGATGAATATTTTCATAACATTTGAAGTAATCAGACAAAGTAATATTCCTATAGCAGTCGGGAGAATCATAGAAACGAGAGTCCATTTAAGACTTCCCGTTTCTTTTTTTATTGTAAGACAGGTTGTTGAACACGGAAAATGCATTATGCACATAATCATTGTACATACAGCTGTTATAACAGTCCATCCATTTTCTGAAAATATCTGCAAAAGTTGTTCATAGCTTGAATATTCAACCAATGTGCCATCTGCAAGATATGACATAATCATTATCGGAATAACTGTTTCATTTGCGGTAAAGCCGAGAATGAACGCCATTATTATAACACCATCAAGACCTATCAATCTTCCGAAAGGATCTAAAAACTCTGTGCAATACGAAAGAATTGAGCTGTTACCGATATAAACATTCGCAGTTAGCCATATTATTGCACCTGCAGGCGCTGCAACTGCAACAGCTCTTTTGAGAACAAACAGAGTTCTGTCAGTAAATGACCTTGCAATTGTTTTTAAAATTTGGGGCTTGCGATAGGAGGGAAGTTCAAGAGCAAAACCGGAGGATTCGCCTTTAGCAATTGTCAACGACAGCATCTTTGATACACCCATTGTAACAAGCACACAAAGCACAATTATGCAGACCAGAATGACAGCAACCTGAACAGATGACGCGAAACCAAAACAACTGCCTGCAAAAAACATCATTATTATTGCAATCAAAATCGGTATTCTGCCGTTACATGGCATAATGTTATTGGTAAGAATTGCGATAAGTTTTTCCTGAGGAGATTCAATTATTCTGCACCCTGTAACACCACAGGCATTACAACCTATTCCCATAGCCATCGTAAGACTTTGTTTTCCGTGTGCACCGCATTTTGAAAAGAACTTATCGAGGTTGAATGCTATTCTCGGTAAATATCCTGAATCTTCTATCAGCGAAAATAGGGGAAAGAAAATCGCCATAGGGGGAAGCATCACCGAGATGACCCAAGACAAAGTTGTATATACGCCGTCTATCAAAAGTCCCGTCACAAATTCAGGAATACTAAGAAGACTAAATAAATTATATAATTCCCCTTTAATAGATTTGAACATTATACTCAGCCATTCACTTGGATAATTTGCACCAATTGCCGTTATCCAGAACAGCAACGCAAACAGCAACAGCATAATCGGTATTCCTATCGCTTTTGAAGTAAGTATTTTGTCTATTTTCTTTGATTTCTCATTTATTCTCACAGAATCGCTACTTACACACCGACAGCAGATATCTTTGCTTTTTTTTGAAAGTGTTACAATATTCTGTTTATGTTTTGTTTTATCAAAAATATCAATATTTTCATAATTACGTTGCACACGAAAACATTTTCTTTTTTTAGTGCAGATTTCATAAATTATATTTTTCAGCTCGTTTATACCTTGTTTTCTTGTGGCACAAGTGCATATTACAGGTATTCCGAGGTTAAGTGATAATTCATCTGTATCAATACGAATTCCGTTTTTCTCTGCTTCATCGCAGAGATTAAGACACAGCACTGCATTTTTCTGCAAAGAAAGTACTTGTAATACGAAATTGAGATTACGCTCAATAATATTAGCATCAGCCACTATTACCACACAATTAATTTTATTTTTTGCAAGAAAATCCTTTGCAACAGTTTCTTCATCAGAAAATGAAAGCATTGAATATGTGCCGGGTAAATCTGTAAAGCAAAAGTTTTTGTCCTTAATTTTTGAGCAACCTGAAGAAACTTCAACTGTTTTACCTGTCCAATTTCCTGTGTGTTGTTTCAGTCCCGTCAGTTCATTAAATATGGTACTTTTACCGACGTTTGGATTCCCTGCGAGAGCTACAGAGAAATCAAAAGATATTGCATTATGATTTTCGGATAAAACGGATTTTCCTGCAAACAATAAAATACCTCCCGATTCATTTTATAGGAGAGACAGTGATATTTTTGCTGTCCTTTTCACGAAGAGCAACAACAGAATTTTTTATGAGATAAGCCGTTGGATTTCCGAACGGACTTTTGAAAACAGGTCTTATTACAGAATTTTCTATTATCCCGAAATCAAAAATACGATTAATTATATTTTCTTTACATTCTACCGAAATTACCACTGCATCAATATCAAGCGGTAATTTATCAAGTGTACATTTTTCTTCCAATATATTCACCGACTTTAAATTTTCATAATTTTGTACGGATATTTTAATGTGACTATACACTTATATTTTATTCACTCCAATATATAACGTTACAAATTCTTTTTCGCTAAAAGTATTTAGCAAAAATCTATATAAATTGCGGTTATTCTATTGACTTTAGTTTGATAACGTGTTAATATTTTACTGTGGCTTCGGATTCGTGATTTGTCGTTGCCTTATTTTTTTGAAAACTGTATTTCGGGGGAATATTCAATGAAATTTACCAAGAAATTTTTAGCTTGCGTTTTTGCATTTGCAATGACTGCGATACTCTTTACAGGTTGCGGAGGTTCATCTGAAAGTTCAACAGATTCTACTACTCCGACAAGTGCATATTCAATTGAAACCTTGAATGACGGAACTCTTACGATAGGCATGGAAATTGAGTATCCTCCGTTTGAAGAATACGCTGAAGACGGTGTTACTCCCACAGGTTATGATATAGACCTTGCAAAAGCAATCGGAGATAAGCTTGGCTTAAAAGTAGAATTCATCAATACATCTCTTGACGGTATCTTAAAGGGTATCGGCACAAACTATGACTGTGTAATTTCAGCTATAACAATCACAGAGGAAAGAAAAGAGTCTGTACTCTTTTCTGATGCTTACATAGACAACTATCAGGCGGTTGTTGTTCCTGCTGACAGTGATATAAAAATCACTTCTCTTAATGACCTTGACGGAAAAACAATCGCTCTTCAGAAGAAGTCATCTTCCGATGCTCTTATAGAGGATATGACAGGAAAAGGTACAATCTCCTGCACAAAAGTTGCACAGGAGAGAGTTGCTACTTGCTTTACTCAGTTATCAAACGGTGAAGTTGATGTTGCTCTTATTGACTCAACTGTTGCTGACGGCTTTGTAGCTGATTCACCCGATAAGTTTAAGATAGTATATCTCGATAAAACATCTCCTGAACAGTTCGGTATTGCTGTAGGTAAGGAAAATACTGAACTTCAAACTGCTCTCAATGAAATACTTGCTGAACTTGAGGCAGAGGGTTTCCTTGAAGAGAACTATACAAAGTGGTTTGGCAGTGCAGAAGCTGAATAATATTTGCTGAATTTGGTAAACAGCACATGGTAAAAATCATGTGCTGTTTTTAGTGTAAGTAATGGGTGTGAATTATGAAAAATAAAAAAAGTTTATTTGAACGTTTTACAACATATTTTAATCCTAAAAATTGGCAGAAAAAAACTAAAATAACAACTTCTGTTGTTGCTGTTATTCTTGTTATTGCGGTTGTTCTTTCATTCTTTGTTCCTACATCTCAGGATTTTATAGCAAACACTTCCGAGACAATGCAGGAAGAAATCAAAAAAGATGAAACCAGAATTAATAAACAGGTTTTGCAGTCTTATAACAATCTATTTATTATAAGCTATGGTTCATACGCTACCGAAGGCTATTACGCTGAAAAGGAAGAGTTTATCGGTTTTGCAGGTCAGGTTTTTGAAGCCAAAGACGGATTTACGGGATTCGTAGGCGAAATGGTCAATTATACCTACAGGCTTTTAGGATGTGGTGAAAATGTTCTCCATGGTGCAAAGCTTACAATTTTCCTTACAATAACATCAATGGCTTGCGGATTCCTGCTCAGTATATTTCTTGCTTTGGGTAAAATGAGTAAACGCCAATTGATAAGCAAACCTTGTTCAGCTTACATATTCTTTTTCAGAGGAACACCTCTGATGATACAGCTTTTCGCAGTCTACTTTATGGTACCGGGAATATTCGCTTTCAGTTGGACAAGACTTACAGGAGATGTTTACTGGGGAGCTTTTTTAGCGGCTTGGATATCATTTACACTTAACTCAGCTGCTTATTGTGCTGAAATCGTCAGGGCAGCATTGCAGTCAATAGATAAAGGCCAGGCTGAGGCTGCCAAAGTTCTTGGATTTAGCTATCGTCAGACAATGCAGAAAATTATCATTCCTCAGTCAATCAAGAGAATGATTCCACCGGTTTGTAACGAGTTTGTAATGGTGCTCAAAGATGCTTCGCTTGTATTTGCAATAAGTCTTATGGATATCACTACTATTTCAAAAAATATTATGTCTGACGGCTCGTATTTAGTGTTTATTCCTGCACTTATAATTTATCTTATTATTACAGCAGTCTTTACATATATTTTCAATAAGATTGAAAAGAAATTCTCTGTTTATGAATAAAAAGGGGAGAGCAGAATTATGTCGATGATTAAAACTGAAAATCTTTGCAAAAATTTCGGCGATTTAAAAGTATTGAAAAACTGTTCTCTTACTATTGAGCAGGGAGAGGTTGTCTGCCTTATCGGCCCGTCAGGAGCCGGTAAGTCAACTTATTTGAGATCTCTTAATCATCTTGAAACAATTAATGAAGGCAAACTCTGGATTATGGACACGTTAGTTGATGACAGACATCACGGTCACAATCATGCCTCAATCAGTTCAAAAACAAAAAATGAGCTTATGCTTGATATGGGAATGGTTTTTCAGAGATTCAATCTGTTTCCGCATCTTACAGTACTTGAAAATGTAACACTTGCACCGATTGATGTAAAAAAGATGAAAAAAGAAGATGCAAGAAAGCTTGCGCTTGAACTTCTTGATAAAGTCGGTCTTAAAGACAAGGCTGATGCTTATCCAGCGAAACTTTCAGGCGGTCAGCAGCAACGTGTTGCCATTGCAAGAGCGCTTGCAATGCAACCTAAAATGATGTTGTTTGATGAACCGACTTCAGCACTTGATCCTGAACTCGTAGGTGAAGTTCTTCAGGTTATGAAAGACCTTGCAAGCGACGGTATGACAATGATTGTTGTAACTCACGAAATGGGATTTGCAAAAGAGGTTGCAGATCGAGTTGTATTTATGTATCAGGGTGAAATTCTTGAAGTGAACACACCTGATGAGATTTTCAATAACCCTCAGAACGAAAGAACAAGAAACTTCCTGAACTCCGTATTGAACATTTAAATATGAAAATCAATAACGTAAAAAATAGCGTATTTCTATTTTTTGCAGCTCTCATATGGGGTACTGCATTTGTTTTTCAATCTATGGGAAACGATTATATGCAACCGTTCACCTTTTCAGCTGCAAGAAACTTTTTAGGATTTATAGTTTTAATTCCTGTAGTTCTGATTAAAATAACAAATTCAAGAAGAGAAAGCACCAAAACGAAAATTCCGTTTAAAATTACATTATTTGGCGGAATATGCTGTGGTCTTGCCCTGACTACGGCTTCACTTTTTCAGCAATACGGTGTAAAATATACAAGCGTAGGCAAGGCAGGATTTATTACCACACTATATATTATAATCACTCCGATTCTCGGTATATTTTTAAAACGTAAATGTCCATGGAGCGTCTGGATTGGTGCTGTAGCATCAATTATCGGAATGTATTTCCTCTGTATCACTGATGAATTTTCAATTTCAATAGGTGATATTCTTGTTTTTATCTGCGCTATATTATTTTCAGTTCATATTCTTATAGTTGACAATTTTGCACCTAAAACAGACGGAGTGATACTTTCGTGTATCCAGTTCTTTGTATGTTTTGCAATAAGCGCTGTTTTAGCACTCATATTTGATGCTACGACTCTCAAACAAATAACTGACGGTATTATACCTGTACTTTATGCAGGTGTTATGTCAAGCGGTGTGGCCTACACATTTCAGATTTTGGGACAGAAAAATTTTAACCCGACAGCCGCCGCAATGATTTTAAGTCTTGAGTCTGTTATTTCTGCAATTTCAGGTTATATTTCATACTCTTTTGGCTTTTTATCACAGGATCAAAGTCTCACAATTATACAAATTTTAGGTTGTGCAATTATATTCGGTGCTGTAATTTTCATTCAGATTCCTATCGATAAACTAAAAAGACATAAATAAAAACGAACGCTCCAAAGAACATAACTTTGGAGCGTTTGTTTAATATGAAATTATTTCAAATCCGTCTTCTGTTACAAGAACCTGAATTTCCCATTGCGCAGATGGTTTTCCGTCTTTAGTATATATAGT
>JBGUUJ010000142.1:0-10242 GCA_045133455.1 Ruminococcus sp.
GTGTCCGCTTTCTTTCTCTAATTCTTCCATTTTCTCTTGTAATTTTTCAAAACTTTCCATTTTTTTCACCCACTTATGTTATACCATATGTAGGTTTTTATTTTTATTACAATTTTATTTCAAAATTAGATTCACGTGAATAGTCCATATAGTCCTATTGACAAATATGACAAATTGTCCTAAAATATAATTGACCCGAAAATAAAATTTATTAACAAAGGAGAGGTTTTTATGAAAAGAGAAATAGCTTTGATATTAGTTTGTGCCATGTGTTTAACTGTTTCAGCTTGTTCAAAAGACAACAGTACGAGTAATATTTCAAAAGAAACTTCAGCGGTAGAAACAATCTCAGAAGTATCTGACGAAAATTATATTGTTCCAGACTTAATAGGTAAAACGCAGGAAGAAGCGTTTGAAATTTTGCACAGCGTTGGTTTAGAGGGTCAAGTGTATTTTGATATAGATAGCCCTGATGATAACCCTATAAAAAGTCAAGACAAAGAACCCGGAAGAAAATTGTCTAAAGGTGATGTGGTAGGATTTTATATAGGAATTAAGGAAGATTATTTTACTTATGGTAGTGATGATGCAAATAGTCAGACAGAAAGTGATGTCAAAACTTACTATGTTCCGTCAAAATTAGAAATGTATTTTGATAAGGACGATTTAGATGTTGACTCTTATACAGAAATTGAGTGGAATTTTAGTGATGGAAGAATTGGCTCAGTATCAGAATTAAATAATTCTGAATTATCAGATTACTATCGTATTTATTCTAAGTATTATTCAATAGAATATGATGACGGAGTAATATCTAAGTTGACATCTGAAAGAGATACTACATCATATACTCACTTTTATTATGATGGACAAAATAGAGTGTGTGAACAAGATAACTATTTGTATAATGAGTTGGATTCTAAAACATATATAGAGTATAGTGAAAGTAAAAGAATTATTAAAAATTCGAATAATGATCAAGTGACAACAGAATATTTTGATGATAATGGAAATATGATATCTAAAGAAATCTACGCTGATAGATTTAGCGACGGAGTAGCAAACTACGAATATGAATATGATGAATACTGTAATATTATTGGTCACTGTGATTTTGATATCTATATAAAAGATATAGAATATGATGAAGGAAAGATTATAAGTGGAACAATATATTCTGATGATTGGGATGATATGAATAAAGCGAAGGTGAGTTATCAATATGATTATGAACATGATTTCCCAAGTGCTATAATTATTGATAGTATTCTTGGCAAAATAACAATTAATATAGCTTATCAAGAAATACCTGAAGAACAATATAAATCATTACTGAAAATTAGTGAAGATATAGAATTAGAAAACTTTACTATATTAAAAATAGGGAAATCAGAATTTTTTCCTGTGGAATGTTTTTTCAACTTTTTTAAGCCATGATATTAGAAATTTTTACACAAAAAGGGACAGCATTTGCTGTCCCTAAAGTTATATTATTGATTTGTGTATTACACATTAAATCTGAAAAGAACAACGTCGCCGTCTTTCATAACGTATTCCTTGCCCTCACTGCGCACAAGACCTTTTTCCTTTGCGGTTGTCATACTTCCGCAAGCGATGAGGTCATCATATGCGATAACTTCGGCTCTGATGAATCCTCTCTCGAAGTCTGAGTGAATCTTGCCAGCCGCCTGAGGTGCTTTTGTGCCATTCTTGATAGTCCACGCACGAACCTCCTGCTTGCCTGCCGTGAGGTAAGAAATAAGTCCCAACAACGCATAACATTCCTTGATAAGTCTGTCAAGTCCGCTTTCGTCAAGTCCCATATCGGAAAGGAACATCTCTTTTTCTTCCTTGTCCATCTCGACGATTTCCTCTTCAATCTGAGCACAGATAGGAAGTACACCTGCGTTTTCTGAACTTGCAATCTCCTGAACTGCCTTGTAGCCTGTGTTGTTCTCAATTCCGTTTGCAAAATCGTCCTCGCTCATATTAGCCGCATAGATTACAGGCTTGTTTGTGAGAAGTGCAACATCTGCAAGCAATGCCTTTTCGTCATCGTCACATTCAACGCTTCTTGCTGGCTTGCCCTCTTCAAGAGCTGACAGAACTCTTTCAAAAAAGTCGATATCCTTCTGATACTTCTTGTCGCCCTTGAGCATCTTTTTAGTCTTATCAATTCTGCGTTCCATCATCTCAACGTCAGAAAGAATAAGCTCAAGGTTGATTGTTTCAATGTCCCTTGCAGGGTTGATGTTGCCCTCAACGTGAATAATATCATCGTTTTCAAAGCAACGAACAACGTGAACGATAGCATCGCACTCACGGATATTTGAAAGAAACTTGTTGCCCAGACCTTCGCCCTTTGAAGCACCCTTAACAAGACCTGCGATATCAACGAACTCGATTGAAGCGGGGGTGTATTTGTCAGGGTCGTACATCTCGGCAAGCTTGTCGAGACGCTTGTCAGGAACTGCAACAACGCCTACGTTCGGCTCAATTGTGCAGAAAGGATAGTTTGCACTCTGAGCCCCTGCGTTTGTGATAGCATTAAAAAGTGTACTTTTACCTACGTTCGGTAAACCTACAATACCTAATTTCATTGGTGATTCTCCTCAAAAATAATTTCTGGCAATGACTTGCCTAAATTTCTATAATAATGTATTATTATAGCATAAAATATTTGTTTAAACAACAGGAAAGGAAATTATTATGTCAGAAAAAACGTTATCAAAGACGATTAAGGTTGAAGAAGAGAATCTCGCCTGTGCAATGGGCAGCGGAAGTCTTATGGTTCTTGCTACTCCGGCAGTTGTTGCTTTAATGGAAAATGCAGCGGCAGAGCTTGCACAGAATGAGCTTGATAATGATGAACTCACAACAGTGGGTACGATGATTTCTATTGAGCATACAAGCCCGACACCAATGGGCGCAGACGTGACTGCAACTGCAATTCTTAAAAAAATTGACGGAAGAATGTTTTATTTCGACGTTATTGCAGAAGATAAAAAGGGCGAAATCGCAAGAGGAACTCACACAAGAGTCAGCGTAAAAGCAGAAAAATTCCAGATGAAAGCAGACGGTAAATTTGATGACTAAATATAAGTATGTGTTGTTTGACCTTGACGGAACAGTAAGCGAAAGTGCGTTGGGAATCAGAGTTTCCCTTGAGCACGCAATTAAGGAAATCGGCAAACCGTTGCCTGACCTTGACGACTATACATTATATATAGGTCCACCGCTTATCGATACATTCAGAAATTTGTGTCAATTCACCGAGGAAGAGAGCGCACAGGGCGTGGAAATTTACCGTGACTACTACGATAATCACGGCAAGTACAAGAATCGACTATATGACGGTATGAGAGAAGTTCTGCTTTCCTTGAAGAGTCAGGGTGCAAGGATTGCCGTGTGTACTTCAAAATATGAGAAATTCGCTGAAGAAATTGTCGAAATTCTCGAAGTTTCGGATTGCTTTGATGCTGTATGCGGTTCAACTCTTGACGGAAGCCGTAAAGATAAAAAAGATTTGATTCCGTATGCTGTTAAAGCTTTAGGCGGAGATTTTAACGCTGACAGGGCAGACACTGTAATGCTGGGCGACACCTATTTTGATGCAAGAGGCGCAAGAATGTGCGATGTAGATTTTATCGGTGTAAAATACGGCTACGGAAGCCTTGAGCAGATGAAGGCAGAGGGCGCAGAAGTTTTTGCAGAAACTCCTGCCGATATTCTTCCGCTTTTAACTGACTGACTTTTATACTAAACACAAAACCTTCGGCATACAAATTAGTACGGAGGTTTTGCTATGTTTGTATGGAATATAAAGCCGTCAAAAAAATTCACAGTGATTTTCGCCGTGGTTTCAATTACGTTGGGGATAATCTGTATAATATGTATGACAACTGCTCATAACAGCGTTTCACAGACGGCTACCTGTGATGAAATCGGCACATATTCGCTCGATGCTGAAAATACCGAAGCACAGGTGAGTTTTTTAAAGCAGTTCGGGTATACAGCTGTTGCCGACAGTGCAGAAAGCAGGAGAGTGACGATTCCTGCCGAGTTTAATGATACATATGAAGAATACAACAATCTTCAGAAGCAAATAGGATTGAATCTTGAAAAATTCAAAGGTAAAACGGCTTCGGAAGTGCGTTTTGAACTCGAAAATTCAGAAGAAAAATACGCTGTATTACTTATATATAACGAAAAAGTGATAGGCGCACATCTTACAAACGGAGAATACGGTCAAAGTAATTTGCCGTTGGGATAATATGGACAGACTTGATAAAATACTTGTATCTCAGAGCATTGGGAGCCGAAAAGAGGTACAAAAGCTGATAAAAAGCGGTGCGGTGAGCGTAAACGGTGAAATCTGCAAGAAAATCGACTTCAAGGCAGACACCGAAAATGATGAAATCACCGTCAACGGACAGGCTCTCAACTATCAGAAATATGTGTATATAATGATGAACAAGCCTGCAGGGGTTGTTTCAGCCACGACGGACAATCACGACAGGACGGTTATAGACATTTTACCGCCCGAATTTAAGAGAAAGGGACTTTTTCCTGCCGGCAGGCTCGACAAGGACACTGAAGGACTACTTATAATCACTGATGATGGTGATTTTGCACACAGAATGTTGTCGCCTAAGAAGCACGTCTACAAAAAATATATAGCTGAGGTTGATTCAGATATCACAGAAGAGACTGTAAAGCGATTTGAAGAGGGCATAGTTTTTGCCGACGGAACAAAATGCTTACCGGCAAAACTTGAATTGGAACAAAATTCAGACAAAAGAAGAGCAATAGTGACAATTTGCGAAGGTAAGTTTCATCAGGTTAAAAAAATGTTTATATCTTGTGGAATAAATGTTGTGCATCTTCAACGAATTTCAATCGGAAATTTATATTTAGATGGCAAATTGCCCATAGGTTGTTGTAAAATGATGAGTAATTTAGATAAAGAGTTGATTTTCCTCGGCAATATACACTAAAAACCACCCTGCATTTTTATTCATTATCATTTTTAAATAAAATATCGGGTAAATATTTAGTTAAAATCGGTATAGTAAAAATTTGTTCAAAGTGGTATATTATTAATTGTAAAAAAGTATTTTTACTTTTCGCATTCGCATTACTGGAGGTTTATTAAATGGCAAACGTATCTTTAAAACATGTTTACAAAATTTACGACGGCGGTGTTACAGCCGTAACAGATTTCAATCTTGAAATCGCAGATAAGGAATTTATCATTCTCGTTGGTCCGTCAGGTTGCGGTAAATCAACAACACTCAGAATGATCGCAGGTCTTGAGGATATCTCCAAGGGTGAACTCTACATCGGAGACAAGCTCGCTAACGACGTAGCTCCTAAGGACAGAGATATTGCAATGGTATTCCAGAACTATGCTCTTTATCCTCATATGACTGTTTATGATAATATGGCATTCGGTCTCAAACTCAGAAAGACTCCTAAGGAAGAAATCAAGAGAAGAGTTGAAGAAGCAGCTCGTATCCTCGGCATTGAGCAGTACCTCGACAGAAAGCCTAAGGCTCTCTCAGGTGGTCAGAGACAGCGTGTTGCTCTCGGTCGTGCTATCGTTCGTAATCCTAAGGTATTCCTTCTTGACGAACCGCTTTCAAACCTCGACGCAAAGCTCCGTGCTCAGATGCGTACAGAGATTTCAAAGCTCTATCAGAGACTCGGCACAACATTTATTTACGTTACTCATGACCAGACAGAGGCTATGACAATGGGTACAAGAATCGTTGTAATGAAGGACGGCTTCATTCAGCAGGTTGATACTCCACAGCACCTCTATGATATGCCTTGCAATATGTTCGTAGCAGGCTTCATCGGTTCACCACAGATGAACTTTGTAAATGCTACACTTGCTAAGGATGGTTCAAACTATACACTTAACTTTGATAAGTACAAGGTACCTGTACCGGCTGCAAAGGCTGCCGGCAGCAAGCTCGACAGCTATGTTGGCAAGGAAGTTGTATTCGGTATCCGTCCTGAACACGTTCACGACGAGCCTGAATTCCTCGAGAAGTCAAATTGCCTCATCGAAGCTAACGTTGACGTTACAGAGCTTATGGGTGCTGAGATTTACCTCTATGTTAACATCGCAGGCGTTCCGATTACAGCTCGTGTTGAGCCAACTTCAACAGCTCACCCGGGTGACAAGATTAAGGTTGCTTTCGACCTCAACAAGCTTCACATCTTCGACAAGGACACAGAGCAGACAATCACAAACTGATAAATTTACATTTTCAACGGCAAGGCTGTATGTCTTGCCGTTTTTGTTTGCGTTATAGGAAATTGCTCGGTTACGCTCGGGCATAGAAGGCTTGACAAAACTTCACCAAAAGAAGTTGTTATTATCGAGAAGTAAAGTTTTGAGAAAATACCAACATCTGTAACCAAATAAAATATCAAGCTGTCTACACGAAATGCGTGCGAGGCACTCGCTTGTTTGCGTTATAGGAAATTGCTTGGTTACGCTCGGGCATAGAAGGCTTGACAAAACTTCACCAACGGAAGTTGTTATTGTAGAGAAGTAAAGTCTTGAGAAAATACCAACATCTGTAACAAAATAAAATATCAAGCTGTCTGCACGAAATGCGTGAGAGGCACTCGCTTGTTTGCGTTATAGGAAATTGCTCGGAAACAGTCAGCGTAAAATGATTAACTATGCCCGACTGCATAATTTCACACAAACAACACAAAGATAGTTTATAATGGTGAACATTGTAAGCAAAAGGTTAAAAATTGTTTAAAATTGTTTTCGAAATTGTAACTTATTGTTACTTATGCAATCTCTATAAAAAATTTCAAGAAAAATTGTAAATAGAGGTTGATTTTTTTCTCGATTTTGTGTAATATGTATATGAGAGGGATTGTAATTTATTTAGGATTTACAATCCGAATAGAAATTGCGGAGAAAAAGAGGTAAATATCTATGTCAAACAGATTATTTCAGGGTATTGTACACCAGATGAAGGATGCTATTGACAGAACGATCGGCGTTATTGACGAAACTTCTGTTGTAATCGCTTGCTCTGAGCTTGGCAAAATCGGTGAGGTGAATGAAAGTGTAAATTCCGAAACACTCAGTTCAACTGCTCCGTTTGTGATTAACGGCTATACATACAAATCATTCGGCAGCAACGCAAAATATGATTATGCTGTTTTCGTACAGGGTACCGACGAGTATGCACAGAAATATGCACAGCTTCTTTCTGTTTCATTTGCAAGTATCAAGCAGTACTATGATGAGAAATACGATCGTTCAAACTTTATTAAGAACGTAATTCTTGACAACATTCTTCCGGGTGACATTTACCTTAAAGCAAGAGAACTCCACTTCAACAGTGAGGTTTCACGTGTTTGCCTTCTTATCAAGATAATTTCAAAGACAGATGTTTCTGCTTATGACATAATTCAGAATCTTTTCCCCGACAAGACAAAGGATTTTGTCATCAATATCAACGAGGCTGAAATTGCACTTGTCAAGGAAATCAAGCCTGACACTGAAAGCCGTGACCTTGAGAAGCTTGCAAGTTCAATTTCCGATACACTTTCAAGTGAATTCTACACACACTGTGTTGTTGGTATCGGAACAACTGTTACAGGAATCAAAGACCTTGCACGTTCATTCAAGGAAGCTCAGTCTGCCCTTGAGGTTGCAAAGGTATTTGACACCGACCGCACAATCGTAAGCTATGATAATCTTGGTATAGCACGTCTTATTTATCAGCTTCCTACAACTCTTTGTGAAATGTTCCTCAAAGAAGTATTCAAGCGTGGTTCAATCGAGAGTCTTGACCAGGAAACTCTGTTCACAATTCAGCGTTTCTTCGAGAACAACCTCAACGTGAGCGAGACTTCAAGAAAGCTCTTTGTTCACCGTAACACACTTGTTTACAGACTTGAGAAAATCAAGAAGCTCACAGGCCTTGACCTTCGTGAGTTCGAGGACGCTATTGTATTCAAGGTAGCTCTTATGGTTAAGAAGTATCTTAACGCAAGTCCTGCAAAATATTAATAGTTTAAGTTCAACGCTTAATGTGCTCCTGAGCGCAGTGGAACTGCGCTCAGGACATTTGGCTTTTTAACTGCGCACATTTTCAGCGGAGCAAAAGCAATTTAAAGGTGAATTTATGATTGATTTTGAAAATGTATCAAAAACATACCCTAACGGTACGCACGCTTTATATGACATAAATCTGCATATCAACAAGGGTGAATTTGTTTTTATAGTAGGTGCATCAGGTGCGGGAAAGAGTACGTTTCTCAAACTTATAATGCACGAAGAGACAACTTCCGAGGGTGAAATTATCATCAACGGCAAAAACACCTCAAAACTCAAGCGCAGGGAAGTTCCTTATCTGCGCCGTCATATGGGAATCGTATTTCAGGATTTCCGCCTTATCGAAAAAATGAACGTTTTTGACAACGTTGCATTTGCTATGAGAGCAGTCGGAGAAAGGACTGCCGTAATCAAAAAGAGAGTACCTTATGTACTTGAGCTTGTAGGTCTCAAGCATAAAATGAAGAATAAACCCAGTGAACTTTCAGGCGGTGAACAGCAGAGAGTAAGCCTTGCAAGAGCGCTTGTCAACAACCCTGAAATCATCATTGCGGACGAGCCTACAGGTAACGTTGACCCCGAAATGTCGCATGAAATCATTGAGCTTCTCACAGAAATCAATGCGAAGGGAACAACTGTGCTTGTTGTAACACATGAACACGAGCTTGTGCGTGAATTCCACCACAGAGTAATCACTATAGATAAGGGTAAAATTATCAGCGACACAAAAATGGGAAACAGCGGATTCTCAGATGAGGAAAATTATAGCGAAATTCCGCAGTATCCTGAAAATGTGGTAGTTCTGCCCGGTTGATTCGGCAGACTTGTTTGAAAGGAAAATGTTATGAAGGGCTTTGGCTATCTGGCAAAAGAGGGCTTTAAAAACGTTTGGAGCAACCGTATAATGAGCATTGCGTCCATATGCGTGCTCATAAGCTGTCTTGTTCTGACAGGTGCAGCTTCGTTGTTGTCAATAAATGTATCAGAAGTCGTTGATTCAATAGGCGACTCAAACGAAACAAAAGTATATATCAAAAGTGAATATTCACAGCTTGAGGCTGTTTATATAGGTAAAGATATTGAAAAAATCAGTAATGTTACATCTGCGGAATTCTATTCTAAGGATGAAGCAATAAAGCAGTACAAGGAAGAACTTGGTGATGAGCTTTTTGCTCAGATGCAGGACGATGACAATCCGCTTCCCGATTCATTTATTGTAGTAATGGACGACCTTGCACTGTATGATGAAACAGTGGCTCAGATTAAGCAGATTGAAGGTGTTGACAGCGTCAACAATCAGGGTGATATTGCAAAGCGACTGACTGAAATCAGCAATCTTGTTAATACAGTCAGTTTCTGGGTTATCATTGCACTTATGATAATCTCAATTTTCATCATTGCAAACACAATCAGAGCTACAATGTATTCAAGACGATTTGAAATAAGCATTATGAAATCCGTTGGCGCAACAAATTCATTTGTCAGAATGCCTTTCCTTGTGGAGGGTATGACAATCGGATTGATTTCAGCAATTATTTCCACTGTCGGAATTGCGTTCCTCTACGAAGCAGTAATGAATGCAATTTCATCAGCAATACCGTTCTCATACATACCGCTTCAAAATGTAATATTAATTGTTTCAGTTGCGTTTGTAATCGCAGGTATGGCTATAGGATTCTTCGGAAGCTTTATTTCAATCCGTAAGTATTTGAAGAAGGAAGGCAATGAAATCCTTGGCTGGTAATACCGAAAAGGAACAAAAGCAATGAACAGAATTAAACGAATTCTTTGTGCTCTTTTAAGCGTATGTCTGATTTCAATGCCGATTGCACTTTCCGTTGTTACAACGAGTGCAGAAAGCATTGATTCACTTCAGCAACAGCTTCAGGAGCTTGAAGAAAAGAATAGTGAATATCAGGATGTTCTTGATAAGACGCAGGCTGATATTGATGAAAAAGAAGAATACAGCAAAGCACTTGTAAGTAAAATTGAAGTGCTTGACGACAAAATTGCACTTACACGAGAGTCAATCTCAGATTTAAATGACGATATCGCTCAGAAACAGGCTGATATTGACAAAGCAAACGAGGATATTGAAGTTCAGATGGACACACTGCGCAGCCGTATCAGAACAATCTATATGG
>JBGUUJ010000143.1:0-10147 GCA_045133455.1 Ruminococcus sp.
AGGCATATTATAAGCATACTCAACAAGCCTGTAGTCGCAGAACGGTACTCTGACCTCAAGACCGTTGTACATCGAACATCTGTCCTTGCGTTCAAGCAGACATTGCATAAACCAGTAAAAATTCAGATAAAACATCTCTCGCATACGGCTGTCTGTTTTGCTGTCGCTTTTGAGTTTAGGAGCGAGTTTTATAGTGTCAAGATATCTCTGACGAACATATTCTTCACCTTTCATTAAAATTCCGTCTTTGAGAATAAATCTCCGCACATCTTGACTTCTCGACCAAGGAAAACAATCCTCAAATAAAATATCTTTATTGTGATACCACGGATATCCTCCAAACAGTTCATCAGCACACTCACCCGACAGTGCAACGGTATAGTCACGCTTTATTTCTTTACAAAACAGCAATAGTGAAGAGTCAACGTCAACATATCCCGGCAAATCTCTTGCATTAACGCTGTCATAAAGTGCATCTACAAGCAGACTGTTGTCAAGAATAATCTCTCTGTGCCTTGTATCGGCATCTTTAGCCATAAGTGAGATATATTCAAAATCTGCATTGGGCTGAAAGGCACTCTTTTTAAAATACTTTTCGTTGTCACGGTACTCAACGGAGTAAGTGTTGATTTTGCCCATTTTACGCTCTTTCTGATACTCAGAAGCGGTTTTTACAATGATACTGCTGTCAAGTCCTCCTGACAGGAAAAAGCACATCGGAACGTCGCTTACAAGCTGTCGTCTGATAGCGTCAGTAAGCAGATACCGTGTTTTTTCTATGGTCTGCTTTTCATTGTCGGTGTGTTCCTTTGCCTCAATCGAAAAGTATGTTTCCTTGCAGAGGTATCCTTTTTTGTAGGTTGCACATTCACCGGGATTGAGTTCTTTAACACCTTTAAAAACACCGCAGGACGGAGTTCTTGCAGGACCGAGGAAGAATATCTCATAAAGTCCCTGTTCATCAATCTGAGGCTTAACTATACCGCTTGCAAGGAGTGATTTTATTTCCGAAGCAAAAATAAGACCGTCTTTGTATTCATAGAAAAACAACGGCTTTACACCGATTTTATCCCTGCAAAGAAAAACAGACTTGTCGGAAGAATTAAAAACCGCAAAAGCAAAAATTCCGTTGAGTTTTTTAGGACATTCAGAGCCGTATTTGATATATGTTTTCAAAACAACCTCTGTGTCGCTGTGACCCCTGAAATGGAAACCGTCAGCCTTAAGTTCTTCCCTAAGAGCATCAGTATTGTAGAGCTCACCGTTGTATACGATGACGTAAGTTGTTCCGTCGTGACTTACAGCCATAGGTTGCTTGCCGTTTTCACGGTCGATTACAACAAGTCGTCTGTGAATTAGCGCAGTGTTTTTGTTGACATAAATTCCGTTTTCATCAGGACCACGTCTGTCCAGAGTTGCAGACATTCTGTTGAGTACCGATATTCTGGTGCTCATATCTGCATCTCTTTCAATCCAGCCTGCTATACCGCACATAAAAATACCTCCGTTAATATCAATGTTGTTTGTATGGCTTAAATGAATATAAAAAGCAAATTGCTACTCCGATTAATGCAATACCCGAAATTATTGTTCCACCGAAGAAGTCGGAATTTTCAACTACAGATGTAGAAAACACAGCTCTTTCGCCGAGGAAAATCAGGATTCCTAAATGAGTGAGCAAAGAGGTGATGATACCCTGTATAATTCTAATACAGAAAAAAGTTAGTTTG
Organism: Ruminococcus sp.; assembly: GCA_045133455.1. GTDB lineage: Bacteria > Bacillota > Clostridia > Oscillospirales > Acutalibacteraceae > Ruminococcoides. Next base: position 1,731 of record JBGUUJ010000143.1, read on the forward strand.
TTTATTTTCAAATCCCCGAGTGCGGAAAAAATCTGAAAATGTACGCAAAGTCCTCCGAATCCTATCGCAAAGGCAACTGCTTCAACAGGAAAATTTGCAGAAAGTAAATTGACAGCAGAGCACACCTCAAGCAGACAAAAAACAAACGATTGTGTTGTATTATCAAGGTTAAGCGATTCAATAATTCCTGTAAATGAAGAAAACAGCACTACGAATGCGCAGATGTTGAGTATCCCTTTTGAACTTTCATAGGCTGACTCAACAATTGCTGTGCTCAGAGGAAGTGGTTTATTGTATATTTCTTTATAGGAAATATCACTGTTTTTTCTATCAAAAAGATAAATTGCAATTCCAAGACACAGAACAGAAATAACCTGAGATACCAAAATAATAAATCCAATGGTTGCGTTACCGTACAGTGAAACACCGACAAAATTAACAATAAACCCCGGACCTGCACACACGGCAAACAGCGACGCTTTTTCAGCCTCTTTCAGACTTACCGCTTTGCTTTTGACAAGCGAAGAAATTCCTTTTGCACCGACGGGATAACCTCCTATCATACTCAGTAGAATAATCGGTGCAAAAGCACCGCTGAGCCCGAAAAGTTTTTTCATAATAAAGCCGAACGGTCTGCCGATTTTCTGTGACAATCCGCTTTTTACTATAAATGACGAAACCGCCATAAACGGAAATAAAGACGGCACAAGCACTCCAAAACATAGTTTTAATCCTTCAACTGCACCCTGAGAGCAATTTTGAGAGAACAACAGCAAAGCAACGCACAATGACATTACCGCAAATGCCTTCAACACAGTTGCAGTCCTGTGGGCAGATGCATTAACAAACATATCAATCACCAATAATATATATGTCAACTTATGCATAAATATAATTAAGGAACCACTGAATAAATCACATCTAAAGAATGTTCGCACCTTGCTTGCATATTTCCCGTCAGCTTGCCCAAAAAATTCTCGTAATGTGTCAGCATTACTGCGGTTTATTTGTTTAACCTGACGAAAAATCTGACGGCGTAATATGCACAAACGATTTAATCAGTGTTTCCTAAAGAAAAAACATAAAACAGGAGAGATATCATTTGCCGAAAAATAATCGAAACAGCACCCCTGTAGGAATGGATATGGGCGGAATGCCTGTCATAGAAATGCTCGGAAACAGAAGAATAACACTTGAAGGTTCAACAGGAATACTTTTGTACGAGAGCGAAAATATAAAAATAAACACCCGAAAAATGGTTGTGTCGTTTTGCGGAAGGGGATTGTGCGTGAGGTGTATATCATCTTCGTGTGTGGAGATAGAAGGATTTATCACAAAGATAGAATTCCTGACCTGAGGTGATTCATTTATGATGGTAGGCGTAATAAGATTTTTCAGAGGTTATGTTGATTTCAGTGCCGAGGGAAAATTTCCCGAACGTTTTCTGAACATAACCTCCCGAAACGGTGTAAGTTTATGGAATGCACAGCCTGTAAAAAACGGACTTGAAGGCTCAATGTACATAAGCGATTACCGAAAAATCAGGCGTACAGCCAAAAAATCAAAAGTAAAGACAAAAATAACCGCAAAGCACGGCTTACCGTTTTTTACTGCAAAATACAAAAATCGAATTGGACTTCCCATAGGAACAGCATTAGGCATAATACTGTTGCTTGTGCTTTCAAATTTTATCTGGTCGGTGAAAATTACAGGGAATGAAAGTGTCAGTACAACCAAAATCGCAGAAATCCTTTATGAAAGCGGAATCAGGACAGGCGGTTATAAAAATAATCTCGATGTTCAGAAAATTTGCAGAGATACAATGCTTGATATCGAAGAAATTGGTTGGATGAGTGTGAACCTCACAGGTAATATTGCTTCAGTTGAAATCAAAGAAAAAGCACAAAAGCCTGAATTGAACACCAATACAAACCCGAGTAATATAAAAGCAAAATGCGACGGAGTAATAACAGACATAAAAGCAACAAAGGGCACTACAAAAGTGCTGAAAGGAAGCGGTGTAGCAGAAGGTGATTTGCTTGTAAGCGGAATAACCGAAACAAAATTGAACACCCTACAATATGTGCACGCTGAAGCAGAGGTGTACGCAGATGTATATTCTCAAAAAGAATTAAAGTTGCCTAAAACATTTAATTATTATTCTATTGGAGAAAATAAAACAGAGAGACTCAGAGCAACATTTCTGTGGAGTGAGTTTCCGTGTTCACTGTCTTTCGGTTCATATGAAAACAGCGTTTTTTCTGATAAAAGAGAAAATCTGACATTTAACGGCGAAATACTTCCCGCAGGTCTGAGAACCGAAACTGAAACGGAGATTGTTAAATCTGAAATCACTATGAACAAAGCGACTTCAGAAAGGGTATTTAGAAATCAGATGCTTCTCTATGAAGTATTTGAAAAGAGTAAAAGCAAGGTTGTCAGCAGGAAAACAAATCTAAAAGAGGAAAATAACGGATATTTTTATGAAATTGAGTATATTTTTAACGAAAATATTGCAGAAAATATTGATTTTAACGTGACAGAATAAATTAATTATGATAGAATATAACGGTCAAAAGCAATATATAAATATGAAAAACAGAAATGAAGAGGCTTTTATGAGGATTTTGTGTATAGGAGATGTTGTCGGAAGTATAGGCTGTAATTTCCTTCGCAGTAAGCTCCCTGCAGTCAAAAAAGTTAAGGATATTGATTTTGTAATATGCAACGGAGAGAATTCTGCCGACGGAAACGGAATAACACCTGCATCTGCAAAGTTTCTCTTTGACAGCGGAGTCGATGCAATAACGCTCGGAAATCATACTTACAGAAGAAAAGAAGCGTATGAATTGATTGACGAAAATCCGTTTATTGCACGTCCGGCAAATTTTCCTGAAAAACTTGCCCCCGGAACGGGTATACTGAATATAGATACAGGCAGAAGGATAATCACTGTCATAAACGTAATGGGCAATATGAGTATGGACAACAATCTTGATTGTGCGTTTGAAACCGTTGACAGAATGCTTGAAAGGGCAGAGGGGAAGATAATTATAGTTGATTTCCACGCAGAAACCACAAGTGAAAAGCGTGCAATGGGATATTATCTTGACGGAAAGATTTCTGCTCTTTTCGGAACGCATACTCACGTTCAGACTTCTGACGCACAGGTTCTGCCCAACGGAACAGGATATATAACCGATGTGGGAATGACAGGAACGATTCATTCTGTTTTAGGTGTAAAGAGCGAAATTATCATCGAAAAACTCAGAACAAAGTTACCTGCAAGGTTTGATCTTGCAAGCGGAGATTGCAAAATGGAGTGCGTAATCTTTGATATAGATGATAAATCGGGAAAATGCATAAACGCAGAGGCTCTCAGGATAGAGTAGTCAGCAAAGCTGATAAATTGAGGCATTGTATAATAATTTCTATTGCAAAATTTCTGTAAAGATTGTATAATACAAATATCTATGAAATAATATATGTACATTAAAAAAGGATGTGCTTTGATGATTAACGGCGAGTTATTAAAAAAAGCGGTCATTTCGGGTGCAAACAACATCTGTTTGCAGAAGAACCAGATTAATGACCTCAATATTTTTCCGGTACCTGACGGTGATACAGGTACAAATATGTCAATGACAATTATGGCGGCAGCCAAGGCTCTTGAGGAGTATGAAGGCAACGATGCAGGTGAAGTTGCAGGTATTGTGGCCTCTGCAATGCTCAGAGGTGCGAGAGGAAACTCAGGTGTAATTACCTCCCTTATTTTCAGAGGTTTTGCACAGGGACTCAAGGGAATGGCTGAAGTTAACGGCAAAAGCCTTGCAGCAGCACTCGGAATCGGTGTTGATGCAGCATATAAGGCTGTAATGAAGCCTACAGAGGGTACAATCCTCACAGTTGCAAGAATGGCTTATGAAGCAGCTGTTGAGATTTCAAAAGAAGATACTGACGTTGTATCTGTATGGCAGACAATCTGCGATAAAGCCAATGATGCACTTGCAATCACTCCTGAGCTTTTACCTGTACTCAAGAAGGCAGGCGTAGTAGATGCAGGCGGTAAGGGTCTTTGCACAATTTTTGAAGGTATGCTTTCCGTTATCAAAGACGGAGTAATGATAGAGTATGACGACAGCTCAGAATTAACTGTTGACACCTTTGAAAGTGCCGCTGCTGAGTTTGACGATGATATCGAGTTTACTTATTGCACAGAGTTCATTGTGGGCAGAAACACAGAGGAAGAGGCTGACCCTCAGATTCTCCGTGAATATCTCGAAACAATCGGTGATTGTGTTGTTGTAGTAAGTGATGAAGAAATCATCAAGGTTCACGTTCATACTGAACAGCCGGGTATGGCTCTTACAAAGGGTCTTGAGTTCGGTCAGCTTCTCACAACAAAAGTTGAGAATATGAAGGAACAGCACAAGAATGCAAAGAAATCAAAGAAGCCTGCAAAGGAAGTGTTTGAACCTGTAGAGCCTGTTGAAGAAATCGGCTTTGTAGCAGTTGCGGCAGGTGAGGGACTCAAGGGTCTGTTCAAGGATTTAGGCTGTACAAATGTAGTGTCAGGCGGTCAGAGTATGAATCCGAGCACAGATGATATCTATGCGGCTATAATGGCGACACCTGCAAAGAATGTAATTGTTCTCCCTAACAACAAAAATATAATTCTTGCAGCTGAGCAGACAATTCCGATGGTAAAGGACAGAAACGTCGTAATCGTTCCTACACGCACAATTCCGCAGGGTATGACAGCAATGCTCAACTTTGACCCTGAAATATCAGCAGAGAGCAACGCTCAGCTTATGATGGACGCTGTCCGGAATGTCGGTACAGGTCTTGTAACATTTGCGGCTCGTAACAGTGAGTTTGGCGGCAAGAAGATAAAAGAGGGCGATATTATCGCGCTCCAAAACGGTAAGCTTACAATCACGGAGAAGAGTACAGTTAAAGCTGTTGTAAAGCTTGCAAAAGATATGGTAAGCCGAGACACATCATTCATCACACTCATCTATGGTGAAGAAGTGTCAGAGGAAGATGCTAACAGGGCGTACGAAGAACTTCGTGACAAGTTTGGTTCACGCACTGATATTTCACTCGTAAAGGGTGACCAGCCGGTTTACTACTTTATCCTCAGTGTAGAATAATCAAAAACACGGGGCATGATATCATTCATGCCCCTTTAATTATAAGCATAGGTAGAAAAATGGCTTCACTTTATAAAATGCCTATCTCCGGACTTAGCGGAATCGGTGTAAAGCGTGCAGAGCTTTTCCGTAAGCTCGGAATTGACAGCGTAGGCGGTCTGTTGAATTTTTATCCCCGTACATATGACGACTGGAGTACCGTTGAGAAGATTGAAGATCTTCAGTTTGGCAGTATGTGCTGTATCAGAGCCGTGCTCGGCACTCCCATAACTGATGCGAGAATCAGTGGCGGGCGAATTATGTCCAAAGGAATGGTTTACGATGATACGGGGTCAATACAGATAGTATTCTTTAATAACAGATACATCAGTTCGATGCTGAAGGGTGGAAATGAATATTTCTTTTACGGAAGAATAACAATTGATTCCTTTGGCAAGCAGATGGTTGCGCCTACATTTTCGCCTGTAAGCGACGGAGTAAAAATTCATCCGGTATACAGGCAGACAACAGGGCTTGTCAGCAAAACAATATCAAATGCAGTCAAGCAGGCACTTTCGCTTCTGCCAAAAACGATAAATGACCCGATTCCCGAACAGGTGAGAAATATTTTCGGACTTTGTGATTTAAGGCAGGCACTAAACGATATCCACTTCCCTAAGAATAAGGAGAGGCTTGAAATCGCACGAAAACGACTTGTCACAGAAGAACTTGTCGTGTTGAATCTCGGAATGAGGGATTTAAGAAATCACAGCAGAGGTGTCAGCGGAATAAAAATAAGGCACAGCTATTCGCAGGAGTTTGAAAAATATCTGCCTTTTACGCTCACAAATGCACAGAAACGTGCAGTCAAAGACTGTATAAATGATATACTCACAAAAAATTCACCGATGAACAGACTTGTTCAGGGTGATGTCGGATCGGGTAAAACAGCGGTAGCAGCTTCGGTGTGCTACACAGTAATAAAAAACGGATTTCAGACGGCTTTTATGGCACCTACTGAAATCCTTGCCAGACAGCATTTCAAGACTTTTTCAAAGTTGTTTGAAAATACCGACATAAGAGTATCGCTTCTCACAGGTTCACTCAAGGAATCCGAAAAGAAAAAGGTCAGACAACAGCTTGCAGACGGTGAAATCGACCTTGTTATCGGTACACACGCATTAATAACCGATAAAACGGAGTTTAAAAATCTCGGTTTAGCCGTGACAGATGAACAGCACCGATTTGGAGTAGCACAAAGGGCAAAGCTTTTAGGTAAGGGTGAAAACCCTCATCTGCTTGTAATGAGTGCAACTCCGATTCCAAGAACACTTGGACTAATAATTTTCGGCGACCTCGATATTTCAATAATAGACGAACTTCCTCCGTCAAGAAAACCTGTAAAAACAACGCTTATAAGCGCAGTCCAGCGCAGAAGAGTATATAATTTCATACGAAGTGAAATCAAAGAAGGCAGACAGGCATACATAGTTTGTCCGCTGGTTGAAGAGGGCGAACTTGATGATGTAGCCTCAGCCGAGGAATACGCAGCAGAGCTAATGCTCAAGGAGTTTTCGGATATTCCGGTGGGGATTGTTCACGGAAAAATGAAATCCGATGAAAAAGACGAAGTAATGCGAAAATTTGTGTCGGGAGAATACTCACTTCTCGTAGCTACAACAGTTATTGAAGTCGGTGTAGATGTCCCGAATGCATCGGTTATAGTTATAGAAAATGCCGAAAGATTCGGACTTTCACAGCTTCATCAGCTCAGAGGAAGAGTCGGCAGAGGAGAGTTCCAGTCCTATTGCGTGCTTATTAGTGACAAAGGAAGTCAGACTACAAGAGCAAGGCTTGAGGTTATGTGTGCGACAAATGACGGCTTTAAAATTGCTGACGAGGATCTTAAAATGAGAGGTCCCGGTGACTTTTTCGGAGAACGTCAGCACGGACTTCCGCAAATGTCAATAGCTGATTTCGCTGATACCAAGAGCCTTGAGCTTTCCCAGAAGATAGCAGATTACATAATGTTCACATACAAGGATATCCGTTGTGATGAACTGAGATATCTCAGGGCGGAAATTGAACGTCTTTTTGAAAAAGGCGGACAAAATTCCTTGAATTAATATTTATAACCAAACATATATTGTAAGGACAATCCTTTGCGGTTGCCTGTAATTTGATTGTATAATTTTGCAGAGGAGTTAATCGGACAATGAAAATTAAAGCCTTGAAAGTAATATCATTGATTTTTGCCCTGTGCATAATATTGTCAACATCAATCGTGACAACAGGAGCAATTTCTTATTCTAACAATGTGAAAACTACATCAGATTCAATACTGCTTGTCAATATGGATTCAGGACAGACAGTATTTGAAAAAGATGCAGATTCAAAGCGATATCCTGCATCGACAACAAAGATTATGACATACATAATAGTAGTTGAGAGCATTGATGACCTTGAGAACACAAGAGTTCCGATAAAGGAAGATGTTCTTGCACAGCTTGAGGGCACAGGAAGCTCACTTGCAAATCTTGAAGCTCATATCGGTGAAACAATGAGCGTGATTGATTTGCTCTACAGTATGATGGTGCCGTCAGGAAACGATGCATCTGTAGTTCTTGCTGATTATGTGGGCGGAGGAAATATAAATACTTTTGTCGATATGATGAATAAAAAGGCTGAAGAGCTCGGCTGTGAAAATACACATTTTGAAAATCCCGAGGGACTTCACGATGAAAATCACTATACAACGGCAAGGGATATGTACAAGATAGCTACATATGCGCTCACGCTTCCTAAATTCTCTGAAATCACAAATACAACGACATATTATTGTGAGGGTGATGAAGTTCCGCTTATCACAACAAATCTTCTCATCGACCAGAACCGTGGCGGAGAATATTATTATATGTACGCAAAGGGCATAAAGACAGGTACAACTGATCAGGCGGGCAGATGTCTTGTCACGACAGCAACAGCTGACGGATATTCCTATATGGCTGTGCTTCTTCATTCGCCTTATAAAGAAGGTGTGACAGAGGACTACGGAACAATGACAGATGCGGCTGATTTGTTCAGATGGGCACTCACAAGCCTTGAACTAAAAACCGTTGCAACAGCTGAAACCCCTGTTTGCAGAACAAAGGTAAATCTTGCATGGGGCAAGGATTCTGTTCTTCTCGTTCCTGAGAAAAACCTCAGCGCAATAGTACCTAAGGATATTGACGATGAAAATATAGTTACGGAAACCGATGTGCCCGAAAGCATAGATGCGCCGCT
>JBGUUJ010000144.1:0-3486 GCA_045133455.1 Ruminococcus sp.
GTTCATAAACTTGTCAATACACTTATTCCACTCAGTCATTGCAGTTCCGACGAACACGCAGTTATCAGTTTTTGCATCATAGAGATTTGTCTTGCCGTATGTATAATAAGGAGTCACGGTTACAAATCCGATTATGCTTGCAAGTGCTATACTTGCAGGAAGAACGTAGTGAATTTTATTATTTTTAATAAGGTTGAAAATCTTTATGAAAGAGAATGTGAACATCAACGACACAAGCGGAAGTGATGCCATAACATATCTGTCACTGTTGAACGGTGATACAAGTGAAATTCCGATGAAATACACGATTGAGGGAAAAACAACAAACATTGATTTTCTGCCGAGTTTCTGTTTCTTAACAAATCTGAAGTAGATTCCGAAACCAATTGCACTCACTGCACAGAGCACAAAAAGCCATATCTGACCCAAAAATAAGTCCTTTGAAAGCACTTCGACATATGTGCAAAGCTTGTAAATAATATATGTTACGATTGTGATAACATCGATATCGAGTTCAATTGAGCCTAAGCCTCTGTTTCCTCCAAGCACATTTGAGATAATATACGGATAAACGCATAATGCAACAACTGCACCAAGCACTGAGGCTATAATGTATTTTATGAGATCCTTACCGCACTTTTCCTTGATTTTAAACACAAGGAAAACAAGTCCGATAAGCCCTGCAAAGAGAATGAAATAGTACTGTGTGAGCACACCGAGCACGACTATCAGGAAAAGCATAAGACAGTCGGTAATCTTTACGGTGTTTTTCTTTTCATACATTTTCAGGCTCATATACAAGAACGAAAGTACGAAAAATGTGAGTGTTGCGTACATTCTGAGATAAATTGTCGTTGTTATGCACGCAATACTCAGAGCGTACGCTCCAGCGCCTATGAGTGCATAGAGATTATTACCTGTCACCTTTTTGCCGATTTTGAACAGCAGAACAAGAATTCCTGCCATTGCAAAAATATTTATGAAATAAGCCAGCCATTTGCTGAAAACAGAGGGAAAGAATGAACACACTGTGTGCACAAGCGCATAGTAAAAAGGCGGATGTGATGCGTCGATTATCTGATTCTGATAAACCTGCGCATAATTAAATCTGTCATTTTCACTGACAGTGAGATATTCGTTGAAATCCTCAGCCGTGTTCCAGCCACCGTCAACATTGAGCTGTTTTGAGGAGTTTGCAAGATTGTAAGTAAGAAGTTCATCTTCGTGAAAACCCTGTTTGGTTGCCATAAAAATCGTGCTTACAGCCAGACTTATCACGATAAGAATTGCAAGAATTATACCTGCTTTTTTGTTGCTTATTTTCATAAATTCAAACCCCTCTGTAAATTTCATTAATTTCCGTAAATTACATTATACCACAACATAACCGCAATTCACAATATATTTTACAAATTTTATATATTATACCCGTTTACAAATTTTATATATTATACCCGCTTATCTGAGATATGTTGTGAAAATCTCTTTTATATTCTTTTCTTTCGACCAAAAAATACCGTTAGGCAACAACAGAAAAACAGCAATTAACAGAATTGACACTATTAACTCCGTATTCCCCGATGTACCTAAGAACATTCCGAATAAAAGTGTAATCAAATTAAGAAAAATAACTATTGCTGAAAAAGTACAAACAGCAATATGTAATTTCACTTCAAACTCAACTTCTTTTAAATCTGCGTTTTCCTTGATTGTAACTTTAATTCTCGGTTGAAAACTGTTACTTATATATGAGTCCTTTCTCGGTACTATATAAATCTGATTGTACTCATATAAAAATTCAGCGTAAAAAGGAAAATACTTTTCCTTAGTTCCGTTTTGAAGTGCCGTTTCTATATCTTTATTTGATTTTTCGGTTGTAATTGTAAACTTATCAAAAGGCAAAGGAAACATATTATACCTCCCGTATAATTGTACTACTTGAATTATAACATTACTTAACAGATTTGTAAAGTATAAGGAAACAATATTTTTATTTTGTTACAGAAGTTTTGTCAAACATTCTTACCAAGTTGTTTCCTAAAAAGCAAAAAGCTAATCTCAACATAATCGTGAGATTAGCTTTTACGTTTTCAATTTTTAAAATGAAGTTATAATACCTGCAATGTATTTCTGCACTTCGGTTGAATCAATAACGTTTACTTTTCCGTCACCGTTTACATCACCGATTTCCATTTGAAGAGCAGTAATCTCTGTCAAATCACAGGCATATTTCTGCATAAGAGTTGCGTCATCGACCTTAACTTCACCATCGAGGTTGATATCACCCTTCTTGTATTCAACAGGTGTGTAATCATCAGCCATTTTAGATGAGAGCCAAGCCGCACGACTTGTCATCCAGTCAACGCAATAGTTGTACATACCCTCAAATGTGTTTTCGTATGTTGTGGCACTGCTGTCAACTGTGTATGTCTTTGTTGCAAGGTCAAAGTGTGCAACATTAAGGCTTGTATGGTCTGCAATCCAGTCACCTGTATCGAGAAGCCAGCCACTCTGATAGTTCATTTCAGCACTGCCTTTGACAAGGCTGTAATAATTTTCCGCTGTGTAGAATTCTTTATTTATTACTGAATTTGTCTTTGTGCCTTCAAAATGGTTGATTGCAGGAACAAAATCCTCAAACCAAATCTGCGGTGCAGCTCCGAGAACAGTTTTGTTGCGTGAGATGTAGTTCATAATGTTTGATGTACTTCTTGCGCCTGATTTTCTGCCCTTGTACTTACACCACCAGCCTGAATACTCTTCGTAATCAGAAACACCGATGTTGCTGAGTTCTCTTTCAACACCTGTTGCATTGCCGAGCGAGTTGTCGTAATCCCATACAGGAGATGCAAAGAACTTGTATGTGCCGTCGGTATCCTGCTTGTATGTGAAGAAGAGGCTTGATACACCTGCGTCCCAGTTTTTGCCGATTTCGTTGATGAGATAGATTTTTGTAAGTGAATCAAGGTCTGCAACTGTTGAAGGGTCTTTTGATACATTCTTTACGGTATTGAAGAATTCATCGAACTTCGTCTTTACATATTCCTTTACTTCTTCGTAACCTGCATCGCCCTCTTCGAGTTCAGGACATTTGATTGTGATTTTATTACCGCTTGATGACTCAACAAAGTAGTCCTCACCCTCGGTTGCACCTGAGTCAACTTCGCAGAGGAAAGGAAAGTCCTCTTTAACAGTGCCGTCTTCGTTGAGATAATCTTCCTCTTCAAAATCCTCGATAAGAGTATTCTTGCCTACTTCAACCTTTTCCGTCATAAGGTATGAACCCCAATAGTATCCGTTTGCGTAGAAGTCAACGTATCTTGAATCTGATGCGTAAGGCATTCCCACTGCGTCTGAAAGGTCATAGAGGAATCTGTTTCTTGAAAGTGAGTCGTCCTGATAGTTTGCAAGGATTGAATACTTTTTGCCCTTATCCATTCCTGCAATTTCTACGTTTGAATCGTAAGTAATGTTGTAGGCTTTCTT
>JBGUUJ010000145.1:0-3512 GCA_045133455.1 Ruminococcus sp.
CGCCTTCAATTCAGGAAATTGCAGATTACTGTAAAAGTCAGATCGACTTGCTTTGGGATGAGGTAAAAAGATTTGAAAATCCGCATACCTATTATGTTGATTTGTCAAAGAAGCTTTATGATATCAAGAACATTCTTCTTAATGTATATGGAATGTAAATTACGGCAGTTCACTTCATTGTGAACTGCTTTTATTTTACTAAAAATATTGACATAAAAAATTATAATGATATAATATAATTGTAGGTAATTAACAAAACATAACAAATTAATGAAACAGGAGGTAAAATATGAGTAGATTAAAGAAAATGACATCACTGTTGCTGGCATTTGTAATGGTGATATCAATGGGAATTGTGTCGATTGAAAGCGTATCTGCCGCAATAGACGATAACGGTGCGTATGTCCCCGATGAAAGTGTAACTTGCGGAACACACAGATATTATTTTGCAATGCCTAAAGAGTGGTATAATGAGTATACCGACACGGCAGGTGTTTATTGGTGGGACGGTTCTGATCTCTGCGGAATACTTGAAGGCACAGAATATTTGAAATGGCCCGGCTATAAGGTGCAGCTTGGTGATTATGCAAGTGATAGTTATACACTTTACTATTTTGACTGTCCAAAAGATGTTCCGATTATTGTTTGGAATAATTATATAAATGGTGGAACAGATGAAGAATCTGATATTTATCAAAAATCTCGCCAAACTAACGACGCCCCAACTGAATTCTATTCAGACGGTGATAGTGACCTTTATACAACAGAGTTCTTTGCTTTAATGGAAGAAAGTTATAACGGAGATAAGTCGGAACTCGGTGAGTTTGCAGACAACTTTTTCTACGATGAGGAATACGATCTTGGTTTCTGCTTCAATATGGATAATATGATTTTCGTAGTTCCGAATGAACCGAACGGAGAAACTATTGGAGGCAAGCCTGAATATGTTGGCGATTGGTATTTCTACTACGGAAACGGTGAGTACGGAACATATCCAACCAAAGAACGTTCTATCGAAAAAGGAACTTATGCAACATTAGCCGTATCTGATGCTGATGTTGAAGATGCCACTGATGCTACAGTACCTGATAGCACAACAGCAACTGAAAATACCACATTGCCTGATAACACCTGCAATGAGATTTACTTTGATGTTAAGGCATCAGGCTGGGGCAACGTATCTAAGGTGTTCTGTCACATTTGGCGTGCAGACGGTACAGGTGACTGGCCTGCATGGCAGAGCAAGAGAGAGTTGTGCTCATATGATAAAAATACGGGTATTGCTACATATGACCTCTCAAAAACCGGCAATACCATAAGTCCGTCGGACGGAAAAATTTACTGCGTGATCTTCAGTGCTAACACAGGTGTGCAGACATACAATGCAATTATGAGTGGTAGCTGTATTGGAGATACGTTGTATTGCAATGGCGAATTACTTGAAAATCCTGAAGATTCCGAAAAGACGGCAACAGTTGCTGTTTGGAAGAATAATCCCGATTGCGGTCCTGAAAAGAAAATCACCTCAACAGGAAAAATCGTCGGAACTGCTTATCCTGACGGTGAATCAGACACAACACTTGTTGCTCAGTATCTCATTCAGTATTACAATGATTCTGCAAAGACAGATCTTACACAGAGCATTATTGAGGAACTTGGAGTTGACCCAATTGATGTGTATGCAGTAGCTAAGGAAAGACTTGGCAGTGACCCTGACGGTAGATTGCCGTATATTGAAAAGGTTCTTTCTGAATATATTGAGGATATCCCTGTTCCTGACTTGTGTTATACAGTTATAAATATGGGTGTAGGAGAAACTTCTCGTGTTAGAATCTGGCGTCCAAGTCCGTCAATTATGGTTCCCGGAGGCAATAACTATACTGTTGAAGATGCAAGCAGTTATAAATTTACAAGCAGTAACACAAGTGTTGCAACTGTTGACAGTCAGGGTTATGTTAAGGGAAAAAGTGCAGGCACTGCAATTATTACCGTAACTAATGAAGAAGGTGGTTCTTCAGAATGTACGATAAAAGTAAAGCAAGCACCGACAAGCGTAAAAATAAATCCGTCAAGTTTAACTGTGGGCAAAGGCGATGTAATTACGATTTCTGCAATTACGAACAGCGGTTCGTGGTCAACCGACTTTACATGGTCAAGCAGTAACACAAATGTAGTTAAAGTGAGCGAATCACCTATTGCAAATCGTAATTCGATAAGAGCCGTAGGCACAGGAACGGCAACTGTTACAGTAAAGACTTATAATGGCAAAACTGCTACTTGCAAGGTTACTGTTAAAAATGCACCTACAAGTGTAAAGCTAAGTCAATCAAGTGTAACTCTCGGAGTCGGCGAAAGTTTTACCATTTCTGAATCTACAAACAGCGGTTCATATGCACACGTTGATCATATCACATGGAGCACCTCGGACAGCGAAGTAGTGTTTATAGAAAAATTAAGCGGAAACAAGGCTACTCTTAAAGCCATGGGAGCAGGAACAGCAACGGTTAAAGTACATATATACAGCGGAGTTGAGGCAACTTGCAAAGTAACGGTTAAACCTGCTCCGACAAGTGTCACCCTTGATAGTTCAAGTATAATTCTCGGCAAGGGCGAAACCTATACGATCAAAGAGGTAACAAACAGCGGCTCGTACGCAAATTCCGCAAACCTCAAGTGGAGCAGTACAAACACAAGCGTTGCGACCGTAACAAAGGGTAGCAGCAACAAGGCTACAATCACCGCAAAAGGAAACGGTACAGCATACATTAAGATTACACTTTACAACGGCAAGACCGCACAGTGTAAGGTTACTGTTAAAAATGCACCTACAAGCGTAAAGACTAACCCGACAAGTGTTATTCTCGGTGTGGGAGAAACCTATACAATTTCAGAGAGCACAAACAGTGGTTCGTATGCGAATGCCTCAAACCTCAAGTGGAGCAGTACAAATACAAAGGTTGCGACCGTTACGAAGGGCAGTAACAACAAGGCTACAATCACCGCCAAGGGTGTTGGCACAGCTTATGTCAAGATTACACTTTACAACGGCAAAACTGCGCAGTGCAAGGTAACTGTAAAATCTGCACCTACAAGCGTAAAACTCAGCAAAACAAGCATTACGCTCAGTAAGGGTGCTACTTATACGATTTCTGAGAGCACAAACAGCGGTTCGTATGCAAATGCCGCAAACCTCAAGTGGAGCAGTACAAATACAAGCATTGCAACTGTCAAGAAAGGCAGCGGCAACAAGGCTGTAATCACTGCAAAATCAAAGGGTACAGCATACATCAAAATCACTCTCTACAACGGAAAAACAGCAACCTGCAAGGTTACTGTAAAGTAAGATAAACAAAATTACGGCAGTTCACTTCATCGGTGAACTGCCGTTTCTATAATATATGCAATTATTTTAGTTCTT
Organism: Ruminococcus sp.; assembly: GCA_045133455.1. Taxonomy (GTDB): domain Bacteria; phylum Bacillota; class Clostridia; order Oscillospirales; family Acutalibacteraceae; genus Ruminococcoides. Next base: position 3,419 of record JBGUUJ010000145.1, read on the forward strand.
CGAGAACTTCTGCGATAAGCTCTCTTTCATCCATATGGTACTTGACGCCCTTGATTTCCTGATAATCTTCGTGACCTTTTCCTGCGAGCACGAT
>JBGUUJ010000146.1:0-5044 GCA_045133455.1 Ruminococcus sp.
TTCTAAAGAGGCAACAGAGTCTATGAAATGTAATTTAAAATCAAATAAAAGTAATTTATTAAGAGGTTATTGCGTATTCCTTTTTGTAATAGCAATCATTAGCATGATTCTTATGATTATTTTAGGTTTAATAATTTGGAGTCCGCTGTCAGCTGTAATAGGTAGTTCCGGAGCATTTGCGGTATTCATAGGATTAATTGTAGTTGGAGTAATTAATTTTATTTATATGAGTATTTTAGGTTGCTATTTTGATAACCTTGCTAAAATGGTTGAAAGCTATGTAATAAAGTACAGGCTTTACGAAGATTAATAGATTGAATAAAAAAACTGCTCGCTAAAAATTTTAGCGAGCAGTTTTTTGTATATATTATTTCTTCTTAAATCCGTCTTTCAGGCTTACGCTTCTGTTGAATACAAGATGTTCGGGTGAGCTGTCCTTGTTATCGGCGCAGAAGTAGCCGAGGCGCATAAACTGGAAGCTCTGCGGAGCTGATGCTGTTTCAAGGCTCTTTTCAACCTTACAATCCTTGAGGATTTCAAGTGAAGTTGGGTTGAGATAATCTAAAAAGTTTCTATCTCCAACATCGGGATCGGGAACGGTGAAGAGGTTGTCGTAGAGTCGCACCTCTGCGTCGGCGTAATTGTTTGCGTCAACCCAGTGGATTGTACCTCTTACTTTTCTGCCGTCAGGAGTATTTCCGCCCCTTGTTTCAGGGTCATACTCAGCGTAAACCTCAACAACATTTCCGTTTTCGTCTTTCTTACAGCCTGTGCACTTTACAATATATGTGCCCTTGAGTCGAACTTCGTTGCCCGGATAGAGTCTCTGATACTTTTTAATAGGCTCTTCCATAAAGTCCTCAGCCTCGATGTAACACTCTCTTGAGAAAGTAACCTTTCTTGTGCCGTCCTCAGGACGGTTAGGGTTGTTTTCAACCTCGAATTCCTCGGTCTTGCCCTCGGGATAGTTTGTGAGAACAAGCTTAATCGGGTGAATTACACACATTACACGCTGTGCAGTTTCGTTGAGGTCATCACGCAGACAATGCTCAAGAAAGCTGTATTCAACGATTGAATTTACCTTTGAAACACCAATCTGCTCTATAAACGAACGGATAGACTTAGGTGTGTAACCTCTTCTGCGGAGTCCGCAGAGCGTAGGCATTCTCGGGTCGTCCCAACCGTCTACATAGCTTTTTTCAACAAGCTCACGGAGCTTTCTCTTTGACATAACCGTGTTGTTGATGCCGAGACGTGCAAACTCAATCTGACGTGGCTTGCAAGGTGCGGAAATATTATCAATAACCCAGTCGTAAAGCGGACGGTGAGCCTCAAATTCAAGTGAGCAAAGGCTGTGAGTAATGCCCTCAATTGCGTCCTCAATAGGGTGGGCAAAGTCATACATAGGATAGATGCACCATTTGTCGCCTGTTCTGTGGTGAGTAAGGCGGTTGATTCTGTAGATAACAGGGTCACGCATATTGAAGTTGCCTGATGCAAGGTCAATCTTTGCACGAAGAGTCATTGAACCGTCCTCAAACTCACCGTTCTTCATACGCTCAAAAAGGTCAAGGCTCTCTTCAATCGGGCGGTCACGGAACGGACTCTTTGCAGGAGTCTGGGTGTCGCCACGAAATTCTCTCATCTGCTCAGCGTTAAGCTCGCATACATATGCAAGACCTTTCTTGATAAGCTCAACAGCATACTCGTACATCTGCTCAAAATACTGTGATGCGTAGTAAAATCTGTCGTCCCAGTCAAATCCGAGCCATTTGATATCCTCTTTGATAGCGTCAACATACTCTACATCTTCTTTGGTAGGGTTTGTGTCGTCCATTCTGAGATTGCAGATACCGCTGAACTTTTCAGCAGTAGCAAAGTTTATACAGATAGCTTTTGCGTGTCCTATGTGAAGATAGCCGTTAGGCTCGGGGGGAAAACGTGTGTGAACCTTTTTACCCTCGTATTTACCGCCCTCGGCAATGTCCTCTTTTATAAATTCGTGAATGAAATTGCCCTGTGTGGTAATTTCATTTTCAATGTTCTTTATTTCTTCAGCCATAAAAACTGTCCTTCCGTTTGTATATAAGCATAATTGCGTTTTACGGACACGGCACGCCGTGTTCCTGCAGTAAGCGATGTCACACCGCTAAAATTTCAAGTCCCTTTTCAAGACGTGCAAGGGATTCTTCTCTGCCGAGAATGTCGAGAATTTCAATCGCACCGCCGGGTGTTACAGTCTTACCTGCCGCCGCAATTCTTACAGGCCACATAACTGTTCCGTTCTTGAGTTCCTTTTCAACAGCCATATTGATAAGGCAGTCGTGGATTGCTGTGCTTGTCCACTCAGGAAGTGCTTTCAGGCGGTCATATGCTTCCTTGAGCACTATAGGTGCGTTTTCAAGATTTGTCTTGCTCTTCTTGTTTACGAACAAATCTTTTTCATATTCGGGAAGTTCTGCAAAGAAGTCAATCATTTCAGGAATCTGTGTGAGCTGAGTTGTGCGCTTCTGGAGAATTTCCGCAAACTTTTCAAAAGGCATTTCCTTGTCGCCGAATACCTTTTTATAGTATGGCATTGCAACGGAAGTAAATTCCTCGGCTGTCATAGCTTTGATGTATTCACCGTTGAACCAGGAGAGTTTGTCATAGTCGAATACTGACGGTGACTTGCTGATACCGCTTATATCAAAAGCCTTTTCAAGCTCTGCAAGAGTGAAGATTTCCTGATTATCCTTAGGACACCAGCCTAAAAGTGCAATGTAGTTTATGATAGCCTCAGGCAGATAGCCTTCGTCGATTAAATCGTAGAAACCTGTTGCGCCATGACGCTTTGAAAGCTTTGAAACGTTGCCTTCATCGTCCTTGCCCATAATGAGCGGGAGGTGTATATATGTCGGAATTTCCCAGCCGAATGCTTCGTAAAGAAGATTATACTTCGGTGTGGAGCTTAAATATTCGCAACCTCTTACAACGTGAGTGATTCCCATTGTGTGGTCATCAATTACGTTTGCAAAGTTGTATGTGGGATAGCCGTCAGTCTTGATGAGAATCTGATCTTGCAATTCAGTGTTTTCAACAGTGATTTCACCAAAAACTGCATCTGTAAATGTTGTGCTTCCTTCAATCGGCATTTTCTGACGGATAACATAAGGCACGCCTTCAGCCAAAAGTCTGTCGATTTCCTCCTGAGGAAGGTCACGGCAATGACGGTCGTATCCTCCGCCGACGGTGTCATTCTGAATCTGTTCAAGACGTTCCTTTGTGCAGAAGCAACGGTAAGCCTTGCCTTCCTTGATAAGCTGTTCTGCGTAGGGAAGATACATTCCCTTTCTCTCGGATTGGACGTAGGGACCAAAATCTCCGCCGACGTCAGGACCTTCATCATGCTTGAGTCCTGCAAGAGTCATTGTATTGTAAATCACGTCAACCGCACCTTCAACAAGGCGTTCACGGTCGGTGTCTTCAATTCTGAGAATAAATTTTCCGTTCTGTGATTTAGCCACAAGATACTCATAAAGAGCAGTTCTGAGGTTGCCTACATGCATAAATCCCGTAGGGCTCGGAGCGTATCTTGTGCGGACTGTATTGTTAGCCATTTAGTTCACTCTCCCAAAAATACTTACACTTAATTAGTATACCATATGTGTCGGTGGATTTCAATTGTTTTTAACATTGTAAAATTAAAAACGGAGCCGTAAAGACTCCGTTTTGTTCGTTGGCAACGTTTACCGCAGATAAATACGTTACACTACCTTTTTAAATGTAAATGTCGTGACTTCTGTGCCATAATCAAGCGTCAGTGTCAGCGTTGAGTTTTCATATGCCAGCTTGTGAATTTCACCATTGAGTTCAATGTCAACTGAGGTGTCGTTGAAGGTGTAGCTTGTTTCGTGCGTAATTCCTGCAAGGATAGCACAGCAATTTCCGTTTTCCTCAAATACAAGACTGAACTTATTATCTTCAATCTCAAGTTCATCATATTTTATGGTTTCACCGTTGATTGAAGCTGTTGTTGGAATCCACTCTCCGACAAGCTGAGCGTTTTTGTTTTCACCGCAACCCGAAAACATAATCACAGCAGAAAGTGCCAAAATAATGAAAAAAGTATGCTTTTTTAACATAAGTATGTACCGTCCTCATAATTCTGTACTAATTTTACCATTTTATGACAGATTAGTCAAATGCTTAGGCACAAAGAATCAGTGTCGTAATATGCACAAAAAATGAATAATATACATTATATATGGCAATTTTTAAGGCTCAAATGAGGAATATTACAAATAAATGAAAAAAAGACATTGATATATCCGAAGCGTACAAGTCTATGCACTCAATATGATTGAACCGCCGTGTACTGAACGGTACGCACGGTGGTGTGAGAGGTCGGCTACTCAACTAATGGGTAGCCTCCTACTCGATTGGGTATTTTAACTCTGGGCAGGCTGATTTGAATTAATCTGAACGTTTCGTGCTCGGATGTTAAGTTAATATATTGGTGATTGCCACATTTCTTTCGGTGGTCTTCATCAAGGAGTTAAAATTAAAGGACTGTTGCAAAGCTGATTATAGTTTTGCAACAGCTTTTATTTTTGTTTTTGCAGAACGTTATGAGTAAAAATATACAAACCCCCCTCAGTTATTTACATTATATAAGTTGAGTGTTATAATAAATACAAAAATTAACAATAATTCAAAATGAGTGTTATAAAAGAGGAGATGAAAACGAATGAAAAAATTATTATCAGTTTTATTTTCATTGACGTTGATTTTTATTATTTCAGCAACAGGTTTTTCCGAAACATTTGCGGTTGAAATTTCTGATGAAACGGCTGTGGTATCAAGCACCAAAATTGCCAATTACCCTGAAATAACAGGTTTCAGTAATACAGCAACGGGCACTAAGGTTAGTTGGACGGCTTATGACGGAGCGTCCAAGTATAGACTTTACTACTGGAACGGCTCAACGTGGAAGGGAATCGGCACGACTGCAAATCTTAACCTTACCCACAACGGACTCACAAACGAAACTACATACATTTAT
>JBGUUJ010000147.1:0-2801 GCA_045133455.1 Ruminococcus sp.
AAATATATATTTATAGTGGTAAGATTTTTATAACAAGCACGAGATCTTATGTAAGCACAAAACGGCAAGGAGAAAGATAAAAATTCTCCTTGCCGTTGTTTCATTTAGATATAGATTATTTCGTTGTTTACGATTTCGGTGGCTCTGTTACGAATGTTATTCATACTCTGAATCCAAAGCATTGGATTTTCTGCTTTTAGCTGTTCGGTGAGGTTTTTGTTTTCAGCCATTTGTTTTACGAGGGGAGAGAACATTTCGTTAGCTCTGTCATCAACATCGGATAAATATTCTGCGAGCTTACAGCTTGTAAGTAAATTATAGTATCTGATTTTGTGGTGGTTAAGCAAATAATTTTTATGTCGCTGACCGAAAATACCGATTTCTACATTCTTTTGTTCGGGTAGTTTTAAATCAGGGAGTAAGTAGTCACCCTGTTGTGTATAAGTAATATTAGTATTTGTCATGATTTTTACCTCCAAAATATTCTTTGTCGGAGCTGATTCAGGTCATTTAGGAGGATTTTTATATAATTGATAGTAATTTTGATTTGAAATCTTTAAATAAAGTGGATAAACACTTGATTTTTGACTGCACTTTTGACTGCAATTGACTGCATCTTTGACTGCACTTTATCTTAATTTAAGTGATTTTAACTTTTCTTAAAGTTACTTTGCGGTACCTCAAAACCTTAGTGTTTAAGCCGTTTTCGGGTATTTTGAGTAATTTTGGCAAAAAGAAAAGACAGCTTTGAAAAGCTGTCTTTTTGGTGCGAGTGACGGGACTTGAACCCGTACGTCGAAGACACACGCCCCTCAAACGTGCCTGTCTGCCTATTCCAGCACACTCGCATTTTTATTAAGTTTTTGTCGGTCTCTCAACTCAACGATAGTTATTATAACACAGTCACCTTTCCTTGTCAACACTTTTTTAAGATTATTTTGAATTTTTTTCAAATTATTTTTGTTAACATCAAATATCGGCTTTATTCCTCAAATAACGAACTCATTAGATTCTCGATTCTCTTTCTTCTCTGCTCTGTCTCATCTTCATTAAGAAAGCAACTGCCCTCTTCAAAATACAACACATCCCCCTCTTTTATTTTCTTAGGGAGTGATGTAATATCAAGGCTTACTATATCTCCGTTTTCACATTCGAGCACTGCTTTGGTTTCTTCAATTCTGTCTATTGTGAACTTTTTCATTTTACTTTGCCCTTTCTATCGAGTTTATTTCTGTATCTACTGTTATTTCATAACCATCTGTTGAAACTTTTACCGTGTCATCTTCATCGGTTCTGTAAATTTCACAATCAAACTCTTCAAGGAGAGTTATGGTGCTTTCGTGAGGGTGTCCGTACTCGTTATCCTCTCCCACGGATATAACTGCTATTGCAGGGTTTACTGCTTCAAGAAATTCTTCATATGTCGATGTACTGCTTCCGTGGTGTCCCACCTTGAGAACATCTGAAGATATGTCCGATGTAATCTCTTTAAGCTCCTTTTTCTCTGCATCACCTGTGAAAAGATATGATACATCTTTATACGTTATTTTCATTACAAGTGAACAGTTATTAAGGTCTCCGCTATCTATGGTAACAGGTGCTACAACTTCTACTGTGAGGTCATTATTCTCCTTTATTATTGTTCCTTCTTTTGCTGATTTGACTTTCAATCCTTTATCGGAAATTGACTCAAGAAGATTTTCATATGTCTTAGTATTTGCACTGACTTTTGGCATATAAACTGAACCAATCTCAAAATTACGCACAATATACCCCATTGAACCAATATGGTCTGTATGAGGATGTGTCGCTACAAGATAATCTATATCTGAATATCCGCAATCAGTTATATAATCTATTATGCTCTCGCCGTGATAGTTTTCGCCTGAATCTATGAGCATTGTATAAGAATCGGGAAATTCAATAAAAATAGAGTCCCCCTGCCCCACATCGAGATAATGAACTGACAGGTTATTTTCTGAAACAGTTACACTGCTTTCAGATTGGTATTCTTCAAATTCTATCGAACACGAACATAGCATTGAAATGCACAATAATGACGATAATGCAATCTTCGTTAATTTATTTACATTTTTCATTATATAATATTCCTCTGTAATTGTTTTATTATATTTTACAATAATTCTGATATTTTTCAATAGGTATAAGCTTTATATTTGTTAGAAAATATTAAACTTATGTGAAATATGCTAAAATTCTCTTGACTTTAATTGTACAAATGCTATAATAGATATTAGATTGTTTTATATCGAACTGTTTTATATCAAATAATTTTATATGTAACAAAATTCGTCAGATTTCGGAGGTGATTATATGCACGATGACATTATGCCTGATTCAATAGGTCACGAACTGAAGGCTCTCAATCACGTTATGCAGAGAAAAATGATGCTTACGGCTACTAATATCGGGCTTGATAAAGTCACTATAATGCACGGCTGGATTATGAGTTATCTTGAACAACATAAAGATTGTGACGTGTATCAGAAAGATATCGAAAGTGCTTTTGCAATTTCAAGGTCAACGGTTACCAATATTCTCAAACTTATGGAGAAAAAAGGCTATATTCTCAGAGAATCCGTTGACTGTGATGCAAGACTTAAAAAACTCAGTCTTACCGAAAAAGGTTTTCATACAGGAAATGTTCTTAAAAGGGTTATTGCGGAAAATGAAAATCAATTCAACAGTATTTTAGATGAGACAGAAAGAGAAACCCTCCTCTTTCTCCTGAGAAAACTCAGGTATGGTCTTGAAAATACCTAAGGTAACACCGCACAATT
>JBGUUJ010000148.1:0-6001 GCA_045133455.1 Ruminococcus sp.
AGGTGTTGGTATCAATCGTTTCCTTGCCGAGAAGCTCCGAAACATATTTGTGTGTACTCTGTTCATTACCGCCGAGGTAGAGAAACTCATCGCAGTTACCGACAATGCTCTCCCATTGCTTTTCAAACAAAGCCTTGAGCTGTGCAAGATTCTGTAAAATAATACTAACCGATACACCACGGGAACGCATAACCGACAAAATCTTGTCGAAGTCATCGGGAAGCGATACATTTGCAAACTCGTCCATAAGAAAGTGAACCGGAACAGGTAACGCTCCGCCGTGAATATGGTCTGCCGAATAGAAAAGCTGTTGGAATAACTGTGTGTAAAGAATTGATACCAAGAAATTGAAACTCGAATCGTTATCCGGTATCAGCGCAAACAACGCAACCTTTTTCTCACCCATAGAAGGCAAGTCAAGCTCGTCCGTACAAGTCAAAGCCGCAAGACTTTCAAGGTTAAACTTTTCAAGTCGTGCGGCAAGTGTAATCTGTATTGACTTCAATGTTTTAGCCGAGCCGGAATGATAGGAACGGTAATATTTGAGTGCAATATGGTCGGGATTTTCGTATTCCAAATCGCTGAACAGATTGTCAAGCGGAGAGGGGCGAGGGTTGTCGTCATCCTCAATATCTGCCGCTCTGAGCATCTCCATAACCATTGAAAAATTCTGCTCTTCCTTTGGAGCTTCATAGTGCAGATAGAAAACTAATGCGAGAAGCAACATTGAAGCCGCCGTATCCCAAAATGGATCGTTGGACTGTGAGCCTTTCGGAGTTGTGCTTTTGAAAAGGTTAGTTACCAAACGCTGAATGTCGTTATCATCACGCAAATATACAAACGGATTGTAGCAATGGCTCTTTTCCATTGAAATCAGGTCAAGCACACGCACCTCGTATCCCTTTGCTTCAAGCAAGCCGCCTGTGTCACGCAAAATCTCACCTTTCGGATCAAGAATCACAAATGAGGTATTCGCTTGCATTAAATTCGGTTTACAGTAAAATCGGGTTTTACCTGCGCCTGAACCGCCGCAAACTAAAGTGTTAAGATTTCGTCTGTGCTTTTGTGCATTTATTCCGATACGGACATTCTGCGTCATTAACTTGTTATCAGACGGCGGGGACTGACGGTATTTTCTGTCAATGGCTTTTGCATTTCCCCATTTTGCGGAGCCGTGTTCCTCTCTCCGGCGATAATTTTTTCGTGTAGAGAAGTATATACCTATCGTCATTCCGTATGCCGCAAGAAAAATGAGGACAGTTTTCAGGCTGTCCTCACAAAGCTGTATATTAAAAGGATTGCTAAAGGCGTTCATAAGTCCTGTAACAATTTCGGATAAACCGCCTTTCAGAAACGGAGCAATAAGCAAAGCTAACCACACAACAGGAATTACGCCTATTGAAGAAACTATGATAACGGATTTTCTCTCGCTATCTTGCATCATCGCTGTTCCTTTCAATTACCCTGATTTTACGGTAAGGGGCGTTGCCGATTTTGATAATAAGGTCGTCCAATAAGTCCGTGGATTTTTCTTCTGCAAGAAAAGCGTTTCTTGTATCATTAAGTGACTGTATGACGGCACTGTGTTCGTTATCGTCAAGTACGATATGATAATAAGGCTCTTTCATAACAAGCACCTCGCTTTTATCGTTCACGGTCTTTTGAGCGTTCCTGCTGCTGACGGTAAAGCTCGTCGGATACACGGGTGTGAATATCGCTCATTGCTGTTCTTATTTTGGAAAGCTCTGCACGGACTTCCTTCGGCTCTTTATTCTTCCATTCGGGAGGAATACGGTCAACGGCAAAATTCTTTGCCTCAACTCCGTACTTCTTACAAAGCATATAGCCTACGCATACCGCTTGAAAACTCATATCCTTACGGCTGTAGCTGTCGCTCCTGCCCGAAAGCTCCGCATAGCCAAGTTCCAGGGCAACGCCCTGAAACAGTGCCACGCTGTCACCAACACTTTTCTTGATAAAGAGCGTGTTCTTATCATTGTCGTAGTAGGCAACTGCATCGGGATTAGGAATCTCACTGCTGCTCTCGCAGTTTACGGGAGAAGTGTCAAGCATTACCGAAACAAGATTTTTCGGGTCACGGTTGACCGTAGGTGCAGGCTGTCGTCTGCCATTGGTCTGTGAGATGTCAAATGCTTTCTTGACATTGTATGAAATACCCGTTGAGCCATCCGCCTTTGTATAATCAACAGGCTCCAGAATGGAAATACTCTTTGCACCCTTTTTGACACGGATATTGTCATCACGCCATCCGTTGAAATCTTTGAGTTGAGTAGCTTCCGGACACTGCTTGTAAATAAGAAGTGCGTTAGCCGCCGAGTATCTGTCCATACGAGCCTGCGTATCAAGATATTTCTGAAATTCAGCAGGATTGTTTACAATATCGGAAATTGCCGTATCAATGAGATTGTAAACGGCTTCTTTTTCTTCCTGTTTTGCTTTTGCATATTCTTCGGGAGAAAGCTTCGGTTTAAAGTTGCTGCTTCTCCTTGAATTGAAATCGCTTGTCAAAAATATTACCTCTCTTTCGGTCTGTTATGTTTTGCCTTGTATTTTTTCTTAGGCTGTGTATGTTTGGTCTGTCTGTTTTTTGCAGGAGTTTTACGCTCCTGAGTGTGTTCAGGCTGATAGCGTTCTGCTTCCTTCTTCTGTCCTGCTGCCTTGTAGCGTTCCAGCTTTTCCCTAACCGAGGGTTTCTTTTCAGCGGACTTTATATTACCCTTATCAGTGCGCATATCTGCCTTGCCTGAGTCTTGCCTTGACTGAGGGCTTTTGTCGGTCTTGGCAACATCGGGGTTTTCATTGGCATTGTCTTTCTTCTCGGAAGGCTCTGCCAAAGCCTGTTCGACAATAATCTCACCTTTGGATTTGGTCGGCTTATCAATCTGCACTTCATCTCTTTTTGCTGCTGATTTTTCCGCTTCCTTGATAATAGAAGCCTTATCAACCTTTGAAAATTCAAATCGGTCTGCAATTCGCTGTATTTTTGAAGCGTCCTCGGCACGGGCGATTACATCAACCGTTGCATTCGGATCGTTGCTGTTCTTATCACGCAGGACTGTGTATAAAACTCCGTAGCGCTTAGCCTGTTCGGTAAATTTTTTCAGGTCTTTGTTTTTGAAAGTAAATACCTTCAGCGGGCTGCCCGATTTAATCATCTGCGTAAGTCGTGCCTTGCCTTTGGTTTTTGATTCCTGTTTCAGCGTAGAGGCGAGCAGAGGCACTAATTCCTTAATGCCTTTACCCGACAGCTTAACAACTTCCTCAAAGCCTTCAAGATAAAGTCTGACAATAATTTCAGCAGCGTCACCGCCGTTGTTCATATCTTCGGTTCTCCTTTCCTTTGGTTTTTTCTTCCTCTGCAAGCACTTGTTCAAGGTTGGATTTCAGAATTCCCGACCTCTCTGCAATACCGTTGCAGAGTTTAACTTCTTTGCGAAGTTTCCGTAATTCCTCTGTGATTTGAGAAATCTTTTCCTTTGCCTGCGACAGCTCTGCATCATCAATTTTTGTTCGTATCTTTTTTCGGAGGTGCGTTCTGTCGGCAGTAAGGCTTTTGATTTCATTTTCAACAGAGGATTTGTATTCAAAAAGCTGCTCGTCGGTCTGAATACCGTGTTTTCCGAGCAGCCTTGTCTGTTCGCTCAATTCATCAAGCTTCAAAAGTTCTTCTTTGAAATAGTAATGGATTTGAGCATTGCTGATTTTTTTGTATTTTGGCAATTTGCCAAGACGGTAAAGATAATAAAGATAAAGACCGTATAAGCCGCCGATTTTTCTGATTTTATCTTCCCGTGTCAGAAGTCGGTACTGTCGGCTCGTAACCGTACTTAGGGTGTATCGGTACATATCGACACGGCTCATATTTTCGTGAAGTCTTTTTCGTATAGCGTCGTTTGAGTAGTTTTCGCCGAGGTTGATTAGTCGGACAGGCTTCTTGTAGCCGAGTGGAGTAACCGTCCAATATTTTCGGCTCGGGCTCAGCTGATAGGTATATCCCATATCACGGAGAGCGTACTTGAAATCCTCTATACTTTTACAGTGCTCCAAAGCCAAGTCGATTACTTCACGCAGGGTGCTGTACCGAGTAGGCATACCGGCTTTTTCCTTGTTGTAGTAATATGACGATTGCTTACTTCTGTTGGGAGTTGGATTGAAATACAAGCCGTACTCCTTGCATACTTCATCTGCTATATGCCTGAATTTAAACCATACCTTTTCATCGTTTTGCAAACGCTTTCCGTCAACAAAGGAAACTGAGTTGATTACAAAATGGCAGTGCAGATGTTTAGTGTTCAAGTGAGTAGTCACTACAACCTGAAAACGCTTACCCCAAATACGTTTGGCAAATTCCATACCGACCTTTTGTGCAAGCTCAGGTGTAATGTTCTGTTCCTTAAAACTCATATAACCGTGATAGGCTTGTATGCCGTCTGTCTTTCCAAAACACTCTTTTGTTGTTATGAATTGGTCACGGGCAGTTGCAGGATGGCAGTTTATGCCATCAACATAATACTGACGCTCTGTTTTTTCCTCGTCCTTTGCATAGGCTATGACATCGGCAAGCGCCTGATACTGTGCGTCGGTATAATTGGGGTTGCAAGTTTTCTCGGGATTGTTGGCATAGTCAATCACCCTGCCCAGATTATCTCTCACAACCCATAGTTTAGTTACTGCCATTTCAGCTCTGATTTATCAGGTCGTAAAAACACGCTCTCAATATCCGCCTGAAATTTATGCCAACGCTCCGCTTCAAGATAAAGCATCGGCGCATCAATAAAGCCGAGGGAGTTTGCCTTTGCCGCAAGCTGATTGATATTGTTGCCTATTGAGGAAAGCTCACGCATTGCTTCAAAGAAACGCTCGTCAGGTTTTTCTTTCGGCTCATATCCTTTCATCAGAAGCCGTACTAAAGCAGATTCATTAAGGCAAGTCATTTGTGCCTTTCTCTGCCATTCGTCTTTTTCTTCTTTAGTCAGCCTGATATGCTTATCATAGCTTCTCCTCATCTTCATCATCCTTTTTATCTTTCATTTCGTAACGGTTGATTCGGTTAATCTGTAGCATACACATTAAAGCTACTCCGACAAAACCGCCGAGGAAGCAACCGAGTATGAATATAATAAATCCGTGCATAATTTCAGTCCTTTCTTTTCGGGGTATTAGGGGCAATCCCTAACGAGCCTTTTTACTGTTTTATCCGTTATGTGGATACAAACAGTCTGCTCGCTAAGATTATTCATCAATCTTTGAGGTTGCCTTCATCTTCAAGCTTCAGCGTATAGTATCAAGCTCTTTCGGTTTGTACTGATACACTTTTATTTCACCGTTCTGCTTGTAAAAGCGTTCGGGATATTTGAATTTTTCTCTGTATTTCTGCTCTAAATCGTTCGGTAAATCCTTAAACTTTTCAGAGTCAATAGGAGCGTAGGCAATGAAGAAATCTCCTGCTATTATATCAATCATTTCTTTGGTTTCTTCGTCATAAACTGCCCTGTTAAGGGGCAAGCCGTTCATTTTTCCTTCCTCGTTGCATATAATAGCCACCTCATCTTCAAAGGGCATATATTCCTCAATATTCCCTCCTACAAGCTTCTGCATAGCTTCAAGGGAGTTATCAATTGCAACGGTTTTCGGATAATGATTCGCCTGAATATAAAGTACAGTAATCATATTTTTACTGACTGTATCCTGCGTTTTTGACGGCTCAAAATCCACCTTTTTGAAGTCGTAGGTATTGCAGAAATAAAAGCCTTTTTCCAAGCTTTCATCCTCCAAAACCTCAACCACATCCGATATTGAAAGCGACCTGCCACGATACCCTGTCGGGTGGTCTGTATTAAACTTTGAGTAAACATCATCAAGAGTTTTGCAGTCAACATAACCGCTGAAAACCTTGTCATAAATCTTGCTGTCAATCGCAGAAGTCCCCTGTGCCTTTTCAAGATACTTTGTATCTACAAACGCAACTCTATGAGTATCA
>JBGUUJ010000149.1:0-3567 GCA_045133455.1 Ruminococcus sp.
CTGATTCTCTCAATAGTAACCTCATCACTGTCATCAATCACTTCTTTGGACCCGCAAAACGGACACGACAGGATTTCTTTTTCATTATCAATCGTCATTACGCCGTTACAGTTTTTACATCTTAACTGTATAGTTTTACGGGCAGATACAGCTCCGATACTATTACCGCAAACTTGGCAAAACTTAGCGTTATCAGGAAGTTCATTTCCGCAGTTTATACAATATGGCATTTTTCGTCCTTTCCATACACAAACTATAAAATTTATCACTTTTTTTGTAATCTTTGGTTCAATTATATCATAAATCGTTGGATTACGCAAGTGCGTATACTCACTTTTAAACAAAAATTTACAATATTTTTGAGGTGACTTTATGAGTGTCAAAGATATTGTTGTTAAACGTTTTCAAGAAATATGTAACAAAAGAAATATAAAAATAAACGAGCTTGCCAATATTTCAGGCGTAACACCTTCAACTGCGTACAGTATGATGGACAAAAAACGCAGAGATATTTCTATAATTACAATAAAAAAGTTCTGTGATGGACTTGAAATAACTCTCGGTGAATTTTTTTCAACTCCTGATTTCGATAATCTGGAGCAGGAGATAAAATAACAAACCAAAACGGCTGAGTTACGCTCAATAGTAACTCAGCCGTTGATATTTTATTTGTTAAAAAACTTGGGATTTTTGGCGATAAGCTCACGCAAATCATAAGGAGTAGCCTGATATACAAAGTAATTCAACCAGTTCGTGTACAGCAAGGTTGCGTTGCTTCGCCACACCATAGGCGGTGTTTTTGACGCATCGTCATTCGGGAAATAGTCACATGGCACATTCGGGTTGATTCCCCTGTTCTGGTCACGGAAATACTCCTTTGCAAGCGTATCTCTGTCATACTCAGCGTGACCTGTGACAAACACCTGTCTGCCTGTTTTACTACAGACAATTGCCACCCCTGCGTCGTCCGAAACTGCTAAAACCTCCAGTCCGAGACATTTATCAATATCCTCCCTGCTAACTCCCGTATAGCGTGAATGAGGAATTCTGAAAGTATCGTCAAAACCTCTCATAAGTGGGTGCAACGGCTTTAAAATCGTGTGATTATAAACACCGCTGAGTTTCTCGGAAAGCTGATACTTTCTTACTCCGAAGTGGTAGTAAAGTCCTGCCTGTGCGCCCCAACATATATGGAACGTCGAATAGACATTATGCTTTGACCACTCCATAATCTCACAAAGCTCTTCCCAATAGTCAACTTCTTCAAAATCAAGCTGTTCAACGGGTGCGCCTGTGATTATCATACCGTCAAAGGTTTCGTCCTTCACCTGCGAAAACGTCTTATAGAACGTCGTCAGGTGGTGAGGCGATGTATTCTTCGAGGTGTGAGACGCCATTTGCAGAAGCTCAATATCAACCTGAAGAGGACTGTTACCCAGAAGCCTTAAAAGCTGTGTTTCAGTCTCAATCTTTGTCGGCATAAGATTCAGAATTAAGATTTTTAGCGGACGAATGTCCTGTCTTAACGCAATTTCGTTTGGCATAACGAAGATGTTCTCCGATTCCAACACCTTAATCGCAGGAAGATTACTCTGAACTTTGATTGGCATATCCTCTCACCTCTTTCTTTTAGCTTTGGGATTTTTACCTTTGGGCAGATAGGTTGTTTCTATATGAAACGTTTCGTGCCCAACTATATAGTCTATATATTGGTAACTGCTACATTTCCTTTAAATAACGTTTTCTGTAGCGTGCCACATCGTAGGGACACGGCGTGTCCACAAAAACGTAATTAATACTGCTTGCCCCAATAAACCATATGCTTTGCAGGTTTTCCGCAACATACGCAGGTGTCTGCGAGGTGTTCCTCTTCAAACGGAATACATCTGCTCTTTACACCGCCTGTTGCTTCCTTGAGCTTTTCTTCACACTCAGTTTCACCGCACCACATAGCCTTGATGAAACCCGGGTGATTCTTGGCTGTGTCAATGAACTCATCATAGCTTGTTGCCGTGAATGTCTTTTCTTCCGTATTCTTGAGTGCACGGTTGTACATATCGTTGTGGATTGTCTCCATAAGATTTTCAACGAACTGTGTAAGCTCTGAAAGCGGAACAAATGCCTTTTCTCTTGTGTCTCTTCTTACAACCACGCACTGGTTCTTCTCGATGTCCTTAGGACCGATTTCAACTCTTACAGGCACGCCCTTCATCTCGTACTCTGCAAACTTCCAGCCCGGAGCGTGGTCTGAGTCGTCAAGTTTAACTCTGAACTTCTGTGCAAGCTCGGATTTAAGCTCATTTGCCTTCTCGAGAACGCCTGCCTTGTGCTGTGCAACAGGAATTACGGCAACCTGAATAGGTGAAATCTTCGGTGGAAGAACAAGTCCGTCATCGTCGCTGTGCACCATTATTATTGCACCGATCATACGGGTTGATACACCCCAAGATGTCTGATGCGGATAATGAAGCTTGTTGTCCTTGCCTGTGTATGTAATTCCGAAGCTCTTTGCAAAGCCGTCGCCGAAGTAGTGTGATGTACCACCCTGAAGTGCTACACCGTTGTGCATCATAGGCTCGATTGTGTATGTAGCCTCTGCGCCTGCGAACTTCTCTTTCTCTGTCTTTTTACCGATTACAGCAGGAATTGCGAGTGTTTCTCTGTAGAAGTTCTCGTAAACGTGGA
Source organism: Ruminococcus sp. (assembly GCA_045133455.1). GTDB lineage: Bacteria > Bacillota > Clostridia > Oscillospirales > Acutalibacteraceae > Ruminococcoides. The sequence goes on from JBGUUJ010000149.1 coordinate 2,686, forward strand.
GCATCTGAAGTGTTTCCTCCACAGCCTCTTCTGCTGTTTCGTGCATTGTGTGGCCTTCCTGCCATAAAAATTCCGATGTTCTGAGGAACGGACGTGTTGTCTTTTCCCATCTTACAACACTGCACCACTGGTTGTAGAGTTTAGGAAGGTCTCTGTATGTATTGATAACTTTCTTGTAGTGCTCACAGAAAAGTGTTTCCGATGTAGGTCTTACTGCAAGACGCTCTGTAAGTTTTTCCTGTCCGCCGATTGTTACCCACGCACATTCAGGTGCAAAGCCTTCAACGTGGTCTTTTTCTTTCTGAAGCAGACTTTCGGGAATAAACATAGGCATATATACGTTTTCGTGACCTGTTTCCTTGAATCTGCGGTCAAGGTCAGCCTGTATGTTTTCCCAGATTGCGTAGCCGTAAGGTCTGATTACCATACAGCCCTTTACGCCTGAATAATCTACAAGCTCAGCTTTCTTTACAATGTCTGTGTACCATTTAGCAAAGTCCTCGTCTCTGCTTGTAATGGCCTCTACCATTTTCTTATTCTCTGCCATTTTAATTCCCTCCGTAACGGAATATTTTTCGTAATGTTTCTATTATACAATATAATATTTTTTTTTGCAATGGTTTATTAAGGCAGTCGGAACAGGTTCACCGATTATATTTGTATTTTTTGTAACGTTGTTTCCCGACAATAAAATTGATAAATCGGTTGCGTTGTAGTTTTAAGAGAATAGTTTATATAAAACATCTGTAGGCGTATGCACGTTCTTTTCAGATGAAACAATGCTCGTTATTTTCAGATGAAACAATGCTCGTTATTTTCAGTTGAAACAATGCTCGTTATTTTCAGATGAAACGAAAAAGTCGGGCAACCGACATATCCGAT
>JBGUUJ010000150.1:0-8919 GCA_045133455.1 Ruminococcus sp.
TTACCTCCATAATGAAAAATCGGAATTAATTCGTCAAAATACTTAAATATTGTTGTGATTATCTTAAAATATACCTCTTGAAACTGATTTCATACAATGTTATAATTATTAAACACTCGAGGTGATTCTATGAAAAAGAAATTATTCGGACAGAACATTTCTCCTTCCTGTTCATACTGCGATAATTCTGTTGTTGAAAATGAAATGGTTTACTGCAAAAAAAGCAAACGTATCAACAACGGTAAATGTAAATCCTTTCGTTATGACCCACTTATGAGAGTTCCCAAAACTACTGTATTTAATAATAAGTATTCAGCCGAAGATTTTAAAATATGAATTAAATTAAATCGTTAAGAAAAAGCTTTATCAGTTAATGATAAAGCTTTTTTGCATTATAGGAAACTGCTTGGGCATAGATAATTTGAAAATATCAAGCTGTTTGCACGAAATGTATGCGTATCACTCACTTTTATGCAAGCTGGAAATCCTTTATGTAGCTGTCGATAGCCTTTTTTATTACATCTTTTGCCTTTTTTACGCCGCTGATTTCTGTTACGGAAGTCTGCATATCTTCTCCTTCTAGCATCTTATATACCTCGAAGAAATGCTTGATTTCCTGAAAGCGATGCTTAGGAAGTTCCTTTACATCATTATAGCTGTTGTAGTTAGGGTCGTTTACAGGTACAGCTATAATTTTTTCGTCACCACTGTCGTTGTCTATCATTTTGAGAACACCGATTGGCTTACATTCAACAAGTGTCATCGGCTGAATAGTCTCACTGCAAAGCACAAGTACATCAAGCGGGTCGCCGTCTTCCGCATAAGTTCTCGGGATAAATCCGTAATTTGCAGGATAATGAGTTGATGTAAAAAGCACTCTGTCGAGTTTCAACAGACCTGTTTCCTTATCCATTTCATATTTATTCTTTCCGCCTTTAGAAATTTCTATAACCGCATAGAACTTTTCGCTTGTTATTCTCTTAGGTGAAATGTCATGCCATATATTCATACATATCCTCCACTATACAATAGATATTCTATAACCAAATTAATTATAAATAATCAAACGGGCATTGTCAAGTTTTGGCTCAACAATGCCCGTTATTTTCAAGGTAACACCGCACACTATGATTATGCGGTATCACCTTAAAATATTACTTTTTAACGTTTTCTACGATAACTTTGATTATCTGAATAATAATTGTCGGAATTACTGCAAGAAGTCCTATAAATCCTACCTGTGTAACTGTGAGGTCTGCAACTGCAAAGAGCGGGTGCATAAACGGTACGAAGAGTACGAATGAGAGGAAGAATACACCGAGGAAAAATGCACCTATACTTGCAGGGTTTGAAGTAAATCCAAGTCTGAATATTGAATGACTGCTTCTGCAGTTGAAACCGTGGAAGAGCCTTGCGAGTGTGAGTGTTGCAAATGCCATTGTACTTGCTATCATCGGGTTGTTTGTTGACGCACCGATTGAAAATGCGATGAGTGTTGAAATTGCTATCAATGCGCCCTGACCCATCATAAGAGCTACAAAATCTTTTGTCATAATGCCCTTTTTAGGATCACGAGGTTTCTGCGAAAGAAGGTCTTTCTCAGGCTTTTCCATACCTATTGCTATTGCAGGAAGTGAGTCTGTGAGAAGGTTGATAAAGAGCAGGTGTACCGCTTCAAACGGCTGTGACCAGTTTGCAAGTGTTGCAAAAAGCACCACAAATATACCTGCCATATTACCTGAAAGCAGGAACTGAATAGAGTTCTTGATGTTTCTGAATACGTTTCTGCCGTTTGCAACTGCCTTGATGATTGTTGCAAAGTTATCGTCCTGAAGAATCATTGATGCAGCATCTTTTGAAACTTCCGTACCTGTGATACCCATTGCTACACCAATGTCTGCTTTCTTAAGTGCAGGTGCGTCGTTTACACCGTCACCTGTCATTGAAACGATGTTGCCTTTTCGCTGCCATGCTTCGACGATTCTGATTTTGTTTTCAGGTGAAACTCGAGCATAAACAGAGATTTTCTCAATGTTATTGTCGAGTTCTTCATCACTCATTGCATCAAGCTCAAGCCCTGTAACTGAAATATCTCCGTCACGGAAAATTCCTATCTGCTTTGCAATTGCTGTTGCTGTGATTTTGTGGTCACCTGTTATCATTACAGGCTTGATTCCTGCACGGATTGCATCTGCTACCGCCTGCTTTGACTCTTCTCTCGGAGGGTCAATCATTGATACAAGACCGATGAATGTGTAGTTATATTCAGTATCTATGCTGAGTTCTTCATCTGACTCTTTATATGCAAATGTGAGAACTCTAAGTCCTTCTTCTGAATATTTTTTATTCTGTTCAAGAATTAAATCCTTGTCAGCCTGTGTAATCGGTCGAACACCGTCTTTAGTTGCGATACTTATACATCTGTCAAGAATTACGTCAAGTGCACCCTTTGTGAGAATATGTGACACACCATGCATCTTGTACTTTGTACTCATCATCTTTCTGTCAGAGTCAAATGGTACTTCTTCTACTCTTGAAAGTCCTGCTCTCATATCGTTTTCATCAAAACCTATATTTCTGAAAGTTTCAAGAAGAGCATACTCTGTCGGGTCACCTATTCCCTTGCCGTCTACAATACTTGAGTCATTGTTGAGTACCATATCGTAAAGAAGATGTCTGTGACTTTCGACTCTGAGGTCAAGCTCGTCTTCTCTGATACTTTCGCCGTTGATAAAGATTTTCTGTACAGTCATCTTGTTCTGTGTGAGTGTACCTGTCTTGTCTGAACAGATTACAGACACACAACCGAGACTTTCTACTGCCTTCAAATCCTTAATTACGGCATTTTCCTTTGCCATTTTCTGAGTACCCATTGCCTGTACGATTGTTACGATTGAACCGAGTGCCTCAGGAATTGCGGCTACGGCAAGCGCAACTGCGAACATAAGTGCATCGAGAACTGTCGTCTGTGTGACTTCACCCGACTGCCAAAGGTTGAGTCCAAATACTATGACACAGATTGCAATTATGATGATTGCAAGCATACTTGAAAATTTGTCAAGGCTCTGCTGGAGAGGTGTTTTCTTCTCTTTTGCTGAGTTCATAAGAGATGCAATCTTACCGATTTCGGTGTTCATACCTGTTGATGTTACCACAACAAGTGCTCTGCCGTAAGTTACAAGGCTTCCCGAGAATACCACATTTGTTCTGTCGGCAAGAGGTACTTCACCGCTGACTGTTTCTTCGTTTTTATCAACGTTTGTTGACTCACCGGTGAGTGAGCTTTCGTTCACCTGAAGTGAATAGTTATTGATGATTCTGCCGTCGGCAACAATGAGGTCACCTGCTTCAAGCACGATGATATCGCCTTCAACTACATCTTTTGAGTCAATTTCTATTTTCTGTCCGTCACGGATTACCTTTGCGCTCGGTGATGAGAGTGACTTGAGGCTTTCAAGAGACTTTTCTGCTTTTACATGCTGTGCAGTTCCGAGAATCGCATTGAGAATGATTACTGCAAAGATTACGATTGTGCTTTCGATGTTGCCCGAAAAGATTGATACTAACGCTGCTACAATAAGTATGATTACAAGTAAGTCCGCAAACTGACTTAAAAATACCTGTAATACTGACTTTTTCTTCCCTTCCTGCAAAACGTTTTTGCCGTTCTTTTCAAGAAGTTCCTGCGCTTTTTCAGACGAATGTCCGTCGGTTGTGACGCCGAGAGTCTGCAACGCTTCATCTCGTGACATCTGGTACCATTTTTTCATTTCTTCTCCTCCAATAATTACGTTTGTACAAATACTTTAATATTATGTACACAGGAAGTACATTAACACAAAAAAAGACTTCTATTGCAGAGGGCACTAACCCTTATGCAATAAAAGTCTTGTTCTTTAAGATATAACCGATACCTAAAAAGGTATGTATTGACGATTAATATCACAGATTATCTGCGAACTACTCCCCTTTAGCGAGGATTATTTTACCACAAGATTTAATCGTTGTCAACCGGATTTTCTATTTCTTCAGAATTTTTTTCTTTCTTTTCTTTCGGTTTTTTAGGTTTGCTGAACATCGTGAGGATTATGCCGATAAATGCAAGAAATGCCCCACCCGCCGAAAACACTGCCGAAAAGTATGTTCTTTCAAACAGATAAGCTGTTATAATTGCGCCTACGAGCATCGGTATGCATAGCATCAGAAGTATAAATCCGATTTTGTACAGAAAATTCATTTTTTGCTTTTTCATATAACCACCTATAAATTACAGATTGTTTGCTATATCTGCAAAGTTCTGAAGTGTGAGCTTTTCTGCTCTTGCAGTTGCAGATACTCCTGATTTTTCGAGAATTTCTGCTACCTTAGCTTTATCAAGCGACAACCCTGAGCTGAGAGAGTTTGTGATTACCTTTCTTCTCTGTGAAAATGCCGCTTTAACTACAGAAAAGAATTTCTTTTCATCTTTTACTTCAACGTGAGGCTCTTTGAGAATATCAAGTCGGATTACTGCTGAATCTACTTTTGGTGCAGGCATAAATGAACCTGCACTGACACCGAACAACATTTCCGGCTGTGCGTAATAATTTACAGAAACCGTAACTGCTCCGCTCTGTCTTGAACCGACTTCTGCACAAATTCGTTGTGCTGCTTCTTTCTGCACCATTACTGTTATTGCTGTTATCGGAAGTTTGTCCTCAAGAAGTTTCATTATTACAGGTGAAGTTATGTAGTAAGGCAGATTTGCACAAACTACAACTTCCATTCCCTGAAATTCCTCTTCAATGAGCTTATGCAGGTCGATTTCGAGAACGTCTGCGTTGACAACTTTTAAATTGTCATACTCTCCGAGAGTTTCTTCAAGTACAGGCAAAAGTCGTTTGTCAAGCTCTATGGCTACAACTTTATCTGCAAGCTGACAAAGTTCGTTTGTGAGAACACCTATTCCCGGTCCTACTTCGATTACTCCTACTCCCTTATCTGCTCCTGAGTATTCCGCCATTCTCGGACACACTGACGGATTTATCAGAAAGTTCTGACCGAGCGACTTTGAAAATGTAAAGCCGTGCCTGCCTAATATATCTTTTATTGTGCCAATATCGGATAATCTGTTCATCTTAATATTCTGAGTCCTTTCGGATATTTATTTTTGAGTCTGCAGTTTGACGCTTTGCCAAAGCCTGTTGTTATGCCGTTTACGCATACGGCTGTGTAGCCTTTGATATTGTCAGGCACGGCAATTTCTTCTCCGTGAAGATACGCTTTGATTTCGTTGCTGTTCACATCAAAATCAACTGCATTTATGCAATCTTCCATTTTAGCCGCCATAAATGAACTATGGTGAGGCTCTATGCGATTTTTTACAATTTCTCCGAGTATAACTCCTGCACGGAGTACGGATAAACCTTTTATATCAAAATTAAATTTCTTTGGCAGAATTATAATTTTATCTTTTACTATAGTTATATTATTGCCATACGGTCTGTCAATGAATATGCTGTCATAAAATTCAAGAATTTTATTGTCTGTTTTATTCGATGAAATATCGGAAATATTATTTTTGTAAAACTCACCTTTTTTTCGGAGTCTTACGGCAAAATGACCTTCTCCGCCGTCCATGGGAAGTATCCTTTTTGCATAATCAAGTACAGGTCTGCCAAAATTTACATTTGCGTCCTCAATCTCAAAGTCAGGATTTTCCTCAAGGAAACGTGTTATTACTCCCTCGTTTTCTTCATATGAGAATGTACAGGTTGAATATACAAGTACTCCGCCCTTTTTTAGAGCCTTTTTTGCGCTGTTGAGAATCAGAAGCTGTCTTTCAGCACAGCTTTTGACGTGTTCTTCGCTCCACTCAGTCTGGGCTTCAGAATTCTTTCTGAACATTCCTTCACCGCTGCAAGGTGCGTCTACGAGAACTTTATCAAACTGTTCTGCAAGTCTTTCGCACAAAATCTCAGGGTAACAGTTTGAAACGACTGCGTTTGAAATTCCCATTCGCTCAATATTCGATAAAAGAATATTGGCTCTATTCTTTACTATTTCATTACTCCAGAGAAGTCCTGTTCCGTTTAATTTTGCACCTATCTGCGTACTTTTGCCCCCTGGGGCGGCACACAAATCAAGGACAAAATCTCCGCTTTCAACACCGAGCATTTCAACTGCCGATGTTGCTGACGGCTCCTGAATGTAAAACGCTCCTGCGTGGTGAAGCGGATTATTGCCTAAAGAGATAACTTCTTTAGGAATATAGAAGCCTTCTTTGCAGAAAGGTGTATTTTCAAGCTTGAAATCAAGCAATGATTTTAGTTTTTCTGAAGTACACTTTATAGTATTCACCCGAAGTCCTCTGAAATTATCACCCTCATAATATTTCAGAAATTCTTCGTATTCATCACCGAGCAGTGACTTCATTCTAAATAAAAATTTCTCCATTGAATAATCCTCGTATACTTGTCAATAATAATGGCAGAGGGAGGTGTTAATATGAACTTTAATCAGAATAACAACAACCAGAATAAGAATCAGAACAACAATCAGAACAACAATCAGAACAAGAATCAGCAGAATAATCAGAATAAGAACCAGAACAACAGTCAGAACAAAAACGATCAGAACAACAAGTAATCATATTCTGCAGAATACAAGCCGTGGACACAATGGGGTTCACGGCTTGTTACTTTAAGGTAATACCGCACACTTAATAGCCGTATTCTTCGCCGATGATGATAACTTTGATTCTGTTTATATGTCTCTGCTGAGCGCAAACTACATAGTTACAACATACTCTGCCGTCGCTGTGACAGCCTTCGCAGAGTTCGGAAGCTTCCTTATTGAGAGAAACGCACTGACCTGTCTTTGCGCAGTATGTATCGCAGTCAAGTCGAACTGTATTCTTAGGTGCGGCAATTGTTTTTACACGGTTTACGGCTTCATCAATATTCTTTGCAAGCTTATTGACTCCGCACACAACGATTACACTCTTCGGTCCGTAGAGAATTGCAGAAACTCTGTTTGAGTTACCGTCAACGTTGTAGAGTTCTCCGTTTTCAGTGAGCGCATTTGTACTTGTGAAATATGCATCTGCGCTGAATGTCTTTCGATAAACTTCTTCTATCTCTTCCCTTGTAAGACCCGGAATTGTTCTGTCGAGATAGTTATAGTCAGATGAAGTGATTATATCATAAACTCCGGTTTCCTTAAGGGTCTGAGAACCTCCGCTTGAGATTACGTCTCCCTTTTTGATAAGTGTTTTTACAATCTCACAAGCTTCTTCTTTTGTTTCACAGAAGTAAGGTTCCATTCTGTTCCTTATGAGATTTTTCATTGTTTTATCTATTCTTTCTTTTAATTCTGCGTTCATTTTAATCTCTCCTATTGCAAAAATTGAAATATTGTTATATATTATAATATATATTAATATTATTTTCAATTACATAATTAATAAATCTTATTAACAACTTTTATTGACAAAAATTTTATATGATATAATAACACAATACAAGGATGTTTTTTTCATGAGACAAAATAAAAAAATATGTGTTATTATATCTTTAGTAATATTATGTACAGGATTCCCGCTACAAGTTTCCGCATATTCAAAAGATTCATTTGTAAAAGATGATGGTACATATTATATTAAAAATATGAATAAAGGAAATATTATATGAAAAAAAGAACTTTTATAATTACTTTTATTGTTGCAATAATATTTGGTATTTCAATCAGTGCCTATATAAATCACGCTATACAAAGCAATCAAAAAGAATATCAACTTTCTTTTAAATTTGATGATGGATTTATTGCAAAATTTAAACTTCCAGAAGATACACAATTTGAAAAGAGAATCGGCGCTGAAAGAATTATGTTTAAAACAAATCTTTCAGAATCAGAGTTAAATAACTATTATAATAATTATTTTTCAACTCTAAAAAAAGTTAAGAATTCTAATCAAAACCTCAATCTAACCGGATATTATGATCCCCAGCAAAGGTTAGTTTATAGCGATTTTAAAATTATTACAGAAAATAATCAAACAAAATTTACTGTTTCATTTGATATATATAACGATGAATACTGGATTCTATTATAATTATGGCAACAAAAACAGGCTTATACTGAACGGTGTTTAGTATAAGCCTGTTTGATTACGGTTCTACAAACGGTACGTTAAAATACTCTGCAACCGATTTAGAAAGATTTCGGGCAATGTTATTTATATTATCCCTTATCCACTGTGCGTCCTGTGGGTTATCGTGATAGGCTACTTCTATCAATGCGGTTGGAGCTGTCGTTCTTCTGACCTCTCCGAGTGAGGTTGTGGGAATTATTTCAACGTTATCTGCATCGGGATACAGTGTTTTATAGTTGTTCTGCAATATCTGAGCAAAGCGTTTTCCTTGTGTACTCGTGGGATAATAGTAGATGTCTGCGCCTGTGTATCTGCCTGCTGCGTTTGCAGGTGCTGCATTGCTGTGAATTGCAAGATGCAGTTGTGAATTACTGTTGTTCGAGTCCGCTATTGCCTGACTTAAAGTCATATCGGGGCGGTTTCTGTCAAACTCTATTCCGCTTGCCGCAAGGTATGGCTCCATTGCATCTGCTATCAAATTCATATAATATTCTTCGTTTCCTCCGTCAACAAATGGGTTGAATTCCTGTAACGAAGGACTTAAATATAATTTAGGCATTCAATCACCTTTCTGTTATTTGTCAATAATTCATTATCTATAATATTCAGGTATTGTTTGTCTGTGAAAATAATTATACTCGTTTAAGAAGCTGTTCCATAGTTTCTTTTCTGTCACGTCTGAATCTGCCGAGTTCATAAAGACTTTCGGGATCCTTTGTAATTGTATTTAATTTCTCGGTGCAGGTAAACGTACTGACAAATCCGAGTTCTTTTATTATAGATAATGT
>JBGUUJ010000151.1:0-9243 GCA_045133455.1 Ruminococcus sp.
GAGAATAGAATTTCCTGTCTGCAAAATGTTATTCACGCTTTGGCATGCATAACATTCCGCAGACAGGAATGAAAAGTTGACACGGGGCAAATCAGAAAGCCTGATTGCAACCGCAATCCTGTATTCTGTTATTGCTTGAAAGATTATTATTTACACAAAATTTTATGGGTTGCCATTATGTTTTACGCTTCTCCTACTCTTTCTACTGCTTATTTTTTCAAAGAAGATTTTCTTAAAATCCTTGATTGCAAAGACAGAGATTCGGCTAAATTTGCTATGTCTGATTGGATTAACTCCGCACTTGACAGTGATATTCCTCAACTTCAAAAGTGTGCTAATACTATGATGAATTGGCTGACAGGTATTCTTAATTCATTTTCTTCCACTATCACAAACGGCTTTACTGAAGGCTGTAACAAAAAAATCAAAGTTCTCAAAAGAAATGCTTACGGTTACAGAAATTTCAACCGTTTTCGTAATCGTATTTTACATATATTTTCTCTTCAATCTGTCAATTGTCAAAAACAAGCGACCACTTGACGCCATCGCTTATCTTTAATTTTTCATTCATTTTCATTTTTCGGTTTACCCCAACTATTGACAAAGAGCCAAAAAAAGCATCCGTTTGCACATCTTCTAAGACCTAACGATGTGCAGACGAATGCTTTTGCATTTTCTACCCGGTGGCAGTTTACCTGTAATATAACATATAACGAGAACAAAGTCAAATTAAATTAATTTTAATCATACTTTTTGTAAAACACATAAGACATAATTGAAGACAAAACAGCCCATAGAGTAATTAAAACTATTGTGACTATTATGCCAATTTCAAACGAAAAAACAAGACCAGAAATAACGAGAATTATACCGCATATAACCCCGGAATAACCACCAAAGCGCTGAGACTTTTGCCATGTTTTTTCATTAGCAATACTCCAACTGGTGCGAATTCCAAATAAAGAATTTAACCTTGCTTTGGGCATTAAGTTGCACAACACCGTAAAGAAGATTCCTATTGCAATAATAATAACCTTACCAATATCCGTTCCATATTCTATATTTGAGTTTAATGCCATAACAGAAAAAAGCACATACAATGCGATAAACATTAAAACTAAAACAATGCCTACATTAAGTGATAATTTCTCAGATGACTTATCACTCTTTGATTTAAAATGCTTAGCAAAAAGCATAGGCACTATGCCGGAAATCAATACAAATATTGGAAGCATAATCATTTCATACTTGCTGCCATATCGGTCAATTTCACCTAATACATTATAATGCATAGGTATAGAATCAGGCGAAATAATCATAAATATGATTGTATAAATCAATGTCAGAAACATAAGCGCACTAATAACATAATATTTTGATTTCATAATTATTCTCCTTTTAGGTCAGAAATCCACAATAACACTTCTTCGAGAACCGAAGTGTTAAGCTCATAAATTATAAATTTTCCGTCTTTCCTATCTCGTATTAAATCAGCATTTTTTAATATTGACAAATGTTTTGATATTGCTGCATTTGATATTTTAAAATGCTTTGATATATCACCTGCTGTCATTTCGGTCTTTTTTAGCATCTGAATGATTTCCCGACGTGTTTCATCTGAAAGTGCTTTCATTGTTTCTTGTAAACCCAAATAAATCACCTCCATATATCATTTAACCATTTGGTTAAATGATAGCTATATTATATACAAGTTTATATTCTTTGTCAATGATTAATGAGATTTTGAAAATTATTTCATAAACAAAAAATCCGCATTAAAAGCCAAAACAACTTATAATGCGGATTTTAATTTGGAGCTGAAGATGGGACTTGAACCCACGACCTACTGATTACGAATCAGTTGCGCTACCAACTGCGCTACTCCAGCAAAATCAACGAATAATATTATACAACAAATTTTTTTATTTTTCAATACTATTTAATAAAAAGCAGTGCATAATAATAGATATACAAAATTATGAAATATTTTGGTGAATAATTATAACATTGCTGGAAACTGTATAAAAAAAGTATTATAATTAGAACAAAAGTGATTATTTATAATTTACGGAAGTGAGATAAATGCCAAAAAGGAAATGCAGTTCTGTATATCGCTCGTTCGGTGAGAACCTTACAAAATACAGAAGGCTCTGCGGTTTCACACAACAGCAGGTCGCAGACATATTAAGCCTTAATCGTACAACTTATACAAAATACGAGACAGGTGTTTCGGAACCGAGTTTTGAAATTCTCAGAAAGATTGTTTCAATTTTCGGAATTGATGTCAATGCATTGCTTGGTGAAGAGACTTTTGAAAAGAATGTAGCTGATTTTGAGATGCCTATGTACAGTCTAAGCAGGGAAGAGCAGGAACTTCTCGGAACATTCAGAATGTTTTCAAGGGAAGAAAAAGATGTAGTTCTTGAAAAAGTAAAGGAAATTCGTGAAGAAAAAAATAATAAATTCGATTAAAAGCACTTTACAATTTCAACGTTGTGTGCTACAATATAACAGTTGACCCATATCACGGAATAGGGGGTAAGCCGTCAAGCGGAATTTCACGACCCTATCCTGAGATATAGCCGAAAGGCTTCGGGCTTCAAATTCAAGAAAAGGTGGAAAAACAAATGTTAAAAGAAGAAAAGCAGGCTATAATGGCTGAGTACGCTACTCACGAAGGCGATACAGGTTCACCTGAGGTTCAGATTGCGCTTCTCACAAAGAGAATCAATGACCTCACAGAGCACCTCAAGGTTCACAAGAAGGATCACCACAGCAGAAGAGGTCTTCTCAAGATGGTTGGTCAGAGAAGAAGCCTTCTCGCATACCTCACAAAGGTAGACATTGAAAGATATCGTTCTATCATCGCAAGACTCGGTATCCGTAAGTAATTACAAACAACAGGGCAAGCGAAAGCTTGCCCTAAATTCAGTTTATCAGCGGAATTTTATACTGCTGTTTTTTAGCGGTAAAACGATTGAACAAGGCAGAAATTGTTTAATGGTTTTATTGCTAAATCGGCGTAAAATTCCGCACAATATAGATGCAGAAGCAAAAGCTTCGGAAAGGATTTTACAATGAACAAGTTAATGACTTTTGATAAGTACAGAGTATTTGAAACAGAGTTTGCAGGCAGACCATTAAAAGTTGAAACAGGCAAGATGACACAGCTTGCAAACGGTGCATGTCTTGTGCACTACGGTGACACAACAGTTCATGTAGCAGTAACAGCATCACCAAAGCCAAGAGAAGGCGTTGATTTCTTCCCACTTTCAGTTGATTACGAAGAGAAGATGTATTCAATCGGTAAGATTCCGGGTTCATACCTCAAGAGAGAGGGCAGACCTTCAGAAAAGGCAATTCTCACAAGCCGTGTAATTGATCGTCCTATTCGTCCTCTTTTTGACAAGAGTATGCGTAATGACGTATCAATTGTATGTACAGTAATGAGCGTTGACCCTGATTGTCAGCCTGAAATCGTTGCTATGATTGGTGCATCAATTGCAATTTCAATTTCAGATGTTCCGTGGAACGGACCAATCTCAGGCTGTTCTGTAGGTATGATTGACGGTGAATTTATCATCAACCCTACAGAAGAGCAGAGAGCAGTATCAAAAATGGCTACAACAGTAGCTTCAACAAGCACAAGAATTGCAATGATCGAAGCAGGTGCGGATTGCGTATCTGACGAAGATATGTACAATGCAATTATGGCAGGTCACGAAGCAAACCAGTCAATCATCAAGTTCATCGAGGAGATAAAGGCTGAAATAGGCAAGCCAAAGTTTGAATTTGTAAGTCTTGAGCCTGACCACGATATGTTTGAAGCAATTAAGGCGTTTGCTGAAGAAGATGTAAAGGCTGCACTCGATACAGATGATAAGACTGTTCGTGACGAAAGACTCAAGCCAATCTATGAGGCAGTTCACGCAAAGTTTGACGAAATCTATCCTGAGAGCGAAGCGCTCATCGATGAGTGTCTTTATAAGACTCAGAAGTTTATCGTTCGTCGTTGGTTACTCGACGAGCAGAAGCGTGTTGACGGCAGAGGAATGGATGATATCCGTCCACTCGCCTCAGAAGTAAATGTAATTCCAAGAGTACACGGTTCAGGTATGTTTACAAGAGGACAGACACAGGTTCTCACAATTGCAACACTCGGACCTGTATCAGACAAACAGCTTCTCGACGGTATTGACGGAGAAACAGAGAAGAGATATATCCACCACTACAACTTCCCGAGCTACTCTGTAGGCGAAACAAAGCCAAGCAGAGGCCCCGGCAGACGTGAAATCGGTCATGGTGCACTTGCAGAAAGAGCGCTTGTTCCTGTAATTCCGCCTGTTGAAGAGTTCCCATATGCACTCAGACTCGTATCAGAAGTACTTTCATCAAACGGTTCAACATCACAGGGCTCAATCTGCGGTTCAACACTCGCTCTTATGGATGCCGGTGTGCCGATTAAGGCTCCTGTAGCAGGTATTTCCTGTGGTCTTATCACAGAAGGCGACCGTTGGATGACAATGGTAGACATTCAGGGTCTTGAAGACTTCTTTGGTGATATGGACTTCAAGGTAGCAGGTACACACACAGGTATCACAGCTATCCAGATGGATCTTAAAATCAGTGGTCTTACACCTGAAATGGTTAAAGAAGCACTTGAAAAGACACATAAGGCACGTCTCTTTATTCTCGACGAAGTAATGCTCAAGGCAATTGCAGAGCCAAGAGAACAGCTTTCACAGTACGCTCCTAAGATGTTTACAACAACAATCCCGGCTGATAAAATCAGTGAGGTTATTGGTAAGAGCGGTAAGGTTATCAAAGAAATTCAGGCTGAATGTGACGTTAAGGTTGATATTGAAGAAGACGGTGAATTTGGACAGGTATTCGTATCAGGTCTTGATGCTGACAAGTGTAACCGTGCTATTGAGATTATCAACACAATCGCAGTAGATCCTGAGCCGGGCGCAATGTATCTCGGTAAGGTAACACGCATTATGGACTTTGGTGCATTTGTAGAAATCGCACCTGGCAAGGAAGGTCTTGTACACGTTTCACAGCTCGACGTTAAGCGTACAGAAAATGTAACAGACGTAGTAAATGTAGGCGACATTATCCGTGTTAAGGTAATGGAAATCGATGACAAAGGCAGACTTAACCTTTCACGTCGTCAGGTTCTCATTGATGTTGACGGTTTAACACCTGAAAACGACCTCGATGCAGAAAAGGCATCACGTCCACGCAGACCACATGGTGACCGCAGAGGTAACTTCAACCGTAACAACGGAAAATAATTTTAGTTTGTTTCCAAGCTAAATGTCATTGTCTAACCGTTAAATAGATAGTTGATAACTACCAAAATTTTAATAGATAAACAATAATGGCTAATCTCTGTCTATAAGATTGAGATTAGCCATTTTATATGGTCGATTATTTATACAAATAAAGCGAGTGGCAACGTGACGTTGCATCCAATTCGGGCAGACAGCTTAATCTTTTCAAAACTTCTGTGCCCGAGTGTGACCTAGCAGTTTCTTATAAAGTAAAGTGAGTGGCAACGTGACGTTGCATCCAATTCGGACAGATAGTTTCATCTTTTCAAAACTTCTGTGCCCGAGTGTGACTGAGCAGTTTCTTATAAAGTAAAATAAAAGGGTCTGACTGTTTTTTGGCAGTCAGACCTAAATAATTATATAGAAATCACTTAATTTCAACAATCCAGCCTTCAGGAGCTTCAATTTTGCCCATCTGAATACCTGTGAGAGTTTCATAAAGTTTCTTTGTAATCGGACCCATTTCCTCCATACCGCTCGCGAAACAGATTTCCTTTCCGTGGTCATAAATTTTACCAACAGGTGAGATAACAGCTGCAGTACCGCAAAGACCACATTCTGCAAAGTCCTTAACTTCTTCAAAGAGAACTTCTCTTTCTTCAACTTCAAGACCGAGATAGTGCTCAGCAACATACATCAGCGAACGACGTGTGATTGAAGGGAGAATACTGTTTGACTTAGGAGTAACAACCTTATTATCCTTAGTGATAAAGATAAAGTTTGCACCACCTGTTTCTTCAACTTTGGTGCGTGTTTCAGGGTCAAGATACATATTCTCATCAAAGCCCTCTTCGTGAGCTGTAACAATAGCGTGAAGGCTCATTGCATAGTTAAGACCCGCCTTAATGTGGCCTGTACCGTGAGGAGCGGCTCTGTCAAAGTCAGAGACCTTGAGAGTAATAGGCTTTGCACCGCCTTTGAAATACGGACCTACAGGAGTAGCGAAAATTCTGAACTGATACTCAGTTGCAGGCTTAACGCCGATAACAGGGCCTGAGCCGAACATATACGGACGAAGATAAAGAGTAGCACCTGTGCCATAAGGAGGAACGAAATCGGAATTTGCCTTAACGACGTTGCAGACAGCCTCAACAAATTTATCCTTAGGGAATACAGGCATCTCAAGACGCTTGCAGCTGTCTTCCATTCTCTGTGCGTTGAGGTCGGGTCTGAACACAACAATTCTGCCGTCGCAGGTTGTGTAGGCTTTCATACCCTCAAAACAAGTCTGGGCATACTGCAAAACACCTGCACATTCGTTCAATGTGACAGTGGCGTCAGTAGTCATAACACCGTCGTCCCATTTTCCGTCTTTGTAGTTTGATACAAATCTTTCTCCGGTGGTAATATAACCAAAACCGAGATTTGACCAATCAATGTTTTGCTTTTCCATTTGCATTACTTCCTTTCAATATATACAAAACCCATAAAAGGTATAAACATATTTTATCACTTTAAAGTAGGTTTTGTCAATGTTATGAAAGCATATTTCCGTAATAATGGTGAAATTTGAATTATTATGTATCAGTTGTTTAAATAATTCTAAAGCAGAAATAAAACATTCTGCAATGCATTTATAATAAAATAAAACATTCTGGGAGGTATGACCGTATGAATTTAAAGGTAGCACTATTGCAGATAGCACCGGCAAATACATTGCAAGGCAATTTACAAAAAGGTATTGATTATTGCAGAAGAGCGAAGCAAATGGGCGCAGATATAGCATTATTCCCTGAGATGTGGAGCACAGGTTATACTATATCAGAAGACATAACTGAACTCAAATCAAGTGCTGTTTCAGCGGACTGCGATTTTGTGAATTCATTTGGTAAGCTTGCAAAAGAGCTTGATATGGCTGTTGGTATAACTTTTCTTGAAGTGCACCAACCTTTACCGAGAAACACGATCTGCCTTTTCGACAGATTCGGGAATAAGACATTTACATATGCAAAGGTTCATACCTGTGATTTCGGAGATGAATGCAGATTGTCAGCAGGTGAAGATTTCTATGTAACAGATCTCAACACTGCAAAAGGAAATGTAAAAGTAGGTTCAATGATTTGTTATGACAGAGAGTTTCCCGAAAGTGCGAGAATTCTTATGCTTAAAGGTGCAGAAATCATCCTTGTTCCTAATGCTTGCCCAATGGAAATCAATCGTCTGTCACAGCTTAGAGCAAGAGCCTATGAAAATATGGTTGGTATTGCTACCTGCAATTATCCTATCGAAAAACCTGATTGCAACGGACATTCCTCAGCATTTGACGGAATTGCTTATCGACCGCACGAATGTGGTTCCAGAGATATGCTTGTTGTAGAAGCAGGTGAGCGAGAGGGGATTTATATTGCTGATTTTTCTATTAATGAAATCAGAGAATACCGTAGCAGAGAGGTTCACGGCAACGCATATCGCCATCCTGAAAAATACAAATTACTTATTTCAGAAGAAATAAATGAACCGTTCGTAAGAATAGACTACAGAAAATAATTAATAAAAAAACGGAAAAACTATTATAACGGTATTTGATTGTATTAACAACGAGGTGTATTATGGCAGAAGTAGTAAAAATAGTTCTCACCGGAGGTCCCTGTGCAGGAAAAACAACTGCATTGAAATATATTTCAGAAGAAATCCGAAAACAGGGAATAGAAGTAATGACAATTGAAGAAATGGCAACAAAGCTGATATTAAGAGGAAAAACACCGCAGAATATGGGAAACTACGAGTTTCACAAGTTGTTATTTGAAGTTGAACTTAATGAAGAGCGAGAAAAGACTTTAGAAGCAGAAAAAATGTTGTGTGATAAAGTTGTAATACTCTTTGACAGGGGGTTGCTTGATAATCGAGCTTTTGTCACACAGGCTGAGTTTGACCGATACTCGGCTTTAAATGGTGTTAATGAAGATGTAATAAGAAACTCCTATGACGCAGTTTTTCACCTTGTAACAGCTGCAAACGGAGCAGAAGAGTATTATAATCTTGATAATGAAGCGAGAAGTGAAACACCGAACGAAGCGAGAAGTGTTGATATTGAAACAATGGCAGTCTGGACAGGTACACCGCACCTTAGAATAATAGACAACTCAACATCATTCAAAGAGAAGCTTGAGCGACTCAAAAAAGAAGTTTTTGCGTTCTTAGGAATACCACAACCGCTTGAAATTGAACGAAAATTCCTTATAGAATATCCGGATATTGAATATCTAAACACCATAAAAACCTGTCGAAGAACACCTATAACACAGGCTTATCTTACAACCCCTAAAGAAGGAAATTTTAGAATTCGAAAAAGGGGAGAAGGTGATAAGGCAGTCTATATCAAAACAGTGAAAATAAAAATTTCTGATATAAAAAGAATTGAAATTGAAAATTATATTTCCGAAAAGGAATATAACGAATACTTGAGTCATACAGAATATATAACAGGAATAATCTCAAAAGACAGATATTGCATAGTGGATAATTCAACCTACTATGAACTTGATGTATATCCGTTCTGGGATGACAAAGCTACAATCGAAATTGAACTTTTATCAGAAAATCAGGAGTATAAGTTACCTGACTTTGTGAAACTAATAAAAGAAGTGACATATGACCGAGAATACAGAAACTTGTCATTAGCACAAAAGTACGGAAATAAAACCAACTTATAATTATTGCAGGGCATAAAAATAATTAATCAGTTAATTAATCGACATTTTAAAAGAAATTTTTAAAAAAAGTATTGACAAATCCCTCCTGAATAGATATAATATAAAGGCTGACTAAACAGTAACCGACGTCAGATTTGCGCCAATAGCTCAGCTGGATAGAGCAACTGCCTTCTAAGCAGTAGGTCAGGGGTTCGAGTCCCTTTTGGCGCGCCATATGGTGGGATTAGCGTAGTTGGTTAACGCGCCAGTTTGTG
>JBGUUJ010000152.1:0-8686 GCA_045133455.1 Ruminococcus sp.
TATCCATTTTTCTAATACATTTGAATATCAATTCGTAATTTTCCATTACGCATAAATCTATGAATGCGGTTTTATCATCTAAGTTATAGCAATCCTCGATATTAATAGTCTTAAGATGTTCTTTGCTTTTAAGCATATTTATTGATGTGTTTTGTACAGCTTTGATAACATATGAAAAAACTTCATTTGAGGCCAGATTTCGAAGCGTTTTCATATTTCTTGCGATTTTTATAAATGTATCTTGAACTGCATTTTCCGCATCGTGATAGTTGCCGAGAATTTTTTCAGCTGTATAAACCATTTTCAATCTGTATTTATTATATATTTGCTCAAATTTTTTCTTATCTTCTTCATCATCTATGAGAGCTAAGTACAATATCAGAATAATAATCACCTAATCATTAAATATTTCGCTCTCATTATATATAACAATATGAGAGTATCTTTTGTGATGTATTTATTATACTTTTTCATTGACGATAAATCAATAAATTGTTAAAATTTGTATCGCACGATAACGCACATGTAGTAATATTATCATATATAATTTTATCAAAGTAATCATACATTTGTATTACGAAAAAATAATTTTCGTAATCGCCTCGTTGAGACGTTAATAATTCAATGATACAAATGCGCCTCAATATATCTCTTCTTTCTGTTGTAGTAAATCTTAAACTGGGGAAGTTCACATTCTCCTGTCATGATGACAAGTACCACCTGTCACGTGCGAAAGGGCGCAGTTCGCCCTTGGCGTGGCAAGTGGTACTTTTTTCGCATTTCACGGCTGCTTCAATTTAAAAAGCAGACTGCTCTTTCCACCGTTGGTGCGGTATCGCTGCTGGGTTTCGAGCAATTTTGCCTTTCGCAAATCCCTCAATGCACGTCTAACGGTCGCTTCAGACAGCTTTATGTCTTTGGCGATTGTGGGAATTGCAGGCCAGCATTCACCGCTCTTGTTGGTTCTGTCCGCGAGGTAAACATAAACTGCCACCGCGCGATGCGGCAGTTCCATGCCATAGATAAAATCAATCTTAGTCATCTGATTTTTCACCTCTTGTTGTACGTATCGAAGAACTTTTACTTCCCTTGGTCTTGACGGGAGGCTTTTCTTCTGCTTTTTCATTGACTGAATCAGTCTCAGAATTTATGAGGCTGACAGGCATTGCATTAGGCGGAATGTCATCCTCATCACCAAGTTCATTTGCATGATACTTTAGCATAATGCCCTCAATAATTTCATCCTTGTTCGCATAGTCAACCTTGCGGTTGCCCTTTTCCTCGACGGCATACGGTTCCTCGAATTTAATACCCCACTCAAAGAACAATTTCAGCTTAACTTTCATCGGGTGATGACCTGTTTTCATTACAACGAACGTGCCTTTCGTGAGCGACTTTAATTCATCGGGAGTGAGCAGGGGACGTTCTATCATTTGCAGTGACTGTGATGGATCATTTTTGCTTCGGCTGACAGAGCCCGACATCACGGTGCGGCTGCCGAGTGATTTTGATAATGTGTCCGCAGAGGATGAATTCGGAGCAAAGCCGCCGAACAGCGTGAGCTGCGTGTTGTCAATAATTATTTCGGCACTCTCCTTGCCGTAATTCCGCTCCAACTGTGCGAAAGATTGTATTACGGGAACGATTTGCAAACGCCTTGAACGTGCAGCCGAGAACATCATTTCGGCGGATTCAATTTTTGGTAATAGCGATAGGTAATCCTTTGAAATCATCTCCGGATTTTCCCCCGCTTTACACCGGACATGAGCGTTTCCACTCATCCGGCGTTCCATCGTTTTATATAAGTTCAATAAACACATCTACTTTTCAACAACCGTTTTGATTGTTTAGATTGAGTTAAGATTCAGGCGGCTTCTCAGTCTGTTCAGCTTGTCCATTTGCTTACAGTTAAGCGATAGCTTTTGTTTATAAATTTCTATGGTATCCTCTTTTGTTGCATGGAGCAGAATATGGACATCTTTGCACACTAATACAAGGTTCGTGTATCGGTCATCGCCGCCGTCTGCTTTTCGAGTTTTATGATGGCAATGAATATCTCCGATAACAAGCGGCTTTCCTGAAATCGCGCAATTTCCTTGCTGTGCACAATACAAAGCCAGCCGATTATCATTAAATTCAATACTTTCTCCCTGTACCGGGTTTTCCATAAGATAATGCAGTATCCCTATATTCACTTTTTCAAGCGATTTATGAATATCTGCACGCCCTTCCGGTGTGTACACACACCAGTTTCTTGCTCTGTGCTTCGGAGGAACCGTTTGGACATAGGCAATAGGAAGAACAAAAAGCCCTCGGATATACCTGAGCTGATTGCTCTTTCCGTATTTCTGCTGAACGTACTGAGGCAATGTGTTTCCGCTTTTCTTTAATCTTTGTCCCAATCTGTAATTCATGGTTCTTTTGACTGAAAAGCCTATTTGTGCAAAATCAAAGCTAACATGAGTAGCAATGCAATAATAATTGTGAACACCCATTACATATGAATTGTAATCCATAATAAATTTGTGTTCCTCATTTTCATTGGTTGGAAACTTTATCTTTTCAATCATCTCAGCCGCACGCTTTTTGATTTTATCCCTGCGCTTGTCTGAAATGTGTGAAACGACAGTATATCTGACCTTTCCGTTTCTCCTGCCGTTTGGCTTGACCTTAATTTTAAAACCGAGAAATTCTGAATATTGTTTTTTCAGATTGACTATTCTGGATTTTTCGGGACTGATATCAAGTCCTAATCTTTCCTTCAGCCACTTCTGCGTTGCAATAAACAACTTCTCTGCGTCCTGCCTGTTCCAGCAAAATATACGAAAATCATCAGCATATCGCAGACCATAGCACTCTTTTAAATTTGTTTTTTCTCTCAAAACATGATACACATAACCCTTGTCTATTACGCCATTGTCTGACCTTACATGACCGTAGTTTCTTCGCATGGGCATGTTTTCCCATTGACTTGAAATCCACCAATCCAACTCGTTCAGTACGATATTGGATAACAGCGGTGAAATGATACCGCCCTGCGGCGTTCCTTTGTCCGGAAAACCAATACCTGCAACCTCGGCTTTCAGCATAGCGGAAATAATGGAGATTACCTGTTTATCTCGAATCCCCATTGTCCACATCTGCCGCAGTAATTTTCCGTGATTGACATTATCGAAGAAACTCTTGATGTCAAGGTCAACAACATAGTGCAAATGCTGTCGCTGCGCCAACGAATAGGCAACTGCGACCGCATTTTCCTGACTTCTGTTGGGACGGAATCCAAAGCTGCGGTCATGGAACTTCGCTTCACATATCGGCTCTAGCACCTGCAAAAAGCATTGTTGTATCAGCCTGTCCATAATGGTTGGAATCCCCAACGGGCGCGTTTTGCCGTTATCCTTTGGAATTTCCACCCGACAAACCGGTTGAGGAATATACCATTTCAAGCGTTTTCGGACATATTTGACAATGTCCTGTTCCTTCCACGTTTCAAGATGTTTGATGGTCTTTTTGTCTGTTCCTGCCGTCCTGCTTCCGCTGTTCTTTTTCAGGTTGCGATAAGCAAGGCAGATATTGTTCTCTGACAGTATCGTTGGCATTAGTTCACGGAACACCCTGCCGTTTTTACTGTCTAAGTACAATCGGTCAAAAGTTTCCTGCAAATCATAATATTCTGCATTTCTGAGCTTTTGCTTCTTGGGTTTCTTGGTTGTTGTCATAGTCGGCATACACCTCCATACGGAAGTTCAGCCTTTCTTAGTCATACTCGAACCTATGAAATCAGTTGATATTTACTTTTGCTTACATAAAACGACTAATGCCTATCCCTCCACGGCTTGTTATCACCGCTTCACAGGTACTGTGGCATCACTCTCAGCCGGATTAAGTCAGGTTATATCGTCGATTTTCCCTAACAACACATCATTGCGGTGCAATCCGCTCCGTGTTCCGACCTTTCCATGTTCCGATATTCCTATCTTTACATATACCCTTAGGTTTCCCTTTGACCCTGTATGCTTGCTATCGCCTGTAACGATATAAGGACTTTCATAGTACACAATTTTACTCACCCTCACATACACCGCATTGAAGCGGCAACGGCATTTCTGCCGCCTATGGGTATAGAGCCTTTCATTCGGGGTTTCGTCAGTCATAAAGACATTCTCACCATAGGTATTTTATAGACCTCCGGCATATCATCTGCACAGCTTGCCTCCAAGCCGATTTCCACAGCAGCAAACGCTCTGTTTGGGCAGACTTCTGCCGACTTCACGAGCTCTCAGACGGGACACCTATTGCACGGCTCCGCCTGTCGTAGTTTTAAGGTAGGCGTTTCAAGGCGTTACCCTGTCATTCCACCTATCGGAATATCAATTTACAAAGGGCATTTTCATACTCTTTGTACGCAACCTTTTCAGTTGCGAACATGTCACACGTGTCCCGAATTCGTCGCATAAGAAGACGCAACGATTCTTTAATCTTCCGCCCGTTTCGTCAGCGACCGCAAGAATTTCTCTGTATAGCTGCTGAATAATCAGCGAGACCATAAAGAATGTGTGAGGTGATTCCTCGGGCATGATAAGAAAAACAGCAGATTTTTCGTTGCAGAAAGTTTCAGCATCTATTTCTGTATCAAAACAGAGCAATAACGATAGGTAACTTTTTGAAATTATCTCCAAGTTTTCCCCCGTTCCACACCGTGCATGCGAGTTTCCCCGCACACGGCGTTCCATCATTTTAAAGTTTTATATATCAAATACATTTTCAAAACTATTGAAACTTTTCAGATAGCAGTATTACCTGCTTTTTCTCTTAACTTATTGATTTTTTTCAACATGGTAACTGTTGGTTTAACTAAATCGAGATATTTCTGTATAGTGTCTGGATTTGTAGCGTGTATCAGTTTATGAACATTTTTGTGTACTATTACAAGGTTATGATATTTATCATTGCTACCATTTTTGAGTGGTATTTTGTGATGACAGTGTATTTCATCAATCCAAAGAAATTCACCTGTTACCGCACACCGACCATACTGAGCCGCCCAGAGCGATAATCTGTTATCCATATATTCGATACTTCTGTTTGCACTTTTCTCATGCATGAGCATGAGGAGAACAGTAATATCAAATTTTAGATTTTGATGTATTCTTTCTCTGCCATCTTTAGTGTACTTACATATCTCTTTTTTCTTGTATAAAGGAGCTTTCGTTTGTATAAAGCTGACTGGACACATCGGAAACTTATTCAAGTATCTGAGTCCTCTGCTACTGCCGTAGTGCTCTATAATATAACGGTTATTTGTGCTCCCTTGTTTTACCAACCTATTGCCTAATCTGTTGTATGCGAATATTCTTATTTTGTCATGAATGATATATGCGCAATCAAAAGATATATGTGTCGCATACCGAAAGTAGTTGTGAATACCCCAAACTGTGGAATTATAAAGATTCAATTTGCGCTTTTCATCTAACAAATCTTTTGGGCGCTGTAAATCTTCAATTCTGTCTTTCAGCTTATCCGTTGCTGATTTAATCGCCTTATCGCTCATATGGGATTTTACAACATATTTATTACCCTTTAACACTGCTTTCAGCTTAAACCCAAGAAATTCCGAATATTGTCTTTTCAAATTTACAACCTTTGACTTTTCTTCACTGATGTCTAATTTCAGGCGTTCTTTCAACCATTTCTTAACAGCTATAAAAACCTTGTTTGCATCACTGCGTTTACGGCAAAATATTTTAAAATCATCAGCATATCGGACAATGAACATTTCTTTCAGTTCACTTTTTCTTAATACCCGATAAATATTGCCACGATTAGATTTTTCACCCTTGCTATAAATCTGATATTCAGTATGGGTAGGCATAAACTCCCATTGTGATGCTACCCACCAGTCCAACTCATTGAGAACAATATTTGAGAGCAGTGGAGAGAGTATTCCACCTTGCGGTGTTCCTTTATCGGGACAAACAATTTCACCGTCAGGCATTACAATCGGCGCTTTCAGCATTTCCTTGATAACACACAACAGTGTTTTATCTCTAATTCCCAGTGTCCACATCTGGCGAATGAGTTTAGAATGATTGACATTATCGAAAAATCCTTTGATGTCGATGTCAACAACAAAATAAAGATTTTGTTGTTGTATCATTCTGTAGCATTGTGCCAGTGCGTGTTCAACTGACCTGTTTGGACGGAAACCATTGCTTCTTTCATGGAATTTTGCTTCACATATCGGTTCAAGTACTTGCAAAATACATTGCTGTACAAGTCTGTCAATGACGGTTGGTATTCCGAGCGGTCGCATTTTTCCATTAGGCTTAGGGATTTCTATTCTTTTTACAGATTTAGGTTTGTACCATGTTAATTTGTTTTGAATTATACGGACATATTTATCTGCGGACATCTTTGCAATATCAGAGATTTTAATATTATCCGTTCCCGAAGTATTACTGCCTTGATTCCTTTTGATATTACGATACGCAAGCTTGATATTTTCTTCTGACTTTATGATAGCCATGAGATTATCAAAAACAGCGTTATTTTGGCTCTGCTCATACAGATTGTCGAATACACTCTGCATGTCATAATACTCCGAGTTTCTGAGTTTCGTTTGTTTTGTCATAGGCACCACTCTCCTTTACGGAGCATGATTTTCTTTGGTAAAAACCATATTCATACTCGAAGCTATGAATAATGTACCTATACTTTATTTACTTTAAAATGACTTGTGGCTGTTGCTCCACCCTCATTACAAGGATTTCAACGCTCGTGCCACTACTCTCACCACGATAAAGAAAATTTATGAATTCATTTTCACCACATCATAGGTCTGCAATCACCTCTGTGTTCGTGGCTTTCCACGTTCCGATAATTCTATCTGTACATATATCCTTAGGTGCTTGTTTTAAGCCTGCACACTTGACGAAGCCTGTAACTTCGTATGGAATTTCATAAACAATATTCTTACTTTACCACATGTGCCTTCAATTGAAGCATGAGCATTTCTACTCACTACTGGTTTAGACCCGTACATTCACAAGTTCGTCAGACCTTTCGGTCATTCTCACCATAGATATTTTATAGACCTCCGGCATATAGGCAACACAATTCACCTCTGAATCGATTTCCACAGCTTCACCTGTTTGGGTTGCTCTCTGCCGACTTCTGCGAGCTTCAGACAAACAAATATTGCACTTTGACTGCCTGTCGCAGTATTAAGGAGGCGTTTCAAGGCGTTACCCTATCATTCCACCTATCGAATTATCAGTTCTATGAAACTGATGTACAAAATTCTTTAATTTTTATACATATATACTTTGCTTCATGTCTAACCTTTTCAGTTAGAAACGTGTCGCACATTGTTCAAGCTCTGAGTCGAGAAAGGCGTTCAGTCTTGACAGAGCCGTACTCATAACCGAAGCCATAGCCTGCTCAGCTGTATTCAAAGCTGCGCCTGCAAACCACTTGGCTTTGTGCTCACCGGGCAGTAATTCCATAAGCTGCTGAAACTGATTTTTTCCTTTTTTGCCCGACGGTGCGAGAAGCTCCTGTATGATTTTAAATACCGAGACAATGTGACGTTTGCCCGGCTTGCAGAATTCCGCAACCAACAGAATCGTAGCCGTGAGCAGACCCTCTGCAGCATCGTAAAAATACGCATTTTGGCCGAACCCCGAAGCGTCCATCCCCGAAAGGATAATCGTCTTGGAAATGATTTTGGCGTACTTCTCAGCTTTGGCTTTGTAAACAAGCTCGTCGGGATGTTCTTGATACAAGTCGATGTAGCGATTGACAAGATGAAGGAGGTTGTTGCCGTTGGAACGGGTGGGATTTCGCAGATCTATAACCGAAATGTTGTAGCCGTAATGCTTTTTAGCAATCGTTGCATAGTTTCTCATTACATCGCCTTTCGTGTCGGTTGCGAGCCAGCTCATGCCGCTTGCACAGGCGTATTCGATGCACGGATAGAGCCAATATGCGGTCTTTCCGACACCCGCCGCACCGATCATCAGCACATGAACATCGCCTGTGTCAACTATCGCAGTGGTAGAATTTTTACCTCCCGTACAGCCAACAACGATTCCCTGCGGAACAGGCTGTCCGTTGGCAGTCGGAGCTTCGCCTTGAGAGGCTTGTTTTCGCCATTCCTGCGGAGTGAAGGGAACGTGCTTGTATATTTTGAGAATCTCTGCTTTTGTCGCCCAGCGAGCTGTGCCGTGCTGACCGTCGCCGACAGTTTTGCTCTTGATGTTGTTAAGATTGTAGATATGCGAAAGCATCGTAACACAACCTAGAACACAGAACATCACTACGGAAACCAGAACTAAAATTGCAATACCTGACATGCTTCTGCCTCACTTTCAAATTGAGATAACAAATCCTCGTTCCAATCTTTGGCTGTCGGAACGAGGATTTCAAAATCAATATTTTGTTCTTTTAATTTTTCGGCAATACTTTTTGCAGCAGATTGCCCGGGACTGTCGCTGTCAAAACATAAATATACTTTCTTGAGATTGGGATTGTCCTCAAGGCATTGAAAAAGCACCCTGTCGGAGACCGAGCAGGATGCCGCATAGCTGTGGCTTTTCCAATTTTCCTTGTGCATTGATATGAACGACAACATATCGATCGGTGCTTCAAATAAATATATGTTTTCATCTGTTCCCAACCAATGAAA
>JBGUUJ010000153.1:0-2740 GCA_045133455.1 Ruminococcus sp.
TTGTAAAATAGAGGAATTCCTTATAAGTTCCAGCTTCAAATGCAAGTCCGTTTTGTGTGAGAAGCTCGTAAAAATCTTCGCTGTACCTGCTTTTGATATTTCTGAACACCATATGCTCATAAAGATGTGTTATTCCGTTGAGCTCGTCAGGCTCGTAAATGCAGCCTGCCTTTACATAAACACCTATGCAAAATCTGTGCATTGCACGGTTTAGCGATGAATAAACTTTCATTTAAGGCCATTCCTCCTTTCTCAGAAATCAGATATTTTTTAACTGTTTTCGATAACGTCACGGACTTTCTGCATTTTGTTGTCAAGCACTTCGCTCATTTCTGCACAATCATTGAGTTCATGCGCAATCATTTTTGCAGTTTCATCGGAAAGATTCTTTTTGTATCTCAGTTTATGCTCTAAGTTTGCCCAGAATTCCATTGCTATTGTTCTGAGCTGAACTTCAACCTTCATAAAACGTTTTTCGTTTTGCAAGAAAATGGGTATTTCAACTATGAGATGCAAACTGCGGTAACCGTTTTTCTTAGGATTTTTTATATAATCTTTTTTCTTGATAAGTTTTATATCGTCCTGCTGTAAAAGACAATCCGCCAGCATATAGATATCATCGACAAATGAGCATATTACTTTTATTCCTGCTACATCAAAAATCTCATTTTCGATTGATTCAATTGTAAGCGGAAGATTTTTTCTTTCAAGCTTTCCTCTTATACTTTCAGATGACTTCAGTCTTGTCTTTATGCTGTCTATAGGGTTGCGTTCGTGCTGTAGTGAAAATTGCTCGTTGAGCACACGGAACTTTGTTTCGACTTCAAAAATTGCACAGCGATAACACGACATAAGCGACTGAACCTGCTGAAATCCCTGATGAATATCAGACAGCGTATTCTCATTGAGGTAGTCGGCAATTTGCTTAGCTACATTATTCTTGTCATTGCCTTTAGGCAACGTTGCTCCGAAAAAAGGAACCTGACGTTCTGTATTATCCATTATTGTTTATACTCCTTAATAGGTTATAAAGTAGTATAATACATAACCGTGAAAAATTCAATGCTTTCAGATAAAAAGCAAGTACCTCTCACGCATTTCGTGCAGACAGCTTCATATTTTTATTTCGTTACAGATGTTGTTTTCTATCAAGAATTTACTTTTCGACAATAACAACTTCTGTTGGTGAATTTTTGTCAAGACTTCTGTGCCCGAGCATGAACAAGCAGTTTCCTTGTAAATTAAAATAAGCCACCCGCTACGAGCAGGTGGCTTTGAGTGGCTATAAATTTTACGCTTTATTTTTCTTTGCTGAACGTGCAAACAATACGATGAAAATTACGAATACAATGATATCTGCAACAAGTGTAATCGCAAGAACTGTCATAACATTTGAAGCAGTGCTTTCACTTGCAAGGCTGATGATTGTAAAATCGCTCTGAGTTTGCGCTTTGCAAATGTATTCTTTGTCGTTAACCTTGAGACTGAACGAACCTGCCTTGAGGTTTTCTTCAGTAACGCCGAGTGCTTTAAGACTTGTCTTGTCATTCTCTGCAAATGATGAACTTACAATCTCGTCACCGTTAGCTATGATTGTGTTATCATTGCAATCATCTGCAATTTCCGAACCCAAAAGTTTACCGTAATCAGTAACTGTTGTTCCGATAATCACAACACCCTTGCCCTCAGGTCTGCCTACACAGGTGTAGAGAAAATAATCTTCGCTGTTTTCAACTTTCTGAGGCTCTGACTGGCTTTTGAACGAAGTACCCTTGAGCACCTTTCTGAAATCCTTTGTGTTGTCGTTATCGCTGATGTTTGTGTCCTTGAGATCAGCAGGATAAGATACAACACATTTTCCGTCAGTGTCAGTTACAATAATTGAATCTGCATAGAGATATCTTGCGAGCTGTTCAGCTTCTTCGGCGGTGCTCTTCTCTGAAAGAGTTGAAGCAACTATGTTAGCCTTTGAAAAAAGCTCATCTGTGAAAAGATAATTGTTTCTTGCAAGTGATGTTTCATAATCGCTCACAGCGTTTACTGCTGTCTGCATATTGTTATCAAGCGTAGTGCCTGTTGTGTCAGGTGTTGTCACATTGAACGCTATGAGTGATGTGCAGAGCGATACGATTATTACTGCGACGATTGATATAAGCGCAAGTGACTTGCTGATTTTCTTTGAACTTTTGTTCATTATAGGTCTTCCTTTCAGGTTTTATCAGTATAATAATAAACCTAATAGCTATAAAAGTCAATTATCAGCATAATTTTACACAGCTAAACTACATAACTTGACAATATTTAACTATTTTAATTTTCTATATTTTTAATGACCTCGGATAATTCATAAAATTCTTTTATAGAATATTGGTGATTTTCTACATTTCCAAATCCGTATTCTGCAAACACAAACGGAATTTTGGCTTCATCAGACGCAATTTTATCCCCTTCTGTATCACCTACATATATCGCCGACTCAAGATTATTTCTCTCAATAATCATTTTTATATTTTCGCCTTTGCTTTTTCCCGTTCTTCCGGACATTTCAAAATCATCAAACACTTCATTAAATCCGTGATAATCAAGGAATGATTGTACATATCCCTCCTGACAATTGCTTACTATAAAAAGTAGATAATCTTTTTTCAGTTCAGCTAATGTTTCAGAAAGTTTATTATATAGTTTTCCGCCAAACTGTTTGAGATACTTTTGCTCAACACCGCAACACTCAAGAAGAATT
>JBGUUJ010000154.1:0-25576 GCA_045133455.1 Ruminococcus sp.
CTCAACAGGATACCCCTCGCTGAGTGGTTTTGCTTTTTCAATTGTCTGAAGCTCACCCATTCCGTTGGAAATGATATCCGCCTTGCTGTCAAAAAGAACCGACGGCATTACCTCATCTTTCCAATAGTCGTAGTGAGCAAATCGTCTGAGTGAAGCTTCAAGTCCGCCTATAATTATCGGACTATCGGGATAAAGTCTGCGAATTATGTTGGAATATATGGTTACCGCCCTGTCGGGGCGTTTTCCGTTTTTTCCGCCCGCCGTGTAGGCATCATCGTGACGCTTGCGCTTTGCTACAGTATAGTGCGCTACCATACTGTCGATGTTCCCTGCCGACACGAAAAAGCCGAGTCTCGGCTTGCCGAATTGGGTGAAATCCGCATCATTTTTCCAATTTGGCTGAGCAAGGAACGCCACCTTGTATCCGCAATCTTCCAGAACTCTTGTAATAATGGCGGCACCGAATGAAGGGTGATCAACATAACTGTCACCCGACACATATACAAAATCTACACTGTCCCAACCTCGAAGTTTTACTTCATCGGCGTTCATCGGTAAAAATGCCATTATTTCCTCCTGTTAGTCTTCACGGTTTTGCAGAACGTTTCTGCGTTCTAACCATTCATTGTAAGTCATAAGAACATCTCTCGGTTTTGAACCCTGATGAGGACCCACAACTCCGAGCTGTTCCATATCGTCAATCATTCTTCCTGCTCTTGCGTAGCCCACCTTGAGTCTGCGCTGAATGAGTGAGGTTGAAGCCTGTCCTGCATCAATTACGCACTTGATAGCTTCGTCCATTTTTGAGTCAACGTCAAGTCCGTCATCATCTGAATTGCTGTCACCCGACTTCTTACCTGTTGCAATTTCTTCTGCGGCTATACGCTTGATTGATTCTTCAATATCTGCGTTATACTGCGCTTTGTATGATTTCTTTATGTAATTTGTTACGCCTTCGATTTCTTCCTCTGAAGCATAGCAACCCTGAACACGCATAGGCTTTGGTGCACCTACAGGCGAGAAGAGCATATCACCCTTACCGATAAGCTTTTCACCACCGCCTGCATCAAGAATTGTTCGGGAGTCCATATTTGAACTTACCTTGAGCGAAATTCGGCTCGGGACATTCGCCTTGATAAGACCCGTGATTACATTTACGGTCGGTCGCTGTGTTGCAAGAATGAGGTGCATACCTGCGGCTCTCGCCATTTGGGCAAGTCGGCAGATTGAGTCTTCAACTTCGCTCGGTGCCGCCATCATAAGGTCGGCAAGCTCGTCGATTGCGATTACAACACGGCTCATTTTCTCTTTGGCTACGGGGAGTCCGTTTACTTCCAAGACAGGCTGTTTCATCTCACCGTTTTCGTCTTCAACAGGCGGATTATTCTCCATATAAGCAAAATTTTTCTCGATAAGATTGTTGTAGGAATCGATATCCTTACAATCGTATTCCGAAAAAATCTTATATCGCTGGAGCATTTCATTTACTGCCCAACCGAGTGCACCTGCCGCCTTTTTGGCATCGGAAACTACAGGCACGAGAAGGTGCGGTATGCCCTTATACTTTGAAAATTCAACCATTTTAGGGTCGATAAGCAAGAGTTTTA
Organism: Ruminococcus sp.; assembly: GCA_045133455.1. GTDB lineage: Bacteria > Bacillota > Clostridia > Oscillospirales > Acutalibacteraceae > Ruminococcoides. Next base: position 1,608 of record JBGUUJ010000154.1, read on the forward strand.
CTTCGTCAGGAGTTGCCTTGTAGAGAATACTCATAAGGATTGAGTTTACACATACTGACTTACCTGAACCTGTTGTACCTGCGATAAGCAGGTGAGGCATTTTTGCAAGGTCTGTTACTACGATCTCGCCTGAAATGTCACGTCCTAAAACTGTTGTGAGTTTGCTCTTTGCATTTCTGAACTTGTCGGAATCTATGAGTTCTCTCATTGAAACCATACTTACAACCTTGTTAGGAACTTCAATACCTACAGCCGCTTTTCCAGGGATAGGTGCTTCGATTCTTACACCATTTGCCGCAAGATTGAGTGCAATATCATCAGAAAGATTTGTTATCTTACTTATTTTTACACCTGGTGCAGGCTGAAGCTCATAACGTGTTACAGAAGGACCTCGGCAGATATTTGTTATGTTTGCATTTACACCGAAGCTGTTGAGCGTTTCAATGAGCTTTTTGGAGTTTGTCTGAAGTTCCTCCATTGCGTGACGGTCATTATTATTTGTGTTCGGCTTTAAAAGCTGAACAGGCGGATAATGATATATTTTTTCTTCTTTTACTTCTTTATCAGAATTATCAGTTTTATAACCAATATTGTCAAACTCGGAAAGTTCGCTGTTTTTATCCTGATTTACTTTCTTAGAAGGCTTGTCCTCAAGCACTACAGGCACGGTTTCGGGATCAGCTTGCTTTGCACCGTCCGTTATACGGTTTGAACGCTTTTCCTGTGAAATGTCATCGGCTATATCTTCAACAGTTGAATCTGCATCCTCGCCGAGAGGCTTGCTTGCCCTGTTGATTATGTTGATTAAATCCTCTGACAAATCCTTATCTTTGGCATTCTCTTCGTTTGGGTCTGCGTAGTCGATATCAATACCGCTTTTAACTGTACGTTTCTTCTTTTTCTTTCTGCTCTTAGGTTCGTCAAGCGGAATATCTATTGCATCGGTATTATTGTTCTGTGCACTGTATTGCATTATATCAGTCGAATTCTTTTTTATTTCACGCTCTCTATGCATTACTTCTCTGCGCTGTCTGCGCTCGATGGCACGCTTTTCACTAACTTCACGCATATGATTCACTTTTCGTGATGCAGCCGCTGTCATATCCTTTATTGATATGTTTGCAATGATGAATATGAGCATAATTGTTGCAATCAATGCTATACAAAAACCTGCAACCTCTCCGCAGAGGAACACTATAGGATATCCGAGGATTCCTCCGAAGAGTCCGCAACCGAAGGTCATATATGCAGTTATGTCTGCCGACTCAAGATAGAGCTTGCCGAGACATGCAAAGAAATTTAAATCGTTATACTTTGCACCGCCGAGCATATAGTTCATTGCTCCGATAAGCAGAACTATAAGTATGCTTATTGTAGTCTTTGCTTTGACGTGCGCAACGCTCTTTTCCTTTTCTGTAATTATACAGAAATATCCCATAAGAACGGGGACGAGAAAAATCCCGAATCCAAGTGTTCCGAAGAAAAAGCTTCGCACTGCTGTCCAGACATTTTCTCCCTTAATTGCTATCATAACGATAAACAGCAGCGCAATTGTTCCGAATATGATTGCTCTGATTCTGGGACTCAATCCTTTATGTACTACAGGAGCAGGTTGCTTTCCTGCTCTGCTCCTGCCTTTTTGTGTTTTGGCAGGAGCTTTTGTTTTTTTGTTAGTTGTCTGCTTTTTTGCTGACAATCTAAATCACTCCTATTTTTTCGGGCGTCAATGTTGCCGTCCGCTACGAATATTGTGTTATCATACAATTGGTGTGCCTGTGAAGAGGTTGACACCTGTGTTCATTTCGATTAATGAAATTATAATAAATGCAACACCTACAATTGCTGTGTATGCTACAAAAATCCACATTTTATCGGACTTTAGAAACCATTTGAAGATTACGATTGCAAGGTAGCCGACTATCGCAGATGCTATCATTCCTGCGATGATAACTGCAATATCTACCGTGATTCCTTCAGGAGATTTGATTGCTTCAACACCTTCGAGAAGTGCCGCTGCAAGAATTGAAGGCACACCTAAAATGAATGAAAAGTCAAGAGCTTTCTGCTTGTCAATCCCTCTCATCTGTCCGACTGCAAGTGTTGAACCTGAACGTGAAAGTCCGGGTAAAATTGCCGCTGTAACCTGCATAAGACCGACTAAAACTGCATCAAGCACTGTATATTTTTCCTTTCCTGTTGCATTCTTGAGATGTTTTCCGCCCTTTGCGACCTTACGGTTGCAGATAATTCCGATTGTGAGAAGAATACTTGTAAGAAGAAGTGAGATTGCTGTCACTATCAAAACAGGTGAACCAGAAATCACTTCGGCTAAATCTTTTATGTTCATATCTGTTCCCGGAATCGGGGCGAAGAGCAAAAACAGGGGTAAAAGTCCGATTATAAGCATAACAATGAGATTTCTCTCATAATTCATTGCGTTCCACTTGAATTTGCCTGTAAAAATATCCTTAACAAGCGAGAAAAACTCTTTAATAAGACTCCATATGAGTTTGTGATAAAATGCGATTACAGCCACAAGTGTTCCGACGTGAAGCATTACATCGAAAAACAAGTCAGATTCCTCGCCTGTGCCGAGAATGTGCTGTGTGATTGCGAGATGACCGCTGCTTGATACGGGCAGAAATTCGGTTAGACCCTGAACTATACCCTGAATTATTGCGTCAATTATAGACATAGTATGTACTCCTTTTTATTACTTTTATATGTATTCGGGTTTTACACCCGAATTATTTTGCAGTTTTACTTTTGGATTTCTTCTTCGAGGCTTTTGATTTCTTAATCATATCATACAGTGCTTCAGTTGCATCAGAGACTGTTCCGACTGCGTCGATAAGTCCTTCTTCAACTGCCTCTTCACCTTCAAGAATCGTCCCGATATCCATTACAAGCTCGCCTGTGTTGAGCACAAGCTGACTGTATCTTTCCTTTGTGATATCGGAATTTTCTGCGACAAAGGTTGTAATTCTGTCCTGCATTTTACGGAAATATTCAAAAGTCTGCTCAACTCCGATTGTCAGTCCCGTCGTTCGTACAGGGTGAACCGTCATCGAGGCACTTTTGGCTATAAAACTCTTTTTGGCGGCAACTGCAAGCGGAATTCCGATTGAGTGACCTCCTCCAAGCACAATTGAAACCGTAGGTTTTTTCATTCCCGAAATCACTTCTGCAATTGCAAGACCTGCCTCAACATCGCCTCCGACTGTATTGAGCAAAATGAGAAGTCCGTCAATGCGCTCATCTTCCTCTATTGACACAAGAAGAGGTATAACGTGTTCGTATTTTGTAGTCTTGTTCTGCTGTGAAAGAATGTAATGTCCCTCAATCTGTCCGATTATAGTCAGACAATGAATCACGCTGTCCTTGTGCGATGTAAGAATCGAACCTGTCTCGCCTATCTGGTCAGTGTGCTCTTCACTTATGGGACTGTCGTTCTGAAGCTTGTTTGGATTATCGTCATCACAGGGGTTCTTTACGAAATTCTCCCTGTTCTTCTTTGAAGATTTTGTTTCTTTGTTTTTTTGTGACATTTATGTGCACCTCCGATTTTATTATCCCCGAAATGCACATTATAATGTATATGCAGATGAAACTTCATAATTTACTGAACAAATGGGCATTCTATCCCATTTAAAGCATTGTCTTATAATTATATCATCAGAGCAAGTTTTTTTCAATCTTTTTATATTTTATTTCTTAAAAACAATAATTATTATAAAGAATTATTGTACTATAGAGGAAATATTACATTTACGGAGTGATTATTCCTTGACAACTACTGACATAATTATGAGCATTGTGATTGTAGTTCTTGTTTTGCTTTCAGCATTTTTCTCTGCAACTGAAACGGCTTTTTCATTTGTCAACAAAATTCGTCTCCAGCAGAGTGTTGACAGCGGAAACAAAAAAGCTAAAACGGCTCTGTATGTTACCGAACATTTTGACAATGCTCTTACAACGATTCTTATCTGCAACAATGTCGTGAACCTGAGCTGTTCATCTATTGCTACAGTTCTTTGTCTTAATCTGTTCGGCGATATGGGTTCTGCAATTGCAACAGGTGCGACAACTCTGCTTGTACTCACATTCGGAGAGGTCATTCCAAAATGTCTTGCAAAAGAACATTGCGACGGTTTTGCACTTAAAACAGCAGGTATTCTGAGAACCCTTATGTTTGTACTGACTCCGTTTGTGTTTATATTCATAAAACTTAAAGCCCTTGCAATTAAAATTGCAGGAGGAACTCAGAATAGTCCTTCGGTTACCGAAAACGAGCTTAAATACATAGTTGAAAGCATTGAAGAAGAGGGCGTTCTTGAAGAAAGCGAAAGCGAAATGGTTCGCTCTGCACTGGACTTTGACGACAAAACTGCTGAAGAAATCGTCACTCCGAGAGTTGACATTACTTTTATCAACGTTGATGATAGTCAGGAGAAAATCAAGGATATTATCATTGAAAACAGATATTCGAGAATTCCTGTCTACGAAGGCACTGTTGACCACATCGTGGGTATTCTTCATACAAGAGATTATCTTGAGTCGCTTGCTGACGGCAAAGCTCCTCAGCTTCGTGACATAATGCAACCTCCTTACTTTGTGTTCAGAACTCAACAGCTTTCAAAGATTTTAAATGCATTCAAGCGTACAAAGATTCACCTTGCAATCGTAACCGATGAATACGGCGGTACTCTCGGTATTGTCACAATGGAGGACTTGCTTGAAGAAATCGTCGGCGATATCTGGGACGAGGACGAAGAGATTGAACACAATTACTACAAAATCGGCAAGGGTGAATTCCTTGTAAACGGCGACATTGAACTTGATGATATGCTTGCTCTGTTTGATATGGACGAGGATTCAATTGAAAGCGACAGCATTACTGTGGGAGGATTTATTCTTGAGCACGCAGGAACTATCCCTCACAAGCGTGACAGCATTGAATCTGACGGATTCAGATTCACGGTTATGGAAGTCAAAAATCAGCGTATTATGCGTGTTGTTGTTAAAAAGCTTGACATTGAAAATTCGGATAAAAACAAACAAAATAATAATGATTAATTAAATTAACCGTACAGCGTCAGGACGTTGTACGGTTTTTGCTTTTCTTATTGATATGTTTACACAGTCCGCTTACAGGAACACATAGAAGCGCCCATAAGGCACTGTAAAAAGGACATATTTGTCCCTTTACATTGAGTCGGCAATTGGAATAATCCCACACATTGAGCTTATATTTCAGGTTGATAATGCAGCCGCTGCAAAATTCGATAGCTGTTATTATTGCACTGCCGGAAATGCATTTCTGAATCATCTTCATTCCCGAATGTTTCTTATAGAAATTATAGAGCGATAAAAAGCACGCACCGCCTGTCACAGCCATTGTCCAATGAGTTTTTCTGCGCCACAGGATTTCCAGAAGTGCATAACCTATCCCGCCTATTGAAAACAGAATACAATCTTCCTTTAGTTTTTTCATAAAAATCACCGACTTTAGTTTTATCAGAAATCAGTATTTTTATGCTGAAAAATAAATTTTTTGAAAATTGTTGCAACAGTTAAGGAAAAATTATACACTTAATTTATGTAACCGGTTAAGAGGAGGTAAAAATATGGAAGCTGATTTTAAAACACTTGTAAAGTCGGCAAAAAAAGGCGACCGTCACAGCTTTTCAATTCTCTATTCACACATATATAAGGATTTGTACAGATATGCGCTTTTCACCCTCAGAAACAGTCAGGATGCAGAAGATTGTGTAAGCGAAGCAGTTATTGATGCCTACCGTACAATAGGCAAACTGAAAAATGAAGATGCATTCAAAGCGTGGTTTTTCAAAATTTTGTCTGCAAAGTGTACCAAAAAAATCAGGGGATATTATGAAAACCCTTTACTACATAATGAGCAGTTGCAACAGACAAGCTTTACTTATGATTTAAACAACGTTGACACAAGTATTGACTTACAGAAGGCATTTTCAACGCTTTATCCTGAGGACAGAATGATTATTTCGCTGACCGTATTTGGCGGATACAACTCAAAGGAAGTCTCAAAAATCCTTAAGATGAACAGCAACACGGTACGTTCCCGATACGCAAGAGCTCTTGAAAGACTTCGTGTCATTCTTCAGAAATAACAAAGGAGGATTGCTATGAATAACAATGATATTTTAAATGTTCTGCACCATAGCGGTGAAAGCTGTCAACCTTCTGACAGACTTGACCCTGCTTTTGTAGAAGATTCTCTTTCAGGAATTAAAAGAAAAAGCAATAAGGGTGTTGTAACCACCTGTGTTACTCTCGGTGTGGCTTGCCTGACAGCTTCAACTGTCTTTATAACACAGAGTTTCAGGACCTCAAAACCGAGTGATTCATACGATAAAATTTACAAGACGATTGAAGCTGTAAAAAAAGAAAGTGAACCGTCTTTATTTGAAAAGATTTTTGACGACGGTTATATATATGAATTTGCAGAGGATACTCTTAACTCAACAGATGAATTCGGTTTTTCGGGCAGTTCTTCATCTTCAGGAGCAGATTATTCGGACACCAATGTTCAGGTTGACGGTGTTGATGAAGCCGATGTTGTAAAGACTGACGGCAAGTATATCTATTCACTTAACGATGAAGAAATTATAATTTCTAATCCCAATAACGGCAAGCCCGAGTTTGTAACCTCAATAGATACAGGCTATAAAATTTCAGATATGTACATTCACGAAAATAAGCTTGTTGCGATTGCTGATAATCAGAAGATAATTGACACTGTAGCTACTGAAGACACCGCTGTTGACAGTGATTATTCGGAAAATTTGGACACAGCAGTTATAATATACGATATTTCAGATATTAATTCTCCAGAAGAAATATCAACACTTGCACAGTCGGGCGATTGCATTTCAACAAGAAAAATCGGCAACGTAGTTTACCTCACAACAGACTACCGTATTTATGATTTCAGCAAAATAAAAAAGGCAAAGCCTGAAACCTACTGCCCATACTACATCACAGAAGACGAAATAAGTTGTGTAAACGCTGATGACATCACAATCTGCGATACTGTAGATTCGGTTGATTATGTCACGGTATCTTCAATCGACCTTGATAATCCTGAAAAATTCGCAGATATGTGTTCTGTTTTAGGTGGCGGAGATGAAATTTATGCATCAACCAATAATATCTACATTTCTTCATATCAGTACATCGACAACAGCTACAAAACTCAGATTCTGAGATTTTCAGTTGACGGTACAGAAATCACTCCGAATAGTTCTCTCACAGTTGACGGAGACATTTTGGATCAATTCTCTATGGACGAGTACAACGGATATTTCAGAGTGGTTACTCAGAATAACAATGAAAAGTTTTATGATGGTTATGTTGCAATGAACACAGCCGATACAACAACTTCTCTCTATGTTTTTAACAACGATTTAAAGCAGGTCGGCAAGACTGAAAATGTTGCTCAGGGCGAAAACGTCAAGTCCGTGAGATTCGACGGTAACATAGCATATTTCGTTACTTTCCGTCAGACAGACCCGTTATTCACGGTTGATCTTTCAAATCCTGAATCTCCTGAAATTCTGTCAGAGCTTAAAATTCCGGGATTCTCAGAATATCTTCACGTTCTGTCAGACGATATGCTTCTCGGTTTCGGTCGTGACGCTGATTCATATACAGGAATTTCCGAGGAATTCAAGTTGACAATTTTTGACACTTCAGACAAAACAGACGTAACGGAAAAAGCAACGGAGATATTTGGCTCAGAATATGAATATTCCGAAGCTGAATACAACCACAAGGCTGTTTATGTTGACGAAAAAGACTGCATAATCGGAATTCCGTATTGGTCATACGATGACACCAATTCAATTTACTATGCTGTCTACAAATATGACATAAACAAAAATGAATTTGTTTTACTCAAAACAATAGAAAAGGAATCGTCTGATAACCCTGATTACTTCTATTACAACGATTATATAAGAGGATTGAGAATTGATAAAAACTTCTACGTTGTAACATCAGACGCAATTTATTCTTACGATTATTCGACCTTTGAAGAAACAGGCAGTATAATATTCTGATAAACGAAAATCCGAACTTGCTTTTCAGTAAGTTCGGATTTTTTTGTTTAGTATTATTTAATATTACAGACTTATGCTTCTGCGATAACTTCTACTTCAACGAGAACGTCCTTAGGAAGCTGTTTTACAGCCACACAGGAACGTGCAGGCTTTTCTGTGAAATACTTGCCGTAAACTGCATTGAAAGCTGCAAAGTCCTCCATATTCTTGAGGAAACATACTGTCTTTACTGCCTTTTCGAGTGAACTTCCTGCTGCTTCAAGAACATTCTTGAGATTTGTGCAAACCTGTTCTGTCTGCTCCTCGATTGTTGTTGCCTCTACATTTCCGCTTGCAGGGTTTATTGCTATCTGACCTGATGTGAACACAAGTCCTCCTACTTTTACAGCCTGTGAATATGGTCCGATTGCATCAGGTGCATTTTTTGTGTAAATCTTTTCCATTACTTATTCCTCCGTTTTATACAAGTTTAAAGCCGGCATCTGTAAGTGCTTTTGAAATCTCTTTTATGTGGTCGAAATTTCTTGTTTCAAGCACGATTCTCAGATAACAGCCATTAACATCTGTTCCTTCGCTTGCTCTTTCGTGGTGAATTGAAATTACGTTTGCACCTCTCTCAGCGATAATCTTTGATACTGCCACGAGCTGACCAGGCTTATCCTGAAGTTCAATGCACAGAGTCTGCTGTCTGCCTGTCATCAAAAGACCTCTCTTGATAACTCTTGAAAGGATTGTTACGTCGATATTACCGCCTGACACTACGCAGACTACCTTTTTGCCCTTTACAGGGAGTTTATTGAACATTACAGCCGCCAAAGGTGCAGCACCTGCGCCTTCTGCAATCATCTTCTGTGTTTCGATAAGTTTGAGTATTGCAGATGAAATTTCGTCATCTGACACTGTTACGATATCATCAACATATTTCTTTATGTATTCAAAAGTGTGCTCTCCCGGCTCTTTAACCTGAATACCGTCAGCTATTGTTGAAACTGAATCGAGTCTTACAGCCTTTCCCTGTCTGATTGACTCATACATTGAAGGGGCGCCCTCAGCCTGAACACCGTAAACTTTTACATTAGGATTAAGGCTCTTGATTGCACAGGCAACACCTGAAATTAGTCCGCCTCCGCCGATTGCACATACAACAGCGTCAACATCAGCCATCTCGTTCATAATTTCAATGCCGATTGTGCCCTGTCCTGCTATTACATTTTCATCATCAAAAGGATGAATGAATGTGTAATTCTTCTCATCTCTGAGTCTTAAAGCCTCGTTATATGCATCGTCATACACTCCGGGAACCATACACACTTCTGCACCGTAACCCTTTGTAGCCTCAACTTTTGAAATCGGGGCACCGTCAGGAAGGCAGATGAGTGACTTAATACCGTACTTAGTTGCGGCAAGTGCTACACCCTGAGCGTGATTTCCTGCTGAGCAGGCGATTACGCCTCTCGCCTTTTCTTCATCTGAAAGCTGGGATATTTTATAGCCCGAACCTCTTACCTTGAATGAACCGGTGATTTGCAGGTTTTCGGGTTTGAGATAAACCTCACACTCGTCTGTAATTCCGGAAGTCTTTGTAATGTGTGTTGGTCTGATTACATCCTTCAACACATAGGATGCATGATAAATCTTATCCAGTGTAAGCATACTATTCTTCCTTTACCATAAAATATACACTTTTATAATTGTATACCAATATCCCATAAAAATCAAGTTTTTTAGCTTTGGGTAGATAGGTTATTTTTTAATCAGGCATTTTGTGCCCAAATATATATCTTCATTAAAGTCGGGCATTGGAGTCTTTTCGTAAAAATAACCTGTCTGCTCAAATTGCGTGTCGAGGCACTCGACTTTAACAAAACAAGCACTGCTTCATATAAAATGAAACAGTGCGCTGTACTAACCTATTTTAATTATTCCGCAGGCTATCTTCTCTCCTGAATCGCCTGACGGCTGAGTTGTAAAATCATCTTTATGCAAATGAATTACTATCGTCAGTCCCGTTACTTCTCTGACTGTAAAACGGTCGGTCAGAAATACGCTCCACCCGATTCCACCTGCCGAAAACAACGGAGGTAAATCTCCTGCGTGATAAGGGTGAGGACAATTGTCAGGATTGTAATGCGTTCCTGCACCGCTGAACGGGTCCTGTGAATCTCCATAACAGCCTTTGCCGTTATGTATATGCAGGGCAAAAATTCTGCTGTCGCACTCACTACTCTGCTGTGGAAGTCCTGTAACCGAAACTACGGTGTAAACTCCCATATTCGTCTGATAAAACTTTGCCGTTCCCCTGATTTCAGGATAACGGTCCGAACCGTAAATCAACGCTGTTGCACTCGGCTGTGCCCTTGAAAGCCATTCAAAAATCTGTGCATCGGTAGGATTGAACATTGCAAACACCTCATTTACAATGTATGCACAAATAAATCTTTTGTGCTAATCAAGCAAGCCGTATTTTGACTTTACCCTCTCAAGCTTTGAAAGTATCGGTTTTGAGCCGATAAACAGGAATATCACAGTTGAAACTGCGTGAACCAAATCAAACGGCAAACCAGACATACAGAATGTAATTATTGTTTCAAAGTTCAGTTCTGTTTGCACTAACACTGCCGATGAAATATTCATCAGAACTCCGTAAATTAAAACTGTTGCAATGAAACCGAAAATGCTCATTGCAATTCTGACGTGTTTTATTTTTCTTTTTTGGAAGATTAGACCTGCAAAATATCCTGTCAAACCTGCGGCAAACATCTGCCAGGGTGTCCAAGGTCCTTGCTGAAACATTATATTTGATACGAGCATTGTAACAGCACCGACAAGAAATCCGCTTTCTGCTCCGAATGCCGAACCTGCAATTATGATGACTGCAAGCACAGGCTTGAACTGTGGCAAAAAATACGTTGCCATTCTTGAAGCCACTGCAAGAGCGCACATCACCGAGATTATCACAAGTTCCCTTGCCTGTGGCTTTCTTCCCTCGAATACAAGAAAAAACGGCAGCATACATTCAAGCATCACAAGCAGTGAAATGAACAGATATTTTTTATCTTCAAGATAGGTCACACCGATGAATATGGTAAGCGGAATTGCAAGGAGTATCATCACTGTTGCTGTTATTGTGCGTTTTGAAAGTTTATTTCTTTCAACTTTCTTTACTTTAACAGGCTTTAGATCCTGCGATTTTTCTTCGTATAAATCTGTCTTTTTCAGAGGTTTCGGCTTTTCCGAAACTCCTGTACAACAGTAAATTACGTCCTCCGGTGTGACAGCATTTTCAATAATATTTCTTGAAATTCTGTTTGCTGAGGTTGTGTAAAAACTGTTTGAAGAAAAAAACTTCCTCGGTGATGACTGTGCTACTATTTCTCCATTAAAGAACATCACACATCTGTGCGGATATTTTGCACAGAATTCAACATCGTGGCTGACCATTATAACCGTAACGCCTGACTCTGTTAGAGTTCTTATTATGTCTGCAAATATGATTTTGAATTCCGAATCGAGTCCCTTTGTCGGCTCATCAAGCAGAAGTATTTCAGGCTGTAAAAGTAGGATTTTTGCGAGAGCTACTCTCTGCTGTTCGCCTCCCGACAAATCGTATGGATGTCTGTCGAGAAGCCTTTCAAGCCTGCAAAGTTTTGTTACGGAAGATATTCGTTTTTTATCTGACATCTCTTCAAGCTCCGCTTTTACGCTTTTCTTGACAAACAATGACTGCGGATTTTGCGGTAACATTGCTATGCTTTCCGAATTAAGCTTTAACTTTCCCTTGTATGGCTTGTTTATTGAGCTTATGAGTGAAAGCATTGTTGACTTTCCTGCTCCGTTTCCGCCCAAAACAGCTACAAACTCGCCCTTTTTCGCCTCAAATGAAAGTCCCTTGAGCACATCAGGTGTGTTCTTTTCGTATCTGAACCAGACGTTCTCGAGTTCAACTGAAATCTCATCTTCGCAGGACGGAATTTTTTCGGGATTTAAACTTTTCAAAGTATTAGTTTCTGCGTATTTCTCAAGCCACTCTCTGCCCTGTGCGATTGTTACGGGACACTCAGCCTTCCCTTTCTCAACTTCATACCATATTCTCATAGGCGCAGGAAGAGAAAGAAAAGTACTACTGTTTACGGCTTTCAAATTTCTGCCTGTATTTTTTGGGGTATCATATGAAACAACCTGTCCGTTTTCGATTACAAGCACTTTGTCACTGAGAGGAAACACATCTTCAAGCCTGTGTTCCGTAATTATTATCGTTGTGCCGAGTTCTCGATTGATTTTTGATATGCACGCTAAAAAGTCTGATGACGCTATCGGGTCAAGCTGACTTGTCGGTTCGTCGAGAATCAGAACCGACGGTTGCATTGTCATTATTGAAGCGAGGTTGAGAAGCTGTTTCTGACCTCCCGAAAGCTCGTTTACATTCTTTTCAAAGATATTTTCGAGTCCGAAAAACGATGCCGTTTCAGCTACCCTTTTTCTGATTGTCACATTGTCATAACCGAGGTTTTCAAGTCCGAATGCAAGTTCGTGCCATACTTTATCGGTCACTATCTGATTATCGGGCGATTGCAGTACATAACCGATTTTCTCGCTCTGTTCACGCTGTGAAAGGTCGGTTATCTCCCTGTCCTCAAAAATGATACTTCCTGTTTTCTCACCGTGAGGAGAAAGTGATGGCTTGAGATGTCTGAGCAAGGTGCTTTTTCCACTTCCCGATGGTCCGCAAAGTGTTATAAACTCTCCGTTGTTCACCGAAAAACTAATATCTTTCAAGGCGTAATCAACCGTATCGGGATATCTGAAATTCAGATTGACGATCTTAAACGTTTCCAACCAATCTCCTCCTTTACGTTGGGAATAAGCGGTGTGAGCATAAGAACTAAATAAAGTGCGTATGTTAACACTGCAAAAACGTCTGCTAAATCCCCCTTAATCATCGGGTAATAATAAAATTCTACCGTACCTAAAATCACGGATATCGTAACTGCCGTTCCAAGCAGAATTGTTGTTATGAGTACTGCAAAATCATTCTTACTGAATTTGTACAACGAATACGATGTTCTGCCTTTCAGTCCGTAACCCCTGCTTTTCATTGAGTCAGCAGTTTCAACGGCATTTTCCATTGACCACGATATCATTACCGACAATATCCTGACAAGATTTTTCAATCGGAACATTAGTGAACCGTCAGAAATGTCTTTGCCTATGCATTTTTGTGAATTTCGCACTTCCCTGAACTGTGCTGAAAGTTTCGGCACAAATCTGAGCACCATCGAAAGCACAAGACTGAGTGACGGAATCACTTTCCCGAACAAGCATACAAGCTTATCCGATGTCATTACACTGTTGAATGATGAAAACCATAGTACCACAGACGATAACATCAATGATGCTGTGAACCCGTAGATTACCGATTCAAGGGTGAGCGGATTTCCCCAAGGGAAATATGTGAGTATCGTTACTCCCTGATGATTGACAACCGGGTTGATAACCGACACTAATATTATCATAGGCAGAAGATACAGAAGGCTAAGTTTTACAGCCTTTCTTCCACAGATGTAAATTGCATTTGCAAATGAACATATCAGTGACAGAAAAAGACACACAGGATTCATAAGGAACATTGACAATGCAATTACAAATGCATAAAATGTGAAATTTACAACAGGGTGTAATTTTGCAAATGCGTTTGTCATTGTATCCTCCTTAAAAACTGTTTGCGCCTATATCATCACCGTAATTACAGGTGTATTTGAACTCTATCACGTCACCGTTCTGAACTTCGTATCGTGAACTTCCGTAATTAGGGAACCAACCGTTTACTGAATATCTCCAGCCTGAAAGACTTCCGCAGTCAAATTCGTAAATGTTGTTAATGCCCTCGATATACTGGGTATTGTACAAAGGAACAAAGGAAAACTCAAGATGTATTCCCTTTTCCTTGCACACGCTTTCAAGTAGATCAAAAACCGATTCACCTTCCTTGAAAGTTACGGTTTCCGGCTTTAAAATCCAACCGTCACTCGGCACAAGGTCTGTTTTTGATTTATCAAGTTCACTCATATTATTCAGTATCGTTGCACAGGAAATTGATAAGGTGCATTTCAGTGTGTTATCCTTTGTTTCCTGCTCCTGAGGCTCTACAGGTTCAGGTTTCCCCTGCGGAACTGCTTCTGTCTGATACTTGTCCTTTTTGATGCTCTGCGTTGCTTTTACAGAAGTTGTTGACTCCTGCTTTTCGTCTACAGTTGTTGGCTGTACCTTTGTTGTGCTTTGAACTTGGGTAGTCGGCTGTGTTTTTGTTTCTTCTGTAGAATTATTTTTAGCAGTTATTTCGGTCTGAACTTCTGTTACAGATTGTGTAATCGACTGTGCCGTATCTTGAGTACTTACAGTTTTTGGTTCTTCAGAAAGACTTCCGCCTGCAAAGAATGCAACTGCAAGAACTGCGATTACACAGACTGCACCAATTATTATGTGTTTGTATTTTTTGATTAAATCTATCATATCTCTTTATGCTACGAGAAGTTTCTGCAATGCTGTTGCATCCATAATACTTACTCTGCCGTCTTTTTTTACATCTGCAATCTTAATCTGACTTTCATCGAGAGTTTCAATATCTGAAATGTACTTCTGAATCAATGTGCAGTCGTTGATGTTGAAATGACCATCTCTGTTTATATCATAACGAAGCGGATTTGCATCGCTCATATCATAGAGTGAAGTTTTACCCTGTTCAACTCTCTGATATGCAACGAGTGAATAGAGTGCCTGTTCTGTTGTCATCTGATTGAAACTACCGCCCTGTGAATGAGCGAATCCGTTATCTACTGAAAAGCTCAGCAATGAGTCAACAAGAGTGTTGCCGTTTTTGATAAAGCGTTCATCTGTTTCAGGATTTATACCGAGGCTTGCGAGTGCTGTTATCATCTGCGCTGTACTCTCAGGTGAAACTGCTCCCCAGGAAACATATCCGCCGTCATCTGTCTGCTTTTCTGACATTACGGCAAGTGCTGTGTCAACTGCTGTCTTTACTTCTTCATTTGTGCTGTAGTACGGTGCAAATGCCTGAATTACCATTCCTGTGAGGTCTGCATCAGGTTCTGAACCGAAGAATGTCCAACCACCGTTTTCAAGCTGTTTACCGAGAATATAGTCAATCATTTTTTCTCTTGTAGTCTGCTCTGAAACTGTTTCGTCAACAGGAATTTCGTAGCAATATGTATCAAGTGCAAGGAGTGCCCAGAGTGGACCGTTTACACCCTGTTTTTTCAAAAACTCAAAGTCTGCAAGAGGTTTCAGAAGATTATAACCTGCAACATCTCTTGCATCCTTGCCGATTGATGAAAGCGCAATTATAACTCTTGAGTTCTCAGTCGATTTTGATTCGTGAAGTTTGTCACTTCCGTTTTCAGTTACATACGCTTCGATATTTTCATAATATCCCTGTGCAATTTCGTCTGTAAGCTTGTCTGCTCTTGCAAGACCCATAAGAACCCATTCCGAACCGTAGGTCGGCATTTCCTCTTCGTAAAGTGAGAGATAGTATTCTGCTGTACTGTTTATCTTTGCAGTTACAGCAGAGTTTTCCTCTGCACTTGCAGTAAGGGTTGTTGTCATAATTGCAGTAAGCATCGCCACTGAAATTACGAGTGAAATGATTTTTCTGATTGTTTTGTTCATAGTATTGAACCTCCTGTTTTATATTGGAAAGCTGATTTTTATAAAATAAAAAAGCGAGTGCCTCGCACGCATTTCGTGTAGACAGTTTGATATATTCCAGACTTCATATTCCCGAGCGTAACCACGCAATTTCCTATAAAATAAAAAAGCTTTCCGAAAAAGGAAAGCACAACAAACTGCTCCTGTGGTACACAGAAGTTTTTGATTGGCTGCACTTCTCTTTCGTCCGAGACGGCAAAGACCAAGGTTATACGGGATGTATTCTGACTTATGGCATTCTTTGACCAATCACAGTAATGACGCTTGTTTCGGATTTTCACCGAATTCCCAATTATCTGATGAAATTTCAGGACCGTACACCTGTATTTAATTTTCATAAACAGTATAATACTATTTTTTAAGATTGTAAAGTAAAAATTTCAATTTATGTCATTCATATTGAAAACAATTTGCTTAAATGCTATAATTGACAAAATGACTTTTACGGGGGTTGACGAAGTGGGCAGAGAACTTGAAAAACACGAAATGGTCGAACGAAGCATTATAAAGACTTACAGAAAAAGAATCTGGAATCCGTTTTTAATTGCACTAAAGAATTATAAACTCGTCAACGAAGGTGATAAGATTGCCGTATGCATTTCAGGAGGCAAGGACTCAATGCTTATGGCTAAGCTGTTACAGGAACTCAAAAAGTACAGTGAGGTCAACTTTGAGCTTGTTTATCTTGTTATGGATCCCGGTTACAACGAAGAAAACCGTAAAAGGATTGAAAGCAATGCAGAACTTCTGCATATTCCGATAACGGTTTTTGAAACAGATATTTTTGATGTTGCAAACAAAACAGAGAAATCACCCTGTTATCTCTGTGCAAGAATGAGAAGAGGTCATCTTTACAAAAATGCAAAAGACCTCGGTTGCAACAAAATTGCACTCGGTCATCACTTTAACGATGTTATCGAAACTACTCTTCTCGGAATGTTCTACGGCTCTCAGCTTCAGTCGATGCCCCCTAAACTTCACAGCACAAATTTTGAGGGTATGGAGCTTATCCGCCCGATGTACTGTATTCACGAGGACGCAATTATAGCGTGGCAGAAGTACAATGAGCTTGAATTTATTCAATGTGCGTGCAGATTTACCGAAAAGTGTGCCAACGGCACAGGTGACTCAAAAAGGCAAGAAATAAAAGCTCTTATCCGTGAACTTAAAAAGACAAATCCCAACATTGAGAAAAGTATTTTTAACAGTATTCACTCCGTATGCCTTGACACATTTGTTGGCTACAAGTCAGACGGAGTTGAACACACATTCTTAGAAAAGTTTTAGTTTTACAAATTTGAGCTGTTCTCAAATCTTTTTCTCAATAACTTTAGTGCTTTGGTTTCGATTCTGCTCACATATGAACGTGATATATTCATCAGTTCAGCAACATTTTTCTGCGTCATCGGTTCTTTTCCATTCAGACCGTAACGCAGAATTATTATTTTCTTTTCCCTCTCGCTGAGTTCCTCACTTATGAACTGACCGAGTTTCTGACTGTTCAGCTTCAAATCAAGGTTTTCAAGAATATTATCATCGACTGCCATTATATCTAAAAGTGTCAGCGGATTTCCGTCCTTGTCGGTATCTATTGTTTCGTTCAGGGATATATCCTGCGCACTCTTCTTTGCATTGCGAAAATGCATCAATATTTCGTTTTCTATACATCTGCTTGCGTATGAACTCAGGCGGATATTTTTGTTTATGTCATATGTGTTGATTGCCTTGATCAGTCCGATTGTTCCGATTGACACAAGGTCATCCTGTTCGCTTTGTGTCCCGTAGTATTTCTTGATTATGTGCGCAACAAGCCTGAGATTATGCTCAACAAGCTTGTTTCTCGCCTCCATATCGCCGTTGGCACTTCGCTCAAGACAAAGTCTTTCCTCCTTTGCAGACAAAGGCTTGGGAAACGAACCGCCACCGCAGACGTGCAGAATAAAAAAGCAGATATATTGTCCGAGATATCCGAGTAAATCAAGCATTTTATCACCGCCGAATTTTGATATTTAATTCTATTCGCAGTGAATTAAAAATTTGCCTGTACAAATAAAATTCCGATGAAGAATAATAAAGTTCTTGATAATAAGCTCTGCTTCCTTTATACTATTAATATCAACTTATGCAAGGGTGATTTTATGAAAAAATTTGTATCCTGGAATGTAAACGGACTGCGTGCCTGCGTTACAAAAGGATTTCTTGACTATTTCAATGAGGTCAAAGCAGATATTTTCTGTATTCAGGAAACTAAACTTCAGGAAGGTCAGATTGACCTCGAACTTGAGGGATATCATCAGTATTGGAATTATGCCGAGAAAAAAGGCTATTCGGGCACTGCAATGTTCTGCAAAGAAAAGCCTGTTTCGGTTTCCTACGGTATCGGAATTGAAGAGCACGACCACGAAGGCAGAGTAATCACAGCAGAATTTGACAATTATTATTTCGTTACCTGCTATACTCCTAACTCTCAGAACGAGTTAAAAAGACTCGACTACAGAATGGAATGGGAGGACGCTTTCAGGGGATATCTCAAGGAACTTGAAAAGGCAAAGCCCGTAATTCTCTGCGGCGATCTGAATGTTGCACACAAGGAAATCGACCTCAAAAATCCAAAGACCAACCGAAAGAATGCCGGATTTACCGACGAGGAACGTTCAAAAATGACAACATTGCTTAATGACGGATTTACAGATACATTCAGATATTTTTATCCCGACAGAGAAGGCATTTATTCCTGGTGGTCATACAGATTCAAGGCAAGAGAAAAGAATGCAGGTTGGAGAATCGATTATTTTATCGTTTCTTCATCTCTTGAGGACAAGCTCAGATCTGCCGATATTCACACCGAAATTATGGGCTCGGATCACTGCCCTGTTTTGCTTGAAGCGGAGCTTTAACCAATTATCATCACAAAGATTTTTGGATAAAATGCCTATGACAATATTTAGCAAATTGTGGTATAATTGATATGTAATTCAACGTGTGGTTTGTTTTCAGACGTAAGTCCTGTTGACAAGCCACTTTTTTCTTTATACGAATTATATTAAGGAGAGGTATCACTATGTTTGAAGTTGGAGAAAA
The DNA here is from genome assembly GCA_045133455.1 of Ruminococcus sp. GTDB lineage: Bacteria > Bacillota > Clostridia > Oscillospirales > Acutalibacteraceae > Ruminococcoides. The sequence goes on from JBGUUJ010000154.1 coordinate 20,513, forward strand.
GGTTTTATACAGCGTAAACGGAGTCTGTGAAATCACCGATATTACAGAAAAAACATTTGGTAAAACTGTTATGCAGTACTATGTGTTGAAGCCTCTCTACAATGAGAGTTCAACCCTGTTTGTTCCTGTCAATAACGAAAATCTTGTCAGAAAAATGAAAAAGCTTATGACAAAACCTGAACTTGATGATATGCTCGGCGATGTTTCGGCAAATGACTCTGTCTGGAACGACAACGAGGTTCAGCGCAAGGAAGAATTCAGACAAACGATATCTTTCGGCAATATTTCAGATATTTTGGTTCAATTGAAATCTGTGTGGCTTCACAGAAGAAAACAGAACGAAAAAGGCAGAAAACTTCATATAACCGATGAAGTTTTCCTGCGTGACGCAGAGAAAATTATCAAAGAGGAAATCTCAACTGTCATAGGTGTTAATCAGGACGAGGTTATCCCCTATGTAAAGGATAAAATTCTCGCATAAAAGCGAAATTTTATTGTTTTGCTTAAACATTACGAATAAATTCTAAAAAACAAAGGATAAGAAAAAAGTAGCCAGTGTCTCGCACCCAATTCGTGCAGATAACATCATTGTTTTGAAGTTAATTGAGTAATTTCCTATAATCGAGTAGGAGGCTACCCATTAGTTGAGTAGCCGACCTCTCACACCACCGTGCGTACCGTTCAGTACACGGCGGTTCAATCATATTGAGTGCATAGACTTGTACGCTTCGGATATATCATAGTATCCACGGCGTGCAAGTCTTTCGTTTGTTATGGTGTGGTGTAATATTCCACTTCCAGCAATAGCCCAGTATCCTTTTCGGGTGTTACCATTCCGATAGGCTTTCCACTCAGGCATACCAAGTTTCATCAGGTTCTTTATCCTTGTTCTTGGTAATTTCCATTGTTTCCAGATATACATTCGTATCCTTCGCCTTAACCATTCGTTCCATTTGGTCATCAGTGTTTTCATTTCCGCTATTGCGTAATATCCAAGCCACCCTTGCATATATTCCTTTAACTTTCGGAATACATAATCCAAACTCCTGCCTTGGCTTCGGGAAGTTAGTTTTCGGAGCTTTTCTTTGGCTTTCTTTCTCGACTTTTCGTGAACTCGGATGTATGCACCCTTTCTGTTCCTTCCCAACGCAAAGCCGAGATACCGAAATTTCGGATTGAATATACACTTACTGCACGACTCTTTTCCGTATTTACCTTGAGTTTTAATTTCTTCTCAAGATACCTTGTGCTTGTTCCAAGTAACCTTTCTGCCGCTCTGATACTCTTTGCCATCAGCAAAATATCATCTGCATATCGTATTACTTTTACCCCTCTGCTTTCAAACTCCTTGTCGAATTTATCAAGATAAATGTTTGCAAGTAATGGAGATAGATTACCACCTTGTGGTGAACCTTCCCTTGTTACTACCACTATCCCATTTTCCATTACTCCGCTTTTCAGATATTTCTTTATCAGGTCAATTAGTTTCTTGTCCTTAATATCCTCTCGGAGCATATTCATCAAAAGTTCGTGGTTTAGGGTATCAAAGTATTTTGACAAATCAAGACATACTGCATATTTGTAGCCTTGGTCTGCATATTCCTTTACTTTGATTATTGCATCTTTTGCACTTCGGCTCGGTCTGTAGCCATAACTTCCATCTGAGAACTTTGCTTCATAGATTGGAATTAGCACCTGTGCTATTGCTTGTTGGATAATTCGGTCTATTACTGTTGGTATTCCCAACTTTCTTACTCCACCGTTATCCTTGGGAATTTCTACTCGTCTTACGGGTGATGGTTTGTATTTCCCATTTCGTATTCTTTCAAGTAGTTCATTCCTGTTTTCTTTTAGCCAAGGTAAAGCTTCTTCGATAGTCATCCCATCTACTCCGCTTGTACCTTTGTTGGCTTTTACTCGCTTGTAGGCTTTATTCAGATTATCTCTGTTCAGTACCTTTTCAAGCAAGTCTGCACCGTCCTTTTCTTCAACTTTCCGACCGTTGGTACTGTACACTTCTGCATACTCTTTGTGTTCCACACTATCCCTTTGCAGAAAGCCACCGTTTTCGATGTATTCTGTTTTCATCATACCAACCTCCTTTGGTTGTATACTCAAGACTTATGATTGTTCGGTCCTTCCCAAGTTTTTTTTCCTTGGTACTATGACCTCTGCTGACTTCTTGCAGTTCGTTGTTACTACGAAAATTACTTCGTCTGCAAGACCTCCTCGGGTAAGCATTACCACCTTCACCTCATATATCTGCTACATTTACACCTTGAAATTCGGGCAGTATTGGACTTTGTTTTGACTTGGAAACTTGTCCGTTTCAAAATGCCTTATATGTAGTTTCTGTTCGTCAGACCGAGGTTTTGCCTCCGACTTCCTTCAGACTCCACCTCACGATGGACGCCCTTGTCTTCAGCTAACAGTTCCTACTGCCAAGCCTGTAGCGGACTTTCACCGCCAAGTAATAATGCGTGCCGAGCACACGTAACCGTCAAATAAATCACCGTATTGCCCTCCACCCGTCAAATGTGCGAAAATATAATCAAAAACGAAGTGTGCGGTTGTAGCCCGTTGTATTTGAACGGCTACAATCGAACACAATCGCACGGGGTGGAATCATGTCAAAAGGCATACAAATCATTAAGGAAAACAATAATCTCGCAGAATGGTCGCGGCAAGTTGAAGAGTGCCGCAATAGCGGGCTGAGCGTGCGCTCATGGTGCGAGCGGAATCAGATCGCTGTCAGCACCTTCCATTACCGCCAGCAGAAGGTGTGGAAAGCGCTGCAAAAGAGTTCTCAGTTTATTGAAGTCCCGTTATCTTTCGATGAAAGTAATCACAGCAACATCGCGGTGTCGGTAAAAATCGGCAGCATCTGCGCCGTAGTACACAACGGCGCGGATGAAGATACACTCGCCGCTCTGTTTCGCGTGCTTAAGTCATGCTGAGTGATTTCAGCGGATCGAAGATCTACCTTGCCTGCGGCTACACGGATCTTCGCCGCGGTATCGACGGTCTTGCGACTATCATTGAACAGCAGTTCCGGCTTGACCCGTGTTCCGACGCACTGTTCCTGTTTTGCGGCAGACGAACCGACAGAATAAAAGCGCTCTACTGGGAGGGCGACGGTTTCCTCCTGCTCTACAAGCGGCTTGAAAAGGGTAAGTTCCAGTGGCCGCGGAGTGAGAATGAAGCGCTCGGCATTACTGCTCAACAATACCGCTGGCTGATGGAAGGATTGAGTATCCAACAGCCGAAAGCTCATCGAAAAATGGAGAAAATAAAGTTCGGATAATTGCTCATAAACCCGCATAAATAATGGACTTTTCACTGCTTCTGTGGTATAATAAACACATAAAACAAAGCAGAAAAGTTGGGCGTTTATGAGTAAGAACAACAGTGAAACTGTCACGATTTCCAAAGCCGAATATGAGTATTTAACAGGTTTAAAAGATCTGGAGAAGCATTGCGCCCAGCTTGAATCCGAATTGAACTGGCTGAAAGAACAGCTTCAGATCTCGAAGAAGAAAATCTTCGGTTCAAGCTCGGAGCGGACAGAACAGCTCTATGAGCAAATGTCTCTGTTCTTCAATGAAGCGGAAACGCTGGAGGATACCGAGAACAGAAATACGGAGATCACGGTAGAACAGTATAAGCGTAAGCAAAAGACCGGCTGCTTCGACAAGCTCCCCGAGAACATCGAGACCTACACTGTCGAGCATGAGCTCAGCGAAGAAGAACGCAAATGTCCCGAGTGCGGCGAAGAGATGGAAGTCATCGGCAAGAAGATCACCAAACATCTGGAGATGATTCCTGCACAGGTAAGAATCCGTGAGGACGTATACTTTACCTACGCATGCAAAAAGTGTCATGAGAATGAAGCGGATACTCCGGTGATCGAAACACCTCAGCCGAATCCTGTCATCAAAGGCAGCTTTGCTTCTGCTCAGGCGATCGCGCATCTGATGACGCAGAAGTTTGTGATGCACTCGCCGCTCTATCGTCAGGAACAGGAATTGAAGCAGAAGGGCATTGAACTGTCCAGACAGACGATGTCGAACTGGTTCATCACCGCTTCAAAACTCTGGCTGGAGCTGCTGTATGAGAGAATGAAAGAGCTGCTCCTCAAAGAAAGAGTTCTCCATGCGGACGAGACTACCTTACAGGTGCTCAAAACAAAGGATAAACCGACAGCAACCAAGAGTTACATGTGGCTGTACCGAACGAGCGGATGCACAGATAATCCTATTGTGCTTTATGACTACCGCCCGAACCGCAAGGCGGAGAATGCCGAGAGCTTTTTGAGAGATTTCAAAGGTTATCTGCATACGGACGGCTACAAAGCATACCGCGGAATTGAAAATGTTACGATCGTAGGTTGCTGGGCGCATGCCAGAAGAAGATTCTGTGAAGCGCTGGAGGTTCTGCCGGAAGAGCAGCGTAAGGATTCTACGGCAGCTATCGGTCTGGATTATTGCGGTAAGCTGTACGCGATCGAAAAGAAAACGAAGGACAAAAGTCCAAAAGATAGACTGAAAGAGCGACAGGAGCAAGCAAAACCGCTTCTGGACGCGTTCTTTGCGTGGGCGAAATCACTCGGAAACATTGCACCGAAGAGCAAGCTAGGCAAGGCGGTCAATTATCTGATCGAGGAAGAGCCGTACCTGCGCCGTTACATCGAGGACGGCAGGCTGGAGATCGACAACAACCGTGCAGAGCGCAGCATCAAGCCTTTTGTCATCGGCAGAAAAAACTGGTTGTTCGCCAACACACCGTCGGGTGCCAAAGCGAGCGCGACAGCTTTCAGCATCATCGAAACAGCAAAGGAAAACGACCTCGACCCATATGAGTATCTCAAGTTCATCTTCACGAAGGCGCCCAATCTGGAGGAGAATGAATCCATGGATATCCTTCTGCCGTGGAACGTGCCGGATGACTGCCGCTCTAAATTGGCATACTCAACTGAATAAAATATCCTAAAATAATCTCATCCGCCACAGTACCAACCGGTATCTGTGGCGGATGTTTCTTTACCTCATTTGGCGCTTACGAGCA
>JBGUUJ010000155.1:0-1490 GCA_045133455.1 Ruminococcus sp.
ATACTTCGCGCTTTCGTTTTCTCCGACATACATGCCAAGAACTTCTTTTTTGCCGTCCATATTTATTCCCAGTGCGATATATACTGCCTTTTTGACTATTCTTCCTTCACTTCTCACGTGGTAATGTATCGCGTCCATGAAAACTACTGCATATATCGGTTCAAGCGGTCTCTGCTGCCATTCTTTTACTATCGACAGGTGGATATATACTAAAAAAGTGGACAAGTATGATATAATAATAGACAAGCAAAGGAGGAAGAAAAATGTCAGTAAAAAAGAGTCCGAAATACACGGCTGAATTCAAGCAAACAATCGTAAATTTGTATCACTCGGGGAAAACGTATTCACAAATACAAAAAGAATACGGAATATCCCACAGCGCTTTAGCTAATTGGATAAAGCAATATTCCGAGGTGCAAATCGACGAGGATACCGTTCTAACGGCTCAACAAATCAAAGCCTTGCAAAAACGCAATGCTCAGTTGGAGGAGGAAAATTTAATATTAAAAAAAGCCATTGCAATATTCACTCCACACTCAGGCAAAGATTAGAGGCTGTAAGCATTCTTTCAAAAGATCATTCTATTTCTATGTTGTGTCGAGTTTTGAAAGTAAATCGCAGTACATACTACAAATTCATAAATCACAGAGAATCAAAACGCGACCGGGAAAATGCATGTATCCGCACATATATTCTTTTGCTGTATGCTAAATACAAAAAACGTCTTGGCGCAGCTAAAATGAAAATTTGTCTTAAAAATGAATATTGCATAAACATCAGCGTCGGAAGAGTGTACCGACTGATGAAATCTATGTCATTACCTAAAATGAGCACACAAAAACCTTTTGTTCACAAATCGAAATCAGCTGCTGATGAGAACCTTGAAAATGTCCTTCATCAGCAATTTGATCAGCCTGAGCCTAACCTAGTCTGGGTATGTGATTTTACATATCTTCGTGCTGCAGGGCGATTTTACTATTTATGTGCGATTTTAGATTTGTTTTCTCGTAAGGTTATTGCCTACAAGTTATCCGATAAAATTGACACTCAGCTTGCTATTGATACCGTTAATTTGGCTGTTGCTGACAGAGGTAAATCTCAAGGGGTGATTTTTCATACTGACCGTGGCAGTCAATTTACCTCTGCAGAATTCCGCAAGCATTTGGATAGGCTTAATATGGTACAATCATTCTCTGCAAAAGCACATCCTTACGACAACGCTGTTATGGAATGTTTTTTCAAGTACTTGAAAAAGGAAGAAGTTAACCGTAATTCCTATTATTCTTTCAAAGATTTAAACAACAGCCTTTTCGAGTATATCTTCGGCTTTTACAATTCAGTCAGACCTCATTCTCATAACAACGGCCTTTCACCTAACCAGGCCGAACAGCTTTTTATTTAATTCCCTTTCGTTTTTTCTGTCCACTTTATTGACTATGCTTCAATAACCCATTACGGCTGTTCTTTCCGCTCTTGTTTTTGTAATTGTA
>JBGUUJ010000156.1:0-1644 GCA_045133455.1 Ruminococcus sp.
ATGACGAGGATATGGTACAACTTGTGGAGAGCATTAAGTCAAACGGAGTATTAACGCCTGCTGTTCTACGTCAGAAAGAGGACGGAAGATATGAGCTTGTCAGCGGACACAGGCGAAAGAGAGCTTGTGAGCTTGCAGGACTGACTACACTAAGAAGTGAGATAAAGGACTTAACCCGTGACGAAGCTATTGTATATATGGTTGAAAGTAATTTTCAGCGTACAACAATACTTCCAAGCGAGAAAGCCTTTGCTTATAAAATGAGGTTGGAGGCTATGAAAAGGCAAGCAGGCAGACCAAGTAAAGAAAATGCGTCGCCAGTGGCGACTAATTATTCAAAAGGTCGATCCGATGTAGAACTCAGCGAACAGGTTGGAGAAAGTAAAGACCAAATCAGGCGATATATCCGCTTGACAAATCTTGTTCCCGAACTCTTACAGCTTGTTGATGAAGGCAGAATTAAAATGCGACCTGCCGTTGAGCTTTCATATCTTGATGAAGATTGTCAGCGTGATGTCGCCCTACAGATTGATATTAACGACTGTACACCGTCACACGATCAGACAATCCGAATGAGGAAAATGTTTGAAAGCGGTAAGCTGACGACGGAAGCTGTTGAAGCGATTATGTCGGAAGAAAAACCGAATCAGCGAGAGCGTATTGTGCTGCATGGTGACAGAGTGCGAAGCCTGATTCCCAAAAGCGTAAAGCTAAAGGACACAGAGGACTATGTTTGCAAGGCTTTGGAACACTACCGCAGATACCTGCGAAGTCGAGCAGAGCGTGACGGCAGGTAGGACAAGTTTTTTTACTTTCCCCCTTTCTCACACTCTATCCCCTTATACTACCTGAACTACCCGAAAAGAAAGATATATACTATCTCATAAATTAACTTTATCTCTTATATATATCTTTCTCTAAAGGCAAACAAACGCATATTTTATTTCAACGGACAGAATTTAGCTGTCCGATTTTTATTATGGAGGTAAACCAATGACAAAAGTTTTTAACAAGAGAAACGCAAAGAGAATTACTGCGGTTGTGCTCGCACTTATCTCTATCGTTTCAACAATTTTTATTCTTCCTGCAAATGCCGCCGCAAAAGAAGTCACGGTCACATTTGACTATGCTTACGACACAGGCGGCAACATCATAAAATTCGTAAAATACACAGAACACGACGGATATGTAGTCGGAACGGTCGGAGAAGAATTGTGCAGGATTTATGCAGACGGAAAAGATGCATACTGCATTGAACCCGGTCATTCTCTATTTTCAGGCAATACGCTGACAACTGATGCTTCGGCGGCTTGGAATGCTCTTTCAAGCGCACAGAAAAAGGCGGTAAATCTTGCACTTCTTTTCGGAAAGTCAGGAAGTGCTTCAAGCCTTGTCGGCACAGACGGTCAGAAGTGGATTGCTACACAGCTTGTTGTGTGGGAGTTCTGCACAGGTTGTCGTGACGCATCAACATTTAAACTGAAAAATTCAAAGTTTATTGACGGCATCACATCGGGCGGTGCAAACCCGAATGTAAAAACCAACTACAATAAAATCATCGCAAAACTCGAAGATTACAACACTATTCCCAGCTTTGCTTATGAAACTTCTGCAAAGGCAAGGAGCAATGTCAATGAGTTAAAG
>JBGUUJ010000157.1:0-2478 GCA_045133455.1 Ruminococcus sp.
TATGCGACACAGCAAAAGCGTTAATAATTGAAAACGGAGAAGCAATCGGAGTGAAGTGTGAGGAAGAGACTTATTATGCCGACAGTGTGATAATCTGTTGCGGAGGAAAGAGTTATCCGCTTACAGGTTCAACGGGAGACGGCTATACACTCGCAAAACAGGCAGGGCACACGATTACAGAATTAAAACCGTCACTTGTACCTCTTGAAAGCAAGAATACGGATTGTAAATCAATGCAGGGGCTTGCACTTAAAAATGTCGGCTTAAAAATTATAGATAATAATTCTCAGAAAACGGTTTACACAGATTTCGGAGAAATGCTTTTTACACATTTCGGGGTAAGCGGACCAATGATTTTGTCGGCAAGTTCCCATATAAGAGATATAACAGAGGGAAAATATACAGCAGAAATTGACTTGAAACCGGCACTCAGTTCCGAACAGCTTGACAAGCGTATACAGAACGATTTCAGAGATAATTCAAATAAAGACGTGTCAAATTCATTCTCAAAACTTCTGCCCAGGAAGATAATCATTCCTGTCCTTAAACGTTGGGGAGTACCGTTTGACAAAAAATGCAATTCCATAACTAAAGAGGAACGCAGAAAACTTTGCGAAATCCTCAAAGCGTTTACAATTGATATAATCGGATTCAGACCGATAGAAGAGGCTATAATCACTTCAGGCGGAATTAAAACAAGTGAAATCAATCCCAAAACAATGGAGAGCAAGCTTGTGCACGGACTTTACTTTGCAGGAGAAGTAATAGATTGCGATGCCTACACAGGCGGTTTCAATCTGCAAATTGCGTGGAGTACAGGAAAACTTGCAGGAGAAAACTCTGCGTATTTCACTTGATTTCAGTTGATTAAGAGAGGGTACGAGATGAATAAAATAAGAATTAACAGTATTGATGTTTTAAGAGTTATTGCAGCAGTTGCCATAATTTTTGTTCATACTAATTATTACACTGAATTAACAAGACCTATATTCAGCTTTGCAGTGCCGACTTTTTTTGTTATCTCGGGATATTTTTACTGCAATGCTGCACAGGAAAAGAAAAAAGCGAGAATAAAAAATATTCTGATTCTCACTTTACTAAGTATTGCTTTGTATTTTGTTTATCAGTTTGCAAAGGCTGCAGTCGGACATAATCTGCAAGGATTTATGACAGAAAGTTTTTCTGTCAAAAGTTTGTGTGAATTAGTATTTTTAAATGAATCTCCGTTCGGAGCGCATTTATGGTTTTTGACAGCATTGCTTTACTGTATGATAATAGAATACTTCTTGTCAAAAATAAAATTAAAGAAAATTATTTACATAATAATGACTGTAGTTCTTTTTGTATTAAGTCTTATTTTGGGAAAATACAGCTTGTTATTACTTAAAACAGAAATTCCTGTTTTATATGTAAGAAATTTTCTTTTTGCAGGTATGCCGTTTTTCCTGTTAGGAAAAATTTTCAAAGATTCCGATGTTGGAAAACTACAAATCAACAACATTGCATTGCTGTTACTCAGTGTGCTTTTTGCAGGAACAACAGTTGTTGAAAAATATTTACTTGTATTATATAATGTAAATACGACACGAGAAGAATACATAAACACAGTGTTTATGGTAATCTGTCTATTTATATTAGTTCTGAAAAATCCGTGTTCAGAACCTTCAAGAATAACAGAGGTTATTTCAGGCTGGGGAAGAAAATATATACTCATTGTGTATATAATCCACCCTATGATAATTGCAATTGTCAATAAAATTATACCGCAGAGCAACATAATCCGCACGGTATATGATGTTTTATGTCCGCTTATAATTTTTGCAATATCACTTGTATGCGCAGTAATTTACCTAAAGATTAAGAATAAGGTATTATCAAAGAATAAATCGCTTAAAGCATAAAATGAAAGGATTGAAATAAATGTCAATAGCAATTGCACTTGACGGACCTGCAGGAGCAGGTAAATCCACAATAGCAAAAAGAGCAGCAAAGGCACTTGATTTTATCTACGTTGACACAGGTGCGCTCTATCGCACAATCGGACTTGCAGCAACAAGAAAAAATGTAACCCCCGAACCCTCAGCAGAAGTTGAAAGGCTTCTCTCTCAGATTACAGTTGACCTTACTTTCAATGATATGGGTGAGCAGATAGTTTTACTTGACGGAGAAGATGTATCAGGTTTTATCAGAACTCCCGAAGCTTCAATGATGGCATCGAAAATTTCAGCTGTACCATCAGTCAGAGCATATCTTCTTGACTTGCAGAGAAATATGGCAAAAACTCATAACGTAATAATGGACGGAAGAGATATCGGAACAGTTGTACTTCCTGATGCGAAGGTAAAGATTTTTCTCACAGCATCACCCGAAGCAAGAGCTACACGCAGATATAAAGAGCTTTGCGAAAAAGGTATGGATGTAAAATATGAGGAAATCCTCAGTGATGTAATCGAAAGAGACTACAACGATTCTCACCGT
>JBGUUJ010000158.1:0-19262 GCA_045133455.1 Ruminococcus sp.
AAAAGCAAAATCGGTATTAAGTGCAAATGCACTGAATATAACAAAAAACTTCCCTATGGTGTTTTAGGGGCAAAATCAATTTAGGAGGAATTTTTCTATGAAAAAGAATTCAAAAAAGAGAGTTCTGCTCTCATCAGTAGCAATGTTAATGGTAGCTACTGTTTCTCTCGGAACTGCTACATATGCATGGTTCACATCAAGTACAACAGCTAAGGCTAACGGTATCAACGTTCAGACTGTAAAGGCTTCTGAACTTCAGATTTCAAGCGTTAATACTGACTGGGGCACAATGGTAGATTACGGCATCGAGAACAAAGTTTTACTTCCTGCTTCAACAGCTAACGGCACAGCTTGGTTCAAGGCTAATGCTGCTGATAAGGCAAAAGCTGATGCTGATGCTTCAACAATCGCTTCTGTTTCTGCAAACGAAGTTGGCAACTATTACTTTGCTGACCAGCTCAACGTTAGAAATAACGGTGAAGCTGATGTTGAAAATGTAACAATTAAGTTCTCAGTTCCTAACAACTACCTCAGAGTTGCTCTCGTAGAAACAACAGCAAAGGGTGCTAACGTTGCTTCAACAGGTGACTTCACAGCGAGCGTTTACGATGCAGACGGTGTTGTTTACAAGGCTCTTACAAGCACAGATGTTTCTGCTGCAACATCTATTACACCAAAGACAACATATGAAGTTAACCTCGGCACACTTTCAAAGAGTGATGCTAAGTATTACAACCTCTATGTATGGTTTGAAGGTCAGGATGCTGAGTGTATCGACTCTAATGCCGGTGCTATTGTTTCTGACATTGAGTTCACAGTTACAGGTGATACTGCAGATCAGGTATAATTAATATCTGCATTAAATTTTAGCAAAATTCTAATTTAAACGGAGACCCCTTATGAAAAAAACTTTAAGCAAAATACTCAATGTACTTATCGATGTAGTCGTTGTATTGATTTTGGTAGTGTCAATACTTGTTGTGACACTGTCATTAACCTCGAAATCATCAGGGGTCCCCAATATTTTTGGCATTGCGCCACTCAGCGTTGAATCATACTCAATGGAAGATACCATTAATAAAGGTGACCTGATATTATGTGAGGTTACTAACGATCCTTCATATGAGTACAAGGTGGATGACATCGTTACATTCCCTATTGAAATCAATGGTGAGGAAACCCTCAATACCCATAGAATTGTTGAGGTAATTGAGGACGAAAACATCACCTACTACAGAACACAAGGTGATAACAAAGATACCAACCCCGTTGCTGATGAGAAGCTTCAGACAGCCTCTCAGATTGTTGCCAAATATACAGGTAACAAAATCGGCGGTGTCGGTAATATACTCAGCTTTATCAGAACTCAGCTTGGATTTTTCCTTTGCATTCTGCTCCCGATGATAATTTTCTTTGTATACGAAGCTGTCAGAGTTATTATGAACCTTATGGCTTACAACAAGGAAAAGGCAATTGAAGAAGCTCAGGCAGTCGTTAATAATTCTGAACTTACAGAAGAGCAGAAGAAAAAAGCGATTGAAGAGTATCTCGCATCACTCGGAGAAAATCAGAGCGCATCAGCGGAAAATGAGCCAACAGTACAAACACCTGCTGAAGGCAATAAAACCGACACTGAATAATAAGCTGAAAATTTTAATTAATATTTGTCCCTGAGCACTTAGGTGCATTTTAGTAACGGTCATATTTCTTTTCCGCCGTTCTTTGGCGGAAAAGAAATATAATGTTACAAATCTAAAATCGTCAGGGACGAGGGGACAGACTATAAAACTGGCAGTAGCTCTGCCAAATAACACAGGTAGATTTTTTTAAGGAGACGAAGTGCCGTGGATACAGTATTTAAATTTCTGTTTGAATTTCTCGGTCAGTTTTTTGGCTCAATATGGTCAATTATAACAGGCTTTTTCGGAGGTATAGGAGAGGCTTTTAACTTTCCTGCCTATATTAACATAATAAACGCCTACACAACGGAGCTTGGCGGATTAGCCTGGGGCATCGCACTTCTTGCCATTGTACTTCTCATAGCAGTGCTCGGACTTGTTGTATGGCTCATAATCGTCGCTGTAAAAAAGTTTATCCGTTCACACCGCAGAAGAAAGGATACAGACTCACTTGTCAAGGAAGTTCAGGCTCTCAACAAGGAAGTTATGCGATTAAACCTTGAGAAGGACAAGATTCTTTCAATGAAGGTTTCACAGATCGGTCTTAATCCTAACGAGATTGCAGAACTTACAGGCGAAGAAATCGAAGCTCTCAATAATGGCGAAGAGGAAGAAACAGGTGCTCCACGTTTCTACAAGCTTGCAGAAATCGACGAGCTTTGGGCAGATTATCAGCCACCTGTATATGACAACACAATCACACTTCCTGAATTTTGTGACAGATTCCGTAACTTTGCTTGTTCACAGCTTGGACTTTACTACGATATCAAGATTATTCGTCTTTTCGTTGCATCGTTTGCTTCAACAAGACTTATTATCCTTCAGGGTATTTCCGGTACAGGTAAAACATCACTTCCATATGCATTTGGTAAGTTTATAAATAACCCGGCAGTTATCGCATCTGTACAGCCTTCATGGCGTGACAGAAGTGAGCTCTTCGGTTACTTCAACGAATTTACAAAGAAGTTTAACGAAACAGAACTCCTTCGTGCTATGTACGAAGCATCTTATAACGAAAATATCTATGCGGTAATCCTCGACGAAATGAACATCGCTCGTGTCGAGTACTACTTCGCTGAAATGCTTTCAATTCTTGAAATGCCGTCTCGTGACGAGTGGATTGTAGACATCGTTCCTAATGCTTGGCCAAATGACCCTAAACATATCGTAAACGGTCAGATTCAGATTCCGGGCAATATGTGGTATATCGGTACAGCTAATAACGACGACTCAACATTTGCAATTACTGATAAAGTTTATGACCGTGCTATGCCGATTAACATCGATACAAAGGGTGTAGCGTTTGAAGCTCCGTTCACAGAGCCTGTATACATCAACTATAATCACTTTGAGAAGCTCCTCAACGAGGCAAAGGCAATGTACATTGTTTCTGAGGAAAATCTCAAGAAAATCAATCTTCTTGACGACTATGTTATCGAGCATTTCCGTATAGCTTTCGGTAACCGTATTGTTAAGCAGCTTCGTGACTTCGTTCCTGCATATGTAGGTTGTGGCGGCACAGAAGTTGACGGACTTGACTACGTTCTCGCAAGAAAGGTATTCAGAAAGTTTGAGTCACTCAACCTTTCATATATCCGTGACGAGATTGACGGACTTGTTGCTTATATTGATGACCTCTTCGGTGAAGAAAACATGAATGAATGTAAAGATTATCTCCGCATGCTCAAAAAGCTTGTTTAATACAGCGAAATCAGGGCGAACTCCGTTCGCCCTTTAGTTGCTGTATCTCTTCGGAGCTAATCAAATGTTACGGAAAATCATTATTTTTGGATTTTCCATGACTTAAGTGAGGAGTACATATTCAATGGCTGATTTTGGTAAATATTACAGAGCCTACATGTATATGCAGGATCTTCTGAAAAATGACTTTACTTACAATTACATAACTGAAAGTCTTAAAGACGGTGACAAGGGAGAAGATACTCTTGACGGTAAGACCAATGAAAAAGTCATTGATATGGACTGGGTTGAAGCAATCGAAGAAGCGTTGCCTTATATTCAGAAAGCAATTGACGAACAGAGAAGATTCATTAAGCAGGTTGAAAACGTAGTAAGAGTTGAGCTTGCAAAAAAGGTTGGTCCCGAAACCGTAAAACACCTTTCACAGCACACAAACTTCATTGCCAAGGTAGAGGGCGATATGGTGACTCCAAACAAGCTCCTCACAATTGAGCGTGAAGAAAGCTTTGCAATCTACGAAAACCGTGTGCTTATGACTCTCATCCGCAAGGCTCTTCACTTTGTTGATGATAAATATTCAAAGATGAAAGACGTTCCAAATGACAGTTACAACAAGATTCAGATGACTCGTCATGTGGAATTTAATGAAAAGGTAGTTGATTTTAACCTCAACTATGTCAATGAGTCGCACGAAACTCTCGCAGATGACCTCGATGTACTCGACGTAACTGCACTTTCCGACTTTGACCGTATCAGACGAATCAGGACAACTCTCAACGAATTTCTCAACACAGCACTTATGAAAGAAATCGCTAAAGAGCCTGAAGTTCGTCCGCCGATTACTCAGACAAACCTTCTCAAGAAGAACCCTAACTTCAAAAAGGCTATGGAGCTGTGGAACTTCCTCGACAGCTACAAGCGAAAGGGCTTTGAGATTGTAGGAGAAGAGTACGAAGGAAAAATGGAAGAGAACGTTCAGCAGGACGTTTACTTTGCAATGGGTTTCCAGCATTTTATGATGACTATTGCAACAAACCCGGGTCTTCGTACAATTCTTCAGGAAAAATATGAGGAAGAAAACAGAAGGATTGAAGAAGAATCACAGCGACCTGAAAAGGCAAAAGAAGCTGTACTTCAGGCAAAGATTGACGCAATCCGAAAAGAGGAAATGGAGCTCCGTCTTAAAGAAATTCGTGAGCGTGAAAAGAAAATCCTCGAACTCAACAACGAAATCAAGAACCTCAAGGTAACACTCGATCAGAAGGAACAGCAGATTCTCACATTAAAGGGACAGATTTCAGCTTTACAGGATCAGGTAGATGAACTCAAGCGAGAGCTTCAGGAAACAAAGATGAAGCTTCTTGCCGCAGAGCAGGAAATCAAGGAGCTCAAAGCTGAAAATCAGGCTCTCAAGGAAGAAATCGAGAGACTCAACCACACCATTGAGGAACTTAATAATACAATTGACGAACTCAATAAGCAGATAGTTTTGCTTAATGACCGAATTCAGGTTCTTATGCAGGAAAATGCTCGTATGCAGTCAAAAATCAAAGAGCAGGAAAAGCTTATTGAAGAGCAGAAAGCAAGAATTTCTGAACTTGAAATTCAGACGGCTGAACAGATTGCAAAGATAACTGCATTGACAGAAAATCTTGCACAGGCTGAAGCAAAAATAGCTGAAGACGAAAAGCAGATAACATTTCTTACTAATAAGACTGAACAGCTTACAAATACTCTCCAGAACGAACGCAAGCTCAATCAGGAGAAGATTGAAAAAATGAACGCAGACTTTGCCGACCAGACACGCAAAGCGGAAGAAGCTCATAAAGCTGAGGTCAAAGGCTTGCAGACAAAACTTGACGATGCTGATGCAGCACACGCACAGTATGTTGCACGTCTTAATGAAGAGTTTGCAGACAAGTCAAATCTTGCTGAGCAGAAGAGAATTAATGATCTCAAAGAACAGCAGACTGAATTTGAAAGTCAGATAGAGAAGATAAAGAAATCCAACGCAGATGCGGCAACCGCTGTGAATGCAAAGCACGCATCAGAGATTAGAAAAGTACAGAAGTCTGTCGACAGGCGTGTTGAAGCAGCCAGAAAGGATGCTGAAAAGCAGTATAACGCATTAGTTAAACAGCTTAAAGCAGAACACAACAGAGAAATGGCAGAGGTTAAACGTAAAGCAAAAGAAGAAGTCAGACTTGCTAAGCAAAAGGCTAAAGAAGAAGTTAAAATTGCTAAACGTAAAGCAAGAAAGAATTTGTTTACCGAAGAAGAACTGAAAGATATTGATAATTAATATCCTTGTTCGGAAAGGAACAGAGATGAAAAGCTCAACTGTGCCCAACAGAAAAACGGGCAGAATGATTGCTAAAAACTTAATAATTCTGCTTGTATTGATTGTGGTAACAGTGCTTTCAATCTTAGCGTGGTTTACTAAGGGAGACAAAGCCGAGGCGAGCGGAATAAATGTTCAGGCAAAGGCAAGCGGTGTTCAGGTTTCATGGGACGACGAGAAGTTCTATGACAATCTCACTGCGCTTACGGAAGAAGCTATGAAAGAGGATACTACAGGAAAAACCGGTATGGCTAAATTCCTTACTTCTGATGGGACTGTTAACGGCAAGCCTGCTCCGCTGAAACTCGTAACAGGAAACGGCCTTAAATTCTTTGAACCGTTGCTCAACCGCAGAACAGGCACAGTTCTTACAAATGGTGCAGTTTGGCAGGGTGCTGACATCTCATCTGAAAACAGCGCAGGCAAATATATTGATATTCCGCTATACTTCAAAAGCGACACAGCGAAAGAAATCTACCTTGCAGGTGACAGCAAAGTATATCCTAAAAGCAAAACGGAGAGAATCAGCGATTACGGTGATTTCTCAAAGGATTACATTTGCGCAGCATCGAGAGTTGCATTTCTCAATGAAGTTGACGATGGCTTAAAATGCAACTACATATGGGCACCAAACTCAAACTATAAGCTTGCCGAAGATGCAAACGGCTATACAAAGGTTACTGATGTAAAATCGGAAGAAGTCAGTGGAGGTAGTACAGGCGGTGACCTGGGAAATGTAATTAACTTTACTTCTAAAAATGGAGATTATTACTTGTGGCTTCCAAAAAGTTATGCAGATGACCCTAATACACAGGCAGCGGACCTTGAATCGAACAAAATGGAATTTACAGTGTATGACAAGGAAAATAATAAAGGCTTGTACACTTACACCTATACAATTAATGAACCTAACAATGGAAAAAACCCAACTATTATTTATTATGTCAACCAAAGCGGTACTTCATGGAACAGCGACAATATTTTAAATGTCGATATATCAAAAAGTAAAGCGAATAATGATTCAACTGACTCCTCTCCTAAAGTTGCTTTGGCTGACACATTTAACTTAAATAACGAAGGTACACAACAGAATAGAAAAGCTCCTGCTTTCTATATTGAAGGTTTTAAGGCTCAGTCGATTGATATTACTATCGGCTATAATCCTGACGACAAAGAAATTGTTATCATTGGCTATTCAAGTGAAGGCGAGCAAAATAAAAGCTATAACAGAGCAGGTACAGCTACAACAACTACAATTAAGTATTACGAAATGGAAAACAATGCAGGTGTTGTTCTTGCAAATGTTGATTCTGCAGTTGCAGTTTCATCAAACACAGACGGCAAAAAGTCAATCAGATTCAAGGATTCTTCTAAGCTCAACATTTTGCCTTCAAGTGTAACAAAAAGTGAGTTTTTTACAGCTAAGAAAACAGGAGAAGGCGCAGAGGCGACATATCAATTCCAAAATGTCAGCACAAATAAGTATCTCACTGTTAATAACGGCGATGTTTCGTTATCAGCTTCAGGTTCCGTATTTACACTTGCTTATATTGAAGGTTTCGACAGTCCTGCACTTAAATGCGGTGATTACTACCTTATATATAACGGCAGAAAATTTGCTGCATATACAATAGTAAGTTTTGATACAAATGACCTTGCAACCGTGTTTACGGGTAGCAGTTACAGACTGTTAACAAATTCTGAAAGCGAGACATATAAGTATTATGATTCAGCAACTAATACGGAAGTTACTTTGAACGAAAATTCAACACCTCCGCTGTTTGCAACAGCAACAGACGAAAGTGAAACCACAAAGGTTGGTGACACGCCGATTCTCACGTTGACAAAAGCAAGCGACGACGCTGAATTTTACACAGGAAAAATTATAATGCGAGTATGGGCAGAGGGAACAGACAGAGATGCACTCACTCCTCTCGCCGACGGTATATTCGATTTATCATTACATTTCACATCAAAATAAGGAGGGATTTGGTTGAAAAAGTCAGAAGTAAAATCAAAAAACAAACATCTTATCGTTGTCAACCTGTTCCTCATTTCAATTCTAATGGTTGTCGGAGTGTATGCGTGGTTTGCATCTCAGGCTGACAACAGAGTTGATGCTTATGACATTCAGGTAGAGTCAGATAATGCTTTGGAACTTTCATTTGACCAGACTACATGGGGAGGAACTCTTAATCTTGCCGATTACAAGATTGACAATACAAATGTGCTTGACTCAATGAAGTTCGTTGAAGTTACAGGCGAGGGAACAAATTTCCAAATTCCACAGCTTACTCAGAAAGAGAACTATGCCGAAGTTAATACTTCAGGCGTTTGGAAAACTGCAACAGCAAACAAGGATTATCTCCAGTTTACTGTTTATATGCGTTCAAAGGATAAGCTCAATGTTTATCTCGGCTCAGGTTCTCAGGCAACACCTGCATCTTCAGTTCTTACAGGCGCTAACTGCGGAAATCCGAGTTCATACACAAGCGGTGATAATGCCTTTTCAAAGGATTGCATCGTAGGTGCCCTCAGAGTAGCCGTAAAGGACAGTACAGACGCACAGAAGTTCATATGGATAACAAATCCTAAATACCATCTTGATAATATGATTGGTTCAAGCGACTATTCTATGGATATTAATGCAACTTCCACAAGCTATTCAGCAGGAACGGGTGCAGTTGGCAATTACTTTGTATGGAACAATCCGTATGAACATTACTACCATACAACAAGCGGACCTGTAGAATACAGCGGTATTTTGCTGACAGAAAT
Organism: Ruminococcus sp.; assembly: GCA_045133455.1. Taxonomy (GTDB): domain Bacteria; phylum Bacillota; class Clostridia; order Oscillospirales; family Acutalibacteraceae; genus Ruminococcoides. Next base: position 8,500 of record JBGUUJ010000158.1, read on the forward strand.
TCCTGATACACAGTCGGAAATCCCGACAGCTACAACAACACAAATTGCTCAGCTTACGGGAGAACCTGACGCAAACGGATATTACACATCACAGGCAACATTTACAGTGTGGATTGAGGGTTGTGATACAGAAGCAAGACGAGCTCTTGTAGACGGAAAATTCGATCTTACACTTGCACTCGATTCATTCACATTACAATAACTAATCAATAATTTTTTAAGGAGGTGCCATTTTGAAAAAAGCAAAAAGCAAGAAAACCAGAATAGTATTATCAATAATGGCACTTGCCGAAGTTATTATTCTTATCGCAGGAGTAACCTTCAGTTGGATGGAAGGCGGAAACAGCGGATACGTCAAGGGCAGTGACATTGTAATCAGTGCGGGAAGCAGTCTTACAATGATAAGAGACGGCAAAACCACAACTTCAATCGTAATTCCTGACTGCACACTTGAAGAAACATCAAGTGCAGACGGAAGAAACTTTTTCTTCCCGATGGCTGACACAACAAGCAGCACTACAAGCGAAATGACTTTCAGAGAGGGCACACCTACAGACAGAAATACAAAGTATGTCAGTCTTGATTTTCAGCTTGTGGCAGGAGATTCACCGACAGATGTTTACCTCGGAGCAGGAACGATTATTCAATCCTCTAATCAGGATGTTATGAATGCACTCAGAATGTCATTCTCTCTTAATAACGGTGAAACTCCGATTGTGTTCAAACCTACTCAGATGCCCGGTATAACCGAAGCAGTTACTTACTCGCCGATTACTGCAATCAACACTGAAACAGGTGTCGCAACTCAGACATCAACTGAAACAAAAGCTTATGGTGATTATTACTACAGCGGTGACGGTAGCAAACATCTATTCCACCTTGACCAGAGTGAAACTCTGAATATCACTCTTTCAATTTGGCTCGAAGGAACAGAATTTTCAGGTGATAGTGTTGCAAACAAAGATTTAAGTATTTATATTGACTTTACGACAACAGCCGATGACCTTGTAAAATATAATTTTGTTGATAACGGTCATAGCCGAAAGGATGCAACTTCAACTCTTTGGGTTGCGAACAAGGCTCAAAACAATACGTATGATACTATGATGTATATCTATGATATTAATGCATCGAGATATTATGCAATGAATAAAACCTCAAATACTACTTGGGAAACATATCTTCCGAAGAGTATTACAAACTTCTACTTCCGTCGTTATTCCATTGACATTGACCAGTATTGGAACGAATGGGAACCTGATATGTCTAATATAAAGACAGATCCTAATGGTGAGCATACCTTTATTAATATTTGCGGTAACGGTACTGACGAAGGTACAGAGCTTCGTGGCTGTTACGGTTATTGGCAAGATGAGAATGATACGATTCGTGTATACTTCCAGCTTGAATCAGGCTGGAATGCTCTTAAATGCTATGCGTGGAAATCAGATAAAACTCCGGTAACTGCCAGTTGGCCGGGTTCCGAAATGAAATTTTCCCATAACAACGGCTCAAATCCGGTTTATTATATTGATTTAACACAAGCAAGCAGCCTTGCCGGCATTCAGTTCAATAACAGTGTCAATACTCAGCAGTATGAAATTACGGACACTCAGTATTTCTTCAACGGTTTCATAACTTGGTACAAGGATGCAAATTCTAATGGTAAGTGGCTTTACACAGATGAAACGAACAGCTTAATTTATCCGAATATTTAAAAAGTAACAAAGGAGGTGCCGTTGTGAGGGGCAAAAAATCAAATAAAAGACATATTCTGCTTTCTGTGACGGCACTTTTTGCGATATTATTGGTAGCCTTAGGAGTTACCTACAGCTGGATTGAGGGCGGAACAACATACTCAATACAGACAGAAAACAGCGGTGATGTAAAAACAGGTGACAAGCCTGATACACAGACTTTCAAGGGACTAACTTTATCTCCAAACAGTAGTTCTGATACCGAGATTTCTCTTAATCAGTTTGACAAGAACACAAACTCTGCACAGGAACTTTATTTTTCAGAAGTTTCAAGTTCAGACGGAGAGAATTTCTATTTTCCTACAGCTTTTGATGAGAACGGCAACGCAACTTCATTCAGAAAAGCTAATACTAACGATTACGGAACAAAGTTTATTAATTATAGCTTTGCTGTGAAAGCAGACAAAAAGTGCTATCTTGCATTCAACGAAGCTCCCGTTCTTAATGTTATCAAGAACGGTTCAAAGGTTTCAGATACCTCAGCTTTTAGAATTATGATAAAAAATAGTGAAAAAAGCTACATACTCACAACAGCTTCAACTTCAAAGTCAAGTCAAGTTGTAACAAGTGAGAGTGGTGCAACAAAAACTACTCTTACAGCAGCGCCTGCAAGTGGTTATGTATATAATGACCAGCATACTGCAAAACTTTTTGATTTCGATGCAAATGAAAAAGATAATATTGAAGTTTCAGTATGGCTTGACGGAGAATCAGCAACATCTGACCTTTTGGGCGCTGATGTAACTGTTGATATGAACCTCAAGGCTTTAGAGGAAAAATATAAGATCACATTTGATGCAGTAACCGAGTCTAACACAGGTGTTGTCAGCATCAGTGATTTCACAGGCGGTAAGATTAACAGTGGCAGTGTAAAAATTGAAAAAGAAGTTATCGCAGGTGATACTGTAACAGCAACAGCGACGGCAAACACACACTATACATTCAAGGGTTGGTACTCCGATTCTGCTTGTAAAAATCTCGTTTCAGAGAGTACAGCCCTCAGCGAAACCGTAACAGGCACAGTTACATATTACGCTAAGTTTGTTGAAAATCCGAAATACAATATTACATTTAACGCTGTAACCTACAGCAACAGCGGAACAAAGCTTACAAACGGCTTTACAGGCGGTACTATCAAGGAAGGTACAACAACACACGCAACAGCATTCACACTCAGCAAGTATGCTGATGAAACTGTGACTGCAACAGCAAATGCTATTACAAACTATGAATTTGGTGGCTGGTACTCTGATGCGAATTGCACAGTTTCAGCTGCAACAACAAATCCTCTCAGTAAATCAGTAACAGGTGAAGCAACATACTATGCTAAGTTTGTTGAGAAACCAAAATATACAATTACAGTAAGCCCCGTAACTTATCCGTCAGGAACAACAGGCGGTACTGTAAATGTAAACGGCAGTGGTACAACATACACAGCATATAAGGACAGCACAGTAACAATCAATGCAACTGCGGCAGACGGTTACGCTTTTGACGGATGGTATAGAGATTCAGCTTGCACAGTTGAGTACAGCACATCAGCAAGCCCAAGCGTAACAGTCGGTTCAGAGAATGCAACTTACTATGCTAAGTTTGTAAAGCAGTATGATGTTACATTTGGAATCAAAACAGACGGCACCGTAGGCGGAAGCGGCGGTAAAGTTCAGATTGATGGCGGAACAGCAAGTACCTCAGTGACAAAGACTGTTAATGCAAATACACAGGTAACACTTTCTGCAACTGCAAATGATGGTTATGACTATAAAGGCATATACAAAGCAGACGGCACACTTGTTACATCGGTCTCAGCTTCTGTCATTCAGCAGATTAATGCAGATGTAACATATTACGCTTACTTTGAAAAGAAGCCTGCAAGCACAACAACAATTTACTTTGAAGAAAGAAGCGGATTCTCAAAATATTATGCTTATATTTATAATAAAACTAACGAATCCATAAAGTATACATCTAATACTGACTGGCCTGGCGATAAAGTATCATTAGATTCAGAAACAGGCTATTATAAGTATGAATTCACAACATCCGACACAGGCAAGTTCAGAGTTATCGTAAGCAATGGCAGTGGTACGCAGTATCCTGCAAGTGGTTCAGCAGGTCTTGAGGGTGATATCGGCGGAACATATCTGTTCAAGGAAGGAAGTCCGACTGCACTTGAAGTATACGATCCGTCAAGCCTCGTAACCGTAAGCGTTACACCTGTTACTAATGGTACAGTTACTGTAAACGGAAGCAGTTCTTCTGTAAAGGTTGCACCAAACAGCACAGTTACTCTTAATGCAACTGCAAACAGCGGTTACGAATTTGCAGGCTGGTATACAAATTCAGCTTGCACAGGCAATGCAATAAATACATCAGCAAGCGCAAGCGTAACAATCGGTACATCAGACATAACATACTATGCTAAGTTTACGGCAAAATCGACCATAACAGTTTATTTCACTGATACTAAGAATTGGGGTAGTGTATGTTGCCACTATTGGGGCGGTTCTTCATCTACTTCATGGCCGGGCACAGCAATGACATATGTAAAAACAAACGAATACAGTCAGAAGATTTATAAGATTTCTATTCCATCAGGTACTACCGGCATAATATTCACAAAAGGAAGCAGTGGTCCACAAACTGTGGATATTACAAGCAACATCACAGACGGAACAGGTTTTTATCCTTCTTCAGAGTCTAATGGCAAGTGGAACGTTTCAACTTACACATATAATTAACGAAAGGCGGTGATACTATGGAAAAGCACGGCAATGCAAAACTTTTCTCTCACATTTTAATACTCGCACTTGTTTTGATAATTGCGGTAGGTGCAACCTTTTCATGGTATAACCGCACAGTGACTTCATCAACGGGTTCAGGTGACCTTCTTACCTATGAGCAAACAGGTAACATAAATGGTGAAGGCGGAACGATAAAAACATATGCAGGCACGAGCGACAACGGAAAAATCACATATTCTTCCGAGGAGCTTTCAACAGCTTCGGACACGATTTCTACTGAGCCTAATGCGGTTAATTACTTCAAAACTGTTATTACTAATGTAGGCGACAATGATGAAGCTTTAGAAGACTCGATAGTCTCGGTGTATCTTGAGGATTTCAGTTACAGCAGTTCTCTCGGAAAATCATCGGTACATATCGGCATCATTCAGCCTGAAAAGACCTACAAGGAATATAATGCAACTCTGTCAGGCTCTGACTACATGGTTGACAATATCTGCCTTGAGGACAACATTCCGCTTGCAAAAGGCGGTACAACGGAAATCTATTGGTTTGTTGAAATTGATAAGAATGTTGCGACAAGCGGAGATGTTAAGCTCGGTACAATGCATCTTGTCTATAACTAACAAAAAATTGTAATATTTTTGAAAGGTTTTAATTCTTTTGAAAAAGATTAAAGGCATATTATCTGCTATAATATTATTGATAACCTCTGTATTGGTGATATTGCTGTTTGTCACAAAACTTAGTGGCGGTACACCTGAGATATTCGGTTATCAGATACTCAGAATTTCATCTCCGAGTATGGAGCCTGAGCTTCAGATCGGCGATATAATTCTTTCGGCAAGTGTCGATGATATTACAACCGTCAAAGAGGGCGATATCATAACCTATGACGGCGAGTTTGGAGATTACGCAGGCAAGTCAATCACACACGAGGTGGTTGTTGCACCATATGTTTCCGACGGAACATATTATCTGCAAACAAAAGGCTCTGCAAACACATATGCAGACCCTGAGATAACTGAAAATCAGGTAACAGGCAAAATGGTTTGTAAACTTACCTTTTTCAGTGCTGTATATAACTTTTTTACTACCCCTTGGGGACTGATATTGATTCTCGGTTTCCTTGCGATTTTGTTTATTAACGAAGCGTTTGCTCTCAGGCAGCTTATTAAGGAGAATGACGATGAAGAAGTTACAATTGAAGAATCTTCCTCGCAACTTTGTGCTGACGAAGAAGCAGATGATAACTAAAACATTTCGTGCACACACTCGTATGACAACACTTCTGTTGTGCATAGTAGCGATGCTCACTTGTGTCTCAGTTACATTTGCGTGGTTCGGCTCAACTTTTGAAAATCTTAATACAGTAATCACAATGGGTAACTACTCAGCTGATGTCTGCGTCTATGATGAGGACGGAAACGTTGTTGAGAGTATGACTGCCAACAATGGTGAGACTGTAAGCTTTGATAATACGCAGAAGAAGTCAGGCTGGTCATCAGGCGATGTTTCAGTGTACTATATTTACGCTGACAACACTGGTGAAATCGACATTAAGACATACTTTGCTTTTGCATCGCAGTTTCTGTCAGCCGACGGCGAAGAAATTGAAGAAAACAAGGCAAGCTTTTCATATCTTGTAAAAGACGTAACAAAGGATGCTGAAAATGCAAACGGCGTTGCAAATCTTATAAAAGAATATAAAATTCCGAATGCAGAGGTGATTCTTGCGAACGGAAAAACTTTTGCAGAAGAAGACAGTGTGCTTGCCGGCAAGATTGACAGCGGAAAGAGCGCAGTTTATGCACTTTATTTCTGTTGCTATGACCTTGCAAATGAATATGTAAGCAGTGATTACAGCTTTGAGTTCAACACAAAGATAATTACATCTCAGGCAGGTGCTCCTGAGGCAACAACTAAGATTGATGATGAAGACTTCAGTGAACTCGGAAACACATTGAATACAATTCCGAGCAGTGAGACTACAGAGCCTTCAACATCAGTTCAGTCAGCAACACAGCAGACAACTGTTTCTGCTACAACAGCAAATCCTGCTAACACTCAGTCATCTCCAAAGAATGAGTGGGTATGGAAGTATAACAACGCAAACAAGACCACAGCAACAATTCTTGAATACAACGGAACAGCTTCAAGTGTTACAATTCCGTCGCTTGCAGACGGCGCAGTGGTAACTGCACTTGGCGACAATCTCTTCAAGAACAGCAAGACACAGACTGTAACAGTTCCTGCTTGCGTTACAAGCTTTGCTACAGACACATTCACATCGGCAAACCTCAGAACTGTTAAGTTCCAGACAAGAACAACAGTTTCAGATAAAATTTATGAATCACCGTTCACTTCTGACAGCAAGGCAATCTATACAGCTGATAAGACATCGCTTGTAAGATTCCTTCCGCAGAACAAGGATAACGGATATGTAGTGCCTGAAAATATAAAGGCTATCTATGATAAGGCATTTAGCGGATGTGCAAGCCTCACAACTCTTTCAATGAAAAATGTAAATTATGTGAGTGCACTTACATTCAGCGGAAGCAGTATCAAGGAGTTCAGACTTTATAATGAAGAAGCTATGACAGCAGTAGGCATAAATGTGTTTGGAAACACAAATTCTGTTACAATCCGTACACTTCCTTCGATGAAAAATGTCTATAAGGATTCTATGGCAGTCAAAGGATACAAGGTCAAGAATGATCTTGAGACAGATATTTACCGCAACTATCCGACAACAGAATGTGGCGGACTTACATATGTATTACTCAAGAATAATTCAGAGTATAAGGGTGTAACATACACTCTTGCAGGATGCAATGAGTTTGTAGTAGTTGCGGGCTGTAAGTCAGTTTCTGATGACGGAGTGGTAATAATTCCTGACACAATTATTTGTGACAATAAGGTTTACAATGTTGCAGGAATTTCAGACGGAGCGTTCAAGAACTGTAAAAAGCTCACAACTCTTGTACTTCCTGACAGCGATATAGCTTACACATCAAAGGCATTCGAGGGTTGCGATAATCTCGGTTTGATTCAAAACAACGAGGTAGTACCTTTCGTCAGCAAAATTGAAGAAACATCAGCGCTTCCGACTGAGAGCGACAAAAAAGACGATACTCAGCCGACAGACGGTGATGATTCAACTGAACCTACAGAATAAAATTTGAGGGGCTGTCATATGATAGCCCCTACTTGTTTTTTTCGGAGATAAAATATGAAAAAAGTTCTAAAAACAGTCAAAAAGATAATGAATGTAATCTGCTGGATAATGATAATAGCACTCGTTGCCGTAATGTCAGTGTCGTTCATAACTCAGATAACAGGCAACACACCGTCATTGTTTGGCTATTCGCTTTACAGAGTTTCAAGCGGAAGTATGCAGCCTGAACTTATGGTGGGCGACATAATACTTGATAAGGTGGTTGAAAATCCCGAAGCTCTCAAAGAGGGGGATATCATTACCTATGAGGGGAACGGTGTTCTTGATGGTCAGATGGTAACGCACAAAGTTATCAAAGCACCGTACACAGAGGACGGAAAGCAATATATTCAAACGCAGGGTGTTGCGAATCCGATACCCGATGACCCGATTGAACTCGACAGAGTTAGAGGAATAATGCTTTGTGAAATTCCGATATTGACTATGTTTTTCAGCCTGTTTCTGTCACCATGGGGATTTCTTATAGTAATCGGACTTATCTTGTTTATCTTTGTCGATGAGCTTATAACAGTAATAAAAATCTTGACAGGCAATGATAAGTCTGCAAAAGAAGCCGAAGATATAAATGATATAATTGGCAGAATTCAGAGCGACAGTGCGGACAAGGACGAGGAAAATTAATGGCTGAAAAAAGTTTTTACGACAAAATATACGAAGCTGTTTTGCAGATACCATACGGAAAAGTCGCCACCTACGGACAGATAGCCACAATGGCGGGCAACGGAAAGGCGGCAAGAGCAGTCGGCAATGCACTTCACATAAATCCGGCGCCTGATGTAATTCCCTGCTACAGAGTGGTGAACGCAAAAGGTTGTCTTGCACCTTGTTTTGCATTCGGAGGGGTTGACGTGCAGAAAGAACTCCTTGAAGCAGAGGGAATAGAGGTTACAGATAACAGAGTAGACCTTGCAAAATATCAGTTCAGAGGTTATAATAAATAAGATAGATGAATTGTAAACTGTTTTACAATCTTTTTGAATATTATATGCAATAATGAATACATAGCAAATTAAGGAGTGATTAACTATGGGTATGACTATGTCACAGAAAATCCTTGCGGCACACGCAGGACTTGAGTCAGTAAAGGCAGGTCAGCTTATTGAAGCAAAGTTGGATATGGTGCTCGGCAACGACGTAACTTGTCCTGTTGCAATTAACGTATTTGAGGAAAACGGAGCGACTTCAGTTTTTGACAACACAAAAATCGCAATGATTATGGACCACTTCACACCTAACAAGGATATCAAGGCTGCAACACAGGTTAAGCAGACAAGAACCTTTGCGCAGAAGTACGATATCAAGAACTATATGGACGTAGGAGAAATGGGTATTGAGCACGCACTTCTCCCTGAAAAAGGTCTCGTAGGACCGGGTTGTCTGTGCATTGGTGCAGACTCACATACTTGTACTTACGGTGCACTCGGTGCATTTTCAACAGGTGTAGGTTCAACAGATATGGCTGCCGGAATGATAAGCGGTAAGGCTTGGTTCAAAGTTCCGTCGGCAATCAAATTCAATCTTATAGGCAAGCCACAGGGCTATGTAAGCGGTAAGGACGTAATCCTTCACATTATCGGTATGATCGGTGTTGACGGTGCGCTCTACAGATCAATGGAATTTGTCGGTGAAGGCATTAAATATCTCAACATTGACGACCGTCTCTGCATTGCAAATATGGCAATTGAGGCTGGTGCAAAGAACGGTATTTTCCCGGTTGATGACATCACAAGAGAATACTGCAACGGCAGATATCAGGGCACTCCTGTTGAATACACAGCCGATGAAGACGCAGTATATGATGAGGAATACACAATCGACCTGAGCGCACTCAGACCTACAGTATCATTCCCTCATCTTCCTGAAAACACAAGAACAGTTGATGAAATCGGTGCAACAGAGGTTAAAATCGACCAGTGCGTAATTGGTTCTTGCACAAACGGCAGAATCACTGACCTCAGAGCAGCCGCAGAAGTTCTCAAGGGAAGAAAAATTGCAAAGAACGTAAGATGTATCATTCTACCGGGTACACAGCAAATCTGGAAACAGGCAATGCACGAGGGACTTTTCGATATCTTCATTGATGCAGGTGCAGTAGTTTCAACACCGACCTGCGGACCTTGTCTGGGCGGACATATGGGAATCCTTGCAGCAGGCGAAAAGGCAATTTCAACAACAAACCGTAATTTCGTAGGAAGAATGGGACACGTTGAAAGCGAAGTTTATCTTGCAAGCCCTGCAGTAGCGGCAGCAAGTGCAGTAGCAGGCTACATCATCGACCCTGCAAAGCTTTAATCAATAAGAAAGGTAAGGTACTTAACAATGAATGCTAAAGGTACAGTACATAAATTCGGTGACAATGTAGATACCGACGTAATTATCCCTGCACGTTATTTGAACACAGCATCACACAAGGAGCTTGCGGCTCACTGTATGGAGGATATCGACGCAGAGTTTGTAAATAACGTAAAGACAGGCGACATTATGGTTGCCGAAAAGAACTTCGGTTGCGGTTCATCTCGTGAGCACGCACCAATTGCAATCAAGGCAAGCGGAATTTCCTGCGTAATCGCATCAACATTTGCAAGAATTTTCTATCGTAACGCAATCAACATCGGACTTCCGATTCTCGAGTGCGACGAGGCGGCAAAGGAAATCAAAGCTGGCGACGTTGTTTCAGTTGACTTCAACACAGGTGTAATCACAAACGAAACAACAGGCAAGACATATCAGGCAGAGCCATTCCCTGAGTTCATTCAGAACATCATCAAAAAAGGCGGCTTAATCAATTCAATTATGTAGCGGGCAGCCCCGCAGGCAATTCGAGCAGACAGCTTGATGTTAGTCAAGACTTTTGTGCCCGAGTATGTCCGAGCAATTTTCAATAAGGTACAAATTCGGGTAGCCCCGCAGGCAATTCGAGCAGACAGTCTGATGTTAGTCAAGACTTCTGTGCCCGAGTATGTCCGAGCAATTTTTAATAAAACATAAAATCCCTCTCAGTTTATTGCACTGGGAGGGATAATT
>JBGUUJ010000159.1:0-5995 GCA_045133455.1 Ruminococcus sp.
TTGTGTCCGCTTTCTTTCTCTAATTCTTCCATTTTCTCTTGTAATTTTTCAAAACTTTCCATTTTTTTCACCCACTTATGTTATACCATATGTAGGTTTTTATTTTTATTACAATTTTATTTCAAAATTAGATTCACGTGATGCTCGTAAACGGCATATTTCGATAAATTGAGCTAAAGGTATATTTACCCTAACCTCTCAGTTTCATGCTTTAAATGTGGTTTGGTGAATATAGTGTAATAAAAGAAAAGCTGTCTCAAATTTGATTTGAAACAGCTTTAAAACTTTAAAGTAAACGGTTGGGGATAAAAGGTGCATGCAATTCAAACTGCTTTAAACTGACTATTTGAATTGCGTGTAAAGTCAATCGCCCCAATTGTGAGCGTGATTTACATATTTATGCGTTTTCATTTTCAGATTCGAGAACTTTTCTCATTTCAGCATCTTTAAGCTTCTTTCTTTTTATAACCTTTAGACGGCTGAATTCCTCTCTGTCTTTTTCGTCGAGAGCGTCAGTAATAAACTTTACAGTTTCCTCAAATCTCGGAATCATAATATTTTTAAGAGCGTTTGCACGTTTCTGCGTTTTTTTGATAGAATCAGCAAGTCTGTAAACACTGTTTTCGATTTCAGCAAGCTCAACAGTGAGATGCTTTACCTCAGAAAACTTGTTATGAACCTTATCAATAGCTGAGTTTGTGGTTCTCATACCGTAGTGAAGGAAGTCGTGATGTTTACGTCCTTCAATCGTGAGAATAGGAATTTCCACACCCATAACGCTTCTTGAATCAAGGCTGAGAGTATCTTCAATAGGAATAGAATTTGAGATATCCTCACAGAAACCGTTGGTTATGTTGGCTGTCTGCAAAGCTATATAGGCTTCTTCATAAGCGTCATCAATTTTCTGCTGAACAGCATTAGCATGGTCAATAAGCGTCATCATCTCTCTGATGAGAATATTACGCTTTTTGTCAAGCAGTTCATAACCGTTTTTAGCAAGTGCAAGCGACTTTTTATTGTTCATCAAGTTACCTTTGGTAGGCACTGCCTGTACAGCCATACATCTGCACTCCTTTCAGAAGGATTAACCTTTGTAGAATTTATCAAGAATAGCATCGTCAACACGGTCAAGCTCAGCTCTCGGAAGAGTTGAAAGAAGTTCCCAACCGAGGTCAAGACTCTGTTCAATACTTCTGTTCTCGTTAAAGCCCTGATTAACAAATTTAGATTCAAAGAGCTTACCGAATTCCATATACTTTTTATCGATAGGAGAGAGTTCTTCTTCACCGATAACAGAAGCAAGAGAACGGGCATCAATAACCTTTGCATAGGAAGCAAAGAGCTGGTTGGCAAGTGACTGATGGTCTGCTCTTGTAAAGCCTTCACCAATACCGTCCTTCATAAGACGAGAAAGGGAAGGGAGAACGCTTACCGGAGGATAGAGTCCCTGTCCCTGAAGAGAACGGTCAAGAACGATCTGTCCCTCAGTGATGTAGCCTGTAAGGTCAGGAATCGGATGAGTAATATCATCATTAGGCATAGTAAGAATAGGAATCTGAGTAACAGAACCCGAGTGCCCCTTGATCATACCCGCACGCTCATAAAGAGAAGCAAGGTCAGAATAGAGGTAACCGGGATAACCCTTACGACCGGGAATTTCACCCTTTGATGAAGAGAACTCACGGAGAGCCTCAGCATAAGAAGTCATATCAGTCATAATAACAAGAATATGCATATCAAGCTCAAAAGCAAGATATTCAGCTATAGTGAGCGCACATCTCGGAGTAAGAGTTCTTTCAATGATAGGGTCATTTGAGAGGTTTAGAAGCATAACAACACGGGAAAGAACACCGCTTTCCTCAAAACTTCTTCTGAAATACTCAGCGACGTCTTTCTGAACACCCATGGCAGCAAAAACAACACCAAAGTTAGAGCTGTCAGCACCGCTGATTTTAGCCTGACGAACAATCTGAACAGCGAGATCATTGTGAGTCATACCTGTACCTGAGAAGATAGGAAGTTTCTGACCTCTGATAAGAGTCATAAGAGTATCAATTGTTGAGATACCTGTGTTGATATAGTTCTTAGGATAAACACGAGAAACAGGGTTGATAGGAGTACCGTTGATATTTTCACGCTTAACAGGGAAAATATCGCCGAGACCGTCAATAGGTCTGCCTGCACCGTCAAGAACTCGACCGATAATTTCAGGAGAAAGAGGCATTTCCATCGGATGACCTGTAAGAGTAGTCTTTGTGTTTTTAAGGCTGATTCTTCTTGTGCCTTCAAAAACCTGAACCACGATTCTTTCGCCTTCAATCTGAACGACACGACCCTGGCGGACAGTACCGTTGTCAAGACGGATATCAACAATTTCTTCATTGGAAACGCCTTTAACGCCGTCCATTACGATAAGGGAGCCGTTAATTTCCTTAACGCCTACATAATTTAAAATCATTATTGCGTTTCCTCCTTACATAATCAGTGAAGCAAGCTTTTCGTCGATTTCCTTGATATAATCATCAAACATTTCAGGCTTGCTGTTAGGAATATCATACTTCATCTTTGTAAGCTTATCAAAAAGACCGAGCTTAAGAATCTTAGAAAGCGGAATTTCTTTAGCGACAACCTTTTTAGCCTTCTTGTGAAGATGAAGAATAGTTTTCATCATAAGTTTCTGCTTTTCAAGCGGAACGAATGTATCATCAGCATGGAAAGCATTCTGCTGTAAAAATCCTACACGGATAACTCTTGCAGTTTCAATAACAAGTTTCTGGTCATCAGGAAGAACGTCGGAACCGATAAGTTTAACGATTTCCATTAGTGAGCTTTCTTCCTGAAGAAGTGCGCTGATTCTGTTACGATATTTTACAAAGTCATCACCGAGGTTATCTCTGAACCAAGGGTCAAGGTCGTTGAAATATTCGCTGTAGCTCTGCATCCAGTTGATAGCAGGATAATGTCTTGCATAGGCAAGTGATTTATCGAGAGCCCAGAAGCAACGTGTAAATCTCTTTGTATTCTGAGTAACAGGTTCAGAGAAGTCAGAACCCTGAGGTGAAACCGCACCGATGAGTGTTACTGAACCCTCGCCACCGCTGAGAACATCAGCTCTTCCGCCTCTCTCATAGAATTCGGCAAGACGTGAAGGAAGATAGGCAGGGAAGCCTTCTTCGGCAGGCATCTCTTCAAGACGACCTGAAATTTCACGAAGAGCCTCGGCCCAACGTGAAGTCGAATCAGCCATCATTGCAACGTGATATCCCATATCTCTGTAGTATTCACCGAGTGTGATACCTGTGTATATGGAAGCCTCACGAGCTGCAACAGGCATATTTGAAGTGTTTGCAATAAGCACTGTACGGTCAGTCATAGGACGCTGTGACTTAGGGTCGATAAGTTCAGAAAACTCTTCAAGAACCTGACTCATCTCATTACCACGTTCACCACAGCCTACATAAATAATGATATCAGCATCGCACCATTTAGCAAGCTGGTGCTGAGTCATAGTTTTACCTGTGCCGAATCCGCCGGGGATAGCAGCAGTACCACCCTTTGCAATAGGGAAGAGAGCGTCAATTACACGCTGACCGGTGATAAGCGGAACAGAAGAAGTAAGACGTTCTTTTACAGGTCTTGCAGTTCTGATAGGCCATTTCTGACAGAGAGTAAGATTATGCTCAACACCTTCATCGTCTTTGAGTACTGCAACTGTATCAAAGAGCTTATATTCGCCGTCAGGCATAACTCTTGTAATAACTCCTGAAAGTTCAGGGTGAACCATAAGTCTGTGTTCAATAATCGGAGTTTCAGGAAGTGTGGCATAAATCTGACCGCCTTCAAGCTTGTCACCGACCTTAACTTTGAGAGTAACATTCCAGAGTTTCTGGTCGTCGAGAGAAGAAACAGAAGCGCCTCTGTTGATAAAAGCACCTGACTGTTCTTCAATAGCTTTAAGAGGTCGTTCAATACCGTCAAAAATATTATCAATAATACCGGGGCCGAGAAGAACGTTCATCGGAGCACCTGTACCCACAACAGGGTCACCCGGTTTCAGACCTGTAGTTTCCTCATAAACCTGAATAGTAGTAAATTCATCAGTGATACCGATAATTTCACCAACAAGTCTTTGCTTGCCGACATAAACCATTTCCATCATTTCAAAGCTGTCGGCTTTTTTTACAGTAACAACAGGACCGTTAATTCCGTAAATAACATTGTTATTTTCCATTTGTATAATCATCTCTTTCGGTTGGAATTAAAGTATGCTCAGACCTGAATTTTCAATAAACCATTCTCTCTGCGCATACAGCTTGCTGTCAAGGGTGTTGTCTGCAACTATATTAATAATACTGCAAAAACCCTTGATACCGCCAATTTTAACCGTTTTATCAGACACTACCTGAGCATCGCCTTTGAATAATGCCTTGATTTTATCAGCCGAGCCCATATCTCTTTCATTGATATAGAGAACACAGCTTTCACAGCCGAAGAAATCGGCAATTTCCTTTGCACTGTTGATGAGCATTTCGGAATATTTCTGAGTATTAGTAAATTCAATAAGCTTTTTTGATGCCTTTTCAAATACGCTTTCGGTCATTTGAGCTCTTTTTATAAAAAGTTCTTTCTGACCTTCCTGAATCTGCTTTGCAATTTTTGAAGTTTGTTCGTTTCTTTTAACCTCAAGCTTATCTTTTATAAACTTTTCTGACTCATATTTAGCATTTTCCTCAGCTTCTCTGAGTTTTTCTGCCTTGAGCTGTTCAACCTCATTTTGCATAGCAAGGTGTTGTTCATCAGCATATCTTTTTATGGCATTAAGAAAGTTATCAGTTTTCTGGTTTTTATCCATATGCATAACCTCTTTGGAAAATTTATGTGATGTGTTTTTACAGCTTAACGCCGATTGCGTCCTGAACATATTTTGTAATACTGTCCTTTGTTCTTCCGTTACCGTGACGGTCGGGAATTTCAACAATAAGAGGCTGTTTGCGGTTAAGCTTGAGTTCATATACAAGGTCAGGGCAGAGAGAGACAAGATGTTCGGTCATAAGAATAACAGCGATGTCCTCTCTGTTCATAGCGTCTGTTAAGGCATTTCTGACTTCGTCCTCTTTGTGAACGACAACGCCTTCAATGCCGGCAAAACGCATACCCATTTTTGTATCAACATTATCACTTATAAGAAAAAATTTCATAGTATCAAACCTTCTTAGCTAATTTATCAGCCGATAGAAGAAATAATCATAATTGAGATAAGCATACCGTAGAGAGCGATACCTTCGCCGAGAGCAACGAAGATGATAGCCTTACCGAAAGCTTTAGGATCTTCACTTGTTGCACCGATAGCAGCAGGAGCAGCGTTACCAACGGCAATACCACCGCCGATACATGAAAGACCTGTAGCAATAGCAGCACCGATATAAGCCATACCGTTGCCGAATGAGTCAGTAGCTGCGGCAGTATCGCCTGAAGCAGCGTTAGCTACAAAAGGACAAACCATACAAATTGCGAAAACAGTTGCAAAAGAAGCCATCTGCATAAGAACAGTTTTCTTTCTGCTCTTGCCGTGTTCAAAAGCCTTCACGGCAACAATAACAGAAACGATGAGAAATACAACTGGTAAAGCGAGCATTAATGAATTGAATAACATAACAAATTCCTCCAATTATTCTTTTATAAGTTTTACAGGCTCGTAAGGTCTGCCTTCACCTAAATAGAAGCGGCTGAACATCTCGTAATATTCAAGACGAAGTACCTGAATAGCAACAAGCAGAGCTTCCAAGCACATAACAAGACCGTTTCCAAATATAACAACAGGCCAGTAACCAATACCGCCTACTGTTTCAGCAAGCACGAATACAACCATCATCATACCGGCATGAACAAGAACAAAAGCACCTACACGCAGGAAACTCATAGTGTTTGTAACGTAGCTCAAAATAACTTCGATAGATTCAAAAAGATTTTCAACAATATATCCGCCCCAACTTTC
>JBGUUJ010000160.1:0-3540 GCA_045133455.1 Ruminococcus sp.
AAATGCATACGGTTATCTCAAGAGTGAAGCAGGTGTTCACCGTCTTGTAAGAGTATCACCGTTCGACTCACAGGGCAGACGTCACACAAGTTTCTCATCACTCGAAGTAATGCCTGAAATGGATGACAATATAGAAGTAAATATTGCACCTGAAGACATCAAAATGGACGTTTACCGTGCAAGCGGTGCAGGCGGACAGAAGGTAAATAAAACCTCATCAGCTGTACGTCTTACACATATTCCTACAGGTATCGTAGTTGCGAGTCAGGTTGAACGTAGCCAGTACCAGAACCGTGACGTAGCTATGAAAATGCTCATTTCAAAGCTTGTTGAAATTAAAGAGCGTGAGCATCTTGAAAAAATCGAGGATATCAAGGGTGTGCAAAAAGAAATTACATGGGGTTCACAGATCCGAAGCTATGTATTTATGCCGTATACAATGGTAAAAGACCATCGCACGAGCTTTGAAACAGGTAATATTCAGGCTGTAATGGATGGTGACATTGACGGATTTATCAATGCATACCTTAAATGTGCAAGTCTTGGAACACTTCAGAAATAACGGAGATGATATAAATGAAATATTTCGTAATGCTTTGTGACGGAATGGCAGATGAGCCTGTAGAACAGCTGGGAAATGCCACACCTATGGAAAAAGCGGTAAAACCATGTATGGACTGCCTTGCTTCAAAAGGCGAAGTTGGAATGGTAAAGACAGTAGCAGAAGGCTTAAAACCCGGAAGTGACGTAGCAAACCTTTCAGTACTCGGATATGAACCTGCTGTTTACTACAGCGGACGTTCACCTCTTGAGGCTGCAAGTATCGGTATAGATTTAAAGGACACAGATGTAACCTTGAGATGCAACCTTGTAACGCTCTCAGATGAAGAGAATTACGAAGACAGAACAATGGTTGATTATTGTGCAGATGATATCTCAACAGAAGAAGCAAAGATTTTAATTGATTACATTCAGGAGAATCTCGGTGACGATACATTCACATTCTATTCAGGTGTATCATACCGTCATTGCCTTGTATGGAACAACGGTAATCCACAGCCGGGTGAACTTACACCTCCTCACGATATCTCAAATCGTGTAATCACTGAGTATATCCCAAAGGGTGAAGACACAGAAAAGCTTTATGAGCTTATGAAAAAGAGCTATGAGCTTTTGAAAGACCACCCTGTAAATAAAAAGAGAATTGCAAACGGTAAGCGTCCTGCTAACTCAATCTGGCTCTGGGGTGAAGGCACAAAGCCGCAGCTTGACAGTTTTATGAGCAAGTTCGGCAAAAAAGGCAGTATGATTTCAGCAGTTGACCTTCTCAAGGGTATTGCAATTTGTGCAGATATGAATAGCGTAGACGTAGAAGGTGCAACAGGTTACCTTGATACAAATTTTGACGGTAAGTGCAAGGCTGCAATCGAAGAATTTAAAAACGGTGCGGATTTTGTATATGTACACGTTGAAGCACCTGACGAATGTGGTCACCGAGGTGAAATTGAAAACAAGGTAAAGGCAATTGAGCTTATCGATAAGCACATTCTTACACCTGTAACTGAGTTCCTCAGAACATACGATGATTTCGCAGTTTTGGTATGCCCTGACCATCCGACACCGCTTTCAATCCGTACACACAGTTCAAATCCTGTTCCGTATCTCATATATGACAGCAAGAATGAAGCAGAAGACGGTGTAAAGAGTTTTACTGAAAAGGAAGCACAGGCAACTGGTAATTACATAGAAAAAGGCTTTACAATGATGGATTACTTCCTTTCAAAGTAATTTTCCGGTCTACACAATTCATTAAAAAATACAAATCCTTACATTTATAATGAAGTTATCATATAAATGTAAGGATGTTTTTATGTCTGTATTTTTAATAATTCTTCTTATTATGAGCATTTTTGCCGTAATAGTCACAATACTTTCGATTTTGTTCAGACAGTTTCTTGAATTTATAATCAAAAAGCTGAAAACTTACAAACCTCGTATTGTGTTTTATCGCAGTAAAAAAAATAAGGACAGAAATTCTGCCCTTAAATAATTATCAAATTTTTTCCAGAGCCTCTTCAATAGCGTTTGCAAGCTGGTCAGGACAGGAAGTTCCTCTGCCTCTGCAATCAATACCTCTCATTCTGTTCATGGCATCTTCAGCGTCCATACCTTTAACAAGCTGACATATGCCCGAAGTATTTCCCGCACAACCGCCGATAATTTCACAATCGGTAATAATTCCGTTTTCGTCAAGTTCAATATTCATCTGTCTTGAGCATACGCCCTGAGGAAAATATGTATGTGTCATTTCAATCATCCTTTCTGTAGTCAAATATATGTTATCACAGAATTATAAAAAAATCTATATAATTCTTATTTTTTATTTTGAAAATCCAAAACATATGTTATACTATAGAGAAGAAAAAGGATGTAGATAAGATGTCAATAAAAATAAATCTCGGGGTGTGGAATTCAGTATTTGCAGTTCCTTCAAAAATAGTTGATGAGGGACTGAAATTTTCCGACGGTGTAAAACTAAAAGTGTTGCTCTATGTACTGAGAAATTCAGATAAAGAGCTTGATGAAAATGCAGTTTCCTTAGCAACAGGAGTCAATGTAACAGACATTCCGGAAGCACTCGACTATTGGGTCAATATGGGAATACTTCAGAAAGCAAACGGAGAGTATGCACCTGTCAGCGAAACAGTTGAAGAGCCTGTACTGAAAGCAAAAACAAAGGTTAATTCATTTACAGAAATAAAGCAAGATGATATTTCTAAAAAGGAAACAAAAAATGTAACTGTAGATGACATAGCAGATGATGTAGACAAAGCAAAACAGCATTTTACAGTTACAAGACCACAGAAGCCGGATTATGTTTTCACCTCACAGCGACTTGCAGTTGATGAAGAACTTAAATTCCTTGTGGGAGAAGCACAGCTTGCTCTGGGAAAAGTTCTTTCAAATTCAGATATATCAACCCTTCTTATGCTCAAAGATACCTGCGGACTTCCTCTTGATGTAATTCTTATGCTCATTCAGTATTGTATAAGCATAGATAAGGCAAATATGCGCACAATTGAGAAAATCGGCATAGTCTGGGCTGATGAAGGAATCTGTTCAGTTGAAGCGGCTGACAATAAGATTGAACATATAAAGCAGACAAGCAAGAATTTTTCAATAGTGTCATCGGCTTTTGGTTTGAAAAATGTCGGTTCACCCACGAAAAAACAGCTTGAATTCGGTGATAAATGGGTGGGTGAATGGAAGTTTTCACCCGAAATGCTCAGAGAAGCATATGAAAGATGTGTAGATTCAAAAGGTGATACAAATTTCAGATATATTGACGGAATCCTGAAACGCTGGAATTCAAACAATATTAAAAACAGGGAAGACCTTGCAAAGTTTGAAAAGACACCTGATAAGAAATCGACACGAAAAACCTCATATGATATAGATGAGCTTGAAAAGATAGACACACTTGACAATTTTTAATGTAAGGGATGTTAAAAATGGGATACAGTAGCAGTGTACATAAAG
>JBGUUJ010000161.1:0-10481 GCA_045133455.1 Ruminococcus sp.
CACTTGAAATTGCCGCTGCAGGAGGGCATAATATTCTGCTCATCGGACCTCCCGGTTCGGGAAAAAGTATGCTTGCAAAGCGACTCCCGTCAATACTTCCCGATATGACGTTTGACGAAATGATAGAAACCACCAAAATTCATTCCATTGCAGGAACTTTACACAATGACGGTCTGATTCAGACACGACCGTTTCGTGCACCTCACCACACTGTAACTCCCGTAGGTCTCGGCGGAGGCGGAACAGGAGGAATAAAACCGGGTGAAGTTTCACTTTCTCATAACGGAGTACTTTTCCTTGACGAACTTCCCGAATTTGCACGCAATGCACTTGAAGTTCTGCGACAACCTATTGAAGATGCTGAAATCACAATTTCACGTTCGGGACAGAACTGCACCTATCCGTGTTCAATTATGGTTGTAGCCGCTATGAATCCCTGTCCGTGCGGATATTATGGTGACAAGACTCACAAATGCAGTTGCTCGGATATTAAAATCAAGCGTTATCTCAACAGAATTTCAGGTCCCCTTCTCGACCGTTTTGATATTCACGTTGAAGTTCCGCCCGTTGAATTTGAGGAACTGAGAAGCAAGGTGCAAACCGAATCTTCTGAAACAATAAAAAAGCGTGTTGATGCAGCAAGAGAAATTCAGCGTGAGCGTTTCAAAGGTTCAAAAACTCTATGCAATGCAAAAATCAACGCTGAACAGTTTGAAAAAGTCTGCATTATTGAAAAGGAAGCAGAAAACACGCTGAAAAACTCCTTCAACGACCTCGGACTTACTGCAAGAGCATATGACAGGGTTTTAAAGGTTGCACGAACAATTGCTGACCTTGAACAATCTGAAATTATCCGTTCGTCACACGTTCTTGAAGCTGTGCAGTTCAGAAGTCTTGACCGAAAATATTGGTCATCTGGAAAATAAATGTTCTTTTAAATCTTACGTTTATATGTTATACTTATAATAATGTCTTTTTATGACATTGATAATATAGGTAACACCGCACAATCAGCACATTATAATTATGCGGTATTACCTTTAAAAAATCGGAGGTTTTTAATAATGGAAATCACAAAAAATTCAATCATCGGAGATGTACTCGACAAATACCCTGACACTGCTGAACTTTTCTTCAGCATCGGTATGCATTGCCTCGGATGTCCTGCTTCAAGAGGCGAAACTATTGAAGAGGCTTGTGCTGTTCACGGAGCAGATGTTGACGCTCTTATTTCAGCACTCAACGAAGCTGTAGGCTGATGACAGGCTCAGACTCTCGTCTTGACAATCGACTGATGCTCTGTGCTGACTTTGTCCGTGACGGAGCAAAACTTGCAGATATCGGCACAGACCATGCGTATTTACCGGTGTGGCTGTGCCGTATTGGCAAATGCCCTCAGGCGATTGCCGCAGACATAAACGAAGAACCTCTCAAGAGAGGCAGGACTACCATTATTAATGCTGATTTGTGCGACAAAGTAAGTACTCGTCTCAGTGACGGACTGAAAGAAATCCGTTCTGACGAAGCTGACGATATTGTTATCGCAGGAATGGGCGGTGAACTGATTGCAAAAATCCTTACAGAATGTAATTTTGCAAAGGACAGTTCAAAACATTTTATCCTCCAGCCAATGACTAAGAGCGAATTTTTGATTAAACGGCTCTGTGAAAACGGCTATACAATTCTCAGGCAGGATTGTTGTATTGCGTCAAAGAAATGCTATACTGTTCTGCTTGTACAATATACAGGCGAAATCATTGCAAGAGACGAAATCTATTACTACCTTGCAGAGCTTTCACCGAACACTGATGAAACGCATCTCCGCTTTGTCGAAAGTCACATCAACCGACTTCTCAAGCAGGCAAAGGGTGATGTGCGTTTTGCTATGCTTGCAGAAAAACTACAGGAGATTATCAATGACAAAAATTAATGATATCATAAACTATTTTGAAACTTTTGCCCCTATATGTTCGGCAATGGATTTTGATAACGTCGGACTTCTCGTAGGTGACAAAAACAAAGAAATCTCGAAAGTTCTCGTTACGCTTGACATCACAAAGGACGTAGTTATTGAAGCTGAAAGCCTTGGCTGTGAGCTGATTATCAGCCACCACCCTGTGATTTTCAGTCCTATAAAAAAACTTTCCTGCGTTGATGTCCCCTATCTTCTTGCGTCAAAAGGAATCTCTGCGCTCTGTATGCACACAAACCTTGATTTAAGCGACATTTTCGGCGTCAATATTTGCCTTGCAGAGGCTATCGGTGTGAAAAACACCGTTAAATCCGAAATCGGTGAATGTCTGTTCATCGGAGAACTTGAAAACGAAACCAATATTAGGGAATTTGCCGAAAACGTTAAGAAATCTCTTGACTGCAACGGACTTCGTTACACCGACGTAAGGAAAACCGTTAAAAAAGTTGCGGTTTCTTCAGGCTCAGGCGGAAGTGAAATCTTCTGTGCATCTCAAATCGGAGCTGATGTTCTTGTGACAGGTGAAATCAAGCATCACGAAATCAACGCAGGAAATGACCTTAAAATTGATATTATAGACGCAGGTCATTTTAAAAGTGAAGATATTGTAATTTTGCCTCTTATAAAGCGACTTTCCGATAATTTTCCCGACATTATATTTACAAAATCGACAACTTACAGCGATAATATTAAATTTATTTAATTTTCCTGTAAATTTGCTGAGCATAACAGCAAAATATTTATTGCATAATTTGTAACAATTTGATATAATGATACAATAAATAACTATATGTAGTGGTGCGCCATTCTGCACCGCAAATGAGGGACTATGAGAATCAGAAAAAAGAAATGGGCAGAGCCTGAGCTTTCGGTTTGCGACTTTTTTGTAAAGAATCCCGAAGAGCACACAGGTAATTGGAAAAATGCCTTTAAAAAAGAACAACCGCTTTATCTTGAAATTGGTTGCGGAAAAGGCGGATTTGCAGGCAGACTTGCGCTTGAAAATCCCGACAAAAACATAATCGCACTTGACATAAAAATTGATATGCTTGGTGTAGGCAGACGCACTATAGTAAAACTTTTTGAAGAAAGCGGAAAAACTCAGGACGATATTACTAATCTCCTGCTTGTCAACTACAACGTTGAACAGCTTGATAAAATCATCACAAAAGAAGATGAAATCGAAAGACTTTACATCAACTTCTGCAATCCGTGGCCGAGAGGCAAGCATAAAAAACGCAGACTTACATATTATAAAAAGCTTGAAATGTACAAAACATTCCTCAAAAAGGACGCTGAAATCCGTTTCAAGACCGATGACGACGAGCTTTTTGAAGAAAGCCTTGAATACTTTGAGCAGAGCGGATATGAAATCACATACATCACAAGAGATCTTCATTCAAGTGATGTAACCGATAACATTCAGACCGAGCACGAAAAAATGTTCTCGGCTGAGGGCATCAAAATCAAATACTGTATTGCTAAGCAGAAAAATTAAGTATTTGCTCAAACATTGATATCCGGAAACGTAACGGGTCGTTCGGGAATCCAACCCCTACAATAAGTGTTTTTGCGAGAATTTTGTAGGGAATGATATTCTTTACGTCCGATAAACTAACGTTTTTTTATTAATTGAATTCTAAAAAGGTGGTGTCAGAATTGAACATAAAAGCTGTTTTATCAATCATACTGCTCGGAACAGTCTTTGTATCCTCGGCAAGTGGCTGTGATATAACCGATTTCAGTTCTGACAGCCTGCTCAGACCTCCTAAAACAACCGGTGACGAAGCTGAAATTGAACAGCTTATCGCTGCTACAGCAAAGGACAAATATACACTGAAATATCCAAAAAGCGGAAATCACCGCAGTGCAATTATTATGTACGACCTCGACGGTGACGAAAATGAAGAAGCTATCGCTTTTTATCGTCAGGGCGATGATGTTGCAAGAATACATATGCTTGTGATGTACTCTGACAACGGAGAATGGAAACTCTCATCAGACCGCATAACAGACACAACCGACGTTGACTGTGTTGACTTTGCAGAAATTGACGGTGAAAACTCTCTTGAAATTCTTGTAGGTTACACAACCTACGCCCCCAACACGAACTTTTTATCCTGCTACAGCTACTCAGACGGAAAAACCTCTGAAATCAACGCAGGACAGACTTATTCAACATTTTACTGCGGGGATTTTACCTCGGACAGCAAAAATGAGGTAATGACCCTCACCCTATACACGGCTGAGAACGAAGCAAATGCCACAATGCTTGATTACAACAAGGAAAATAAAACTCTCTATCCAAAGGCTACGGCTTCAATGGACCCGAATGTAATTAAATACAGGAACATTCAGTTTTCCGATTTAGGTGACGGTTATAAAGGAATCGTAGTTGACGGTGAATCTGCAACTACTGAACTTTCAACACAGGTTATTTATTACAATATGGAAATGTCTTTGCTGAGGAATCCTCTTTTCAGGGAGAAATCAAAAAATATTACTCAGCGCAACTGCTCTGTTATTTCAACTGACATTGACAGCGAAGGAATAATCGAATTTCCGTCAGTTGAAAAACTGCCCCGTTCAAAAAATGAGGCGGCTGAAACTGTTGCAGACAAAATCACTTGGAATAATCTTGTAACAGACAACGAATCTGTTACTCAGAAACTGAACGTAATTGCAAATTACAGCTTTGATTATACAATTAAAATGCCTGACAAATGGCTTGACGACAAGGTTACAGCCATTCACAACACTGAAGAAAACACAACCTCCGTTTATGAGTGGAAAAAGAGCATGCTCGGTGAAAAACTCTTTGACGTAAGGGTTTTTGAATCTTCAGAATGGGAAAAAGGCAAAAATAACGATGAATATACCCTTATTTATAAGGATAACAAATACGCATATACATTTAAAAACACAGATACAACAAGTCAGCTTGCGCTGACCGATGATGAAATCAAGACAGCCTTTTCCGTATTAAAGGAAACGGTAGTTTAATCGTACAAAAATTATGGAGGTTTTGTTATGAAGAAAATACTTGTTTGCGAAGATGAATCCGCAATCCGTGACTTTGTCGTTATCAATCTCACAAGAGCAGGATACGATGTTGTTGAAGCTGACTGCGGTGAAGTTGCACTTCAGAAATACGAAGAACATAACGGAGATTTTGACGTTGCCATACTTGACGTAATGATGCCGGGTATAGACGGGTTTCAGGTATGTAAGGAACTGAGAAACCGCAACGGTGGTATCGGAATTATTATGCTTTCCGCAAAAACTCAGGAAATGGATAAAGT
Source organism: Ruminococcus sp. (assembly GCA_045133455.1). Lineage (GTDB taxonomy): Bacteria > Bacillota > Clostridia > Oscillospirales > Acutalibacteraceae > Ruminococcoides. Next base: position 5,275 of record JBGUUJ010000161.1, read on the forward strand.
AACGGGTCTTATGCTTGGTGCAGACGACTACGTTTCAAAGCCATTCTCTCCAAGTGAGCTTCTTGCAAGAGTTGACTCACTCTATCGTCGTGTTGCACTTGCGCAGTCACACGCTGAAAATAACTTCAAGGAAGAACTCAAGTCAGGTGAATTTACACTCAATCTCAGAAACCGTGCACTCCTCAAGAACGGCAAAATGATTGAACTTACACAAGTTGAGTTCCAAATTATGGAGTATTTCTTCTCAAACCCCGGTGTTGCACTCGACAGAATTGACATTCTCAATCACGTTTGGGGAGACGCTTATGTCGGTGAAGATAAAATCGTTGACGTTAACATCAGACGTCTGAGAATGAAAGTCGAAGACGAGCCGTCAAATCCTAAACACATCATCACAGTATGGGGTCTCGGCTACAAATGGGATTCCGGCAATTTTTAAGTTTGGGCAGACAGGTCGGATTTAATTTTAACGTCGGTTTCTCAACCGATTACTTGTTTGATAAAATAACAATCCTATTGAAAAAATTTCAGCATCTCATTGAATTGCACAATTTCGTAGTGGCGGATAATATCCGCCTAACGTCGGACACAATTTCTATAATATAAAAAGGAGGCAAGCAACAAGATGTTCAAGGGTATTACAAAACGTTGGATGCTCAATACTCTCAGCGTTATTCTTACAATAATAATATCTCTCGTTGTCTGCCTTATTTTTATTGTCACCTACCTTTTTCAGAGCAGTGTTGAGCAGAGCCTTGCTTCAACGTGCAGTGAACTTTCTCTCGTATTCTCAGGCTACACAAGCGACAGTTCCACAAGCTTTACTTCATCAGCCAGAGACTACGTTGAAAACTTCGAGAGAAAAGAACAAATGGAGGTTATGGTTATAAACTCCACAGGCAGAGTTGTAATGACTTCAACGGGTTTTATCCCCTCCGAAAGTACAAATCTGCCTGATTTTGAAGAAGCAAAATCTAACGGTGAGGGTTATGCTTTTTGGAACGGAAAGCTCAGCTCAGGCGAAAGTGCGATGAGTGAAACAAGAATTATCACAAATGACAGCGGAACTGTTGTCGGCGCAATACGTTACATAGTCTCAATGGACCTCGTAAATAACCGTATTCTCATTGTTTCGGTGATTATAATTGCGCTCGGCATAGGAATTATTTCACTTGTTATCATTTCGGGACTCCTGTTTATTCGTTCAATCGTAAAGCCCATACGCAGACTTTCCGAGGCTGCCGCACAGATTGCACAGGGTGATTTCTCTGCTTCAGAAAAAATCGACCACAAATACGATGACGAAATCGGTGACCTCTGCGATGCCGTAAGCGATATGGCTAAAGACCTTGAGACCACCGAACAAATGAAAAACGACTTTATTTCACGAGTTTCTCACGAACTGAGAACTCCTCTTACCGCAATCAAGGGTTGGGCTGAAACAATGCAGTTATCCGAACGTGGAAAGCTTGACAGACGCACCTTTGACAGAGGTATCGGGGTTATAATCAAGGAAAGCTCAAGACTTACAAGTATTGTTGAAGAACTTCTCGATTTCAGCCGTATTCAGAGCGGAAGAATGGTGCTTGTAAACGAAAAGCTTGATATTCTTGCAGAATTCGATGAAACTGTATATATGCTCAAGGAACGTGCTGTTTCCGAAGGCAAACATCTTCTTTACGATGAACCCGAAGCTATTTATCCGCCTGTATATGGTGACAGAAACAGACTCAAGCAGGTGTTCATTAACATTCTTGACAATGCCCTTAAATACACTCCTGCGCAGGGAGTTGTTGCGGCTCAGGTAATCTACAGCAAGGACGAACCCGACATCATCAAAATCGTCATTACAGACTCAGGTTGCGGTATTCCTGCCGAGGATTTGCCTAAAGTAAAAGAGAAATTCTACAAGGCTAACCAGGCTGTAGGCGGTTCAGGTATCGGTCTTGCAGTCGCAGATGAAATTATGAATCTGCATAACGGCTCTCTCGACATTGAAAGCGGCGAGGGTGTCGGAACAACGGTAACACTTACCTTCCCTGTTTATAAGGAAGGGGAAGAACAAAATATGCCCGAAAACATAAAGCTATAATCGAAAGGAATATTAAATGGCTAAAAATTGTACTAAAAAAATCACCTCAATCGGCGGCAGTGCTTTGATTGAAGGTATTATGATGCGTGGTCCGAAACGCACAACTGTATGCGTAAGAACAGGTGAAAATGAAATTTACAGCGAGGATATCAGCATAACTACTATTCCGCAAAAGTGCAAGCTGTTCAAGCTTCCGCTTTTGAGAGGTATTGCAGGTATGATTGATTCTATGCGCTTATCATATAAATCACTTATGCTTGCAGCCGACAAGGCTATTGAAGCAGGTGAAATCGAAGAGGAAGAGCCGTCAAAGTTTGAAAAATGGCTCGATGAAAAGTTAGGCGACAAGCTTGTGAAAATCCTTATGGTTTTTGCATCTGTCATCGGTGTTGCTATTGCGATTGGACTTTTCTTCTTCCTCCCCTCTTTCCTTTTTGACCTGAGTGCAAACGTCGTTCCTGTGTTCAGAGGAGACGGTGAACTTGCAGTGTTCTGGAAATCAGTATTTGAGGGTGTTCTTAAAATAGTTCTTTTCCTCGTATATATCGTCCTCTGTTCTCAGATGTCGGAAATGAAGCGTGTGTTTATGTATCACGGCGCTGAACACAAGACTATTTTCTGTTACGAAAACGAAGAAGAGCTTACAGTTGAAAATGTTAAGAAACAGACACGTTTTCACCCTCGTTGCGGAACAAGTTTTATGGTTCTTATGTTGATTGTCGGCATAGTAATCGGACTTTTTGTTCCTGTTGCACCATTCGGAATTGGATTTTTAAGACCCGTATTTAAGATTCTCCTTCTTCCTCTCTCCTGCGGTATCGGTTACGAACTTATCAAAATCTGCGGTAAGCACGATAACCTCCTGACAAGAATTATTTCCGCACCGGGTATCTGGGCACAGAGAATCACTACAAAAGAACCTGATGACAAGATGATTGAGGTTGCAATCGAGGCTATTAAGGCTGTAATTCCTGAGGACGGCTCAGATATCGTGACAAAATGATAACTTTAAAAAATCTGTACATAAAATGCAGGGAAATCCTTGCAAAGGCTGAAATTGAAACTCCTGATTTTGAGGCTTTGTGCCTTGTTGAGAATGTAACAGGCTACAACAGGCTCGGCATTATGACACATTCAGATGAGCCTGTTTCACCCGAAAATGAGCAGAAGCTGTTTTCAATGACTGAAAGGCGCACCAAAAAAGAGCCTTTGCAGTATATTCTCGGCAAATGGAATTTCTGCGGATTTGATTTTTATGTCGGTGAAGGAGTTCTGATTCCCCGTGACGACACCGAGGTTGTCGTGAACCTTTGCACTGAATTTATTAAAAACAGACAAAGCCGAAAAACAATTGACCTTTGTGCAGGCAGCGGAGCAATCTCTGTTGCACTTTCAAAACTTGCTAATGCCGATGTGACAGCTGTTGAACTAAGCGATACGGCATTTTGCTATCTTGAAAAAAATATAAAACTCAACAACTCACCTGTCAGAGCGTACAAAGGCGATATTTTTAAATGCCACACTGATTTTGCTGACGGAGATTACGATTTAATCGTTTCCAACCCGCCTTATATTAAGAGTGATGACATCAAGACTTTGCAGGCTGAAGTTCAGCAAGAGCCATCAATGGCACTTGACGGTGGAAAAAGCGGATTTGATTTTTATGAATCAATAATCGAAAATTGGAGCAATAAAATTAAAATCGGCGGAGCACTTGCCTTTGAACTTGGCGAAGAGCAGGCTGAATATGTTGCGTCACTTATGAAAGCAAAGGGCTTTGAAAATATTCGTACTGAACTTGACTTAGGCGGTACTCAAAGGGCAATAATCGGGACAATGGGTTAAAAATAGAAACTATGTTCGATATTTTTAACTCGTTTTTATTGCATTTTTATTCTTTGTACTTTATAATTATAGTAGTTTAACGCACCGACTCTGTCGGTACTTTCGGAGGTATATAGAATGGCACTTGATAAAGCAAAAGCGCTTGAAACTGCGCTTACACAAATTGAAAAACAGTTCGGTAAAGGTGCAGTTATGCGCCTTGGCGAAAATAAACATATGACAGTTGAGCACATTTCAACAGGCTCACTTTCTCTTGATGTTGCCCTCGGTATAGGAGGACTTCCGAGAGGAAGAATCGTTGAAATCTACGGACCTGAATCATCAGGTAAAACCACACTCTCACTCCACTGCATTGCAGAGGGTCAGAAAAACGGCGGAAATGTTGCATTCATCGACGTTGAACACGCTCTTGACCCTACATATGCCGCTGCTCTCGGAGTAGACGTTGACTCACTTCTCGTTTCACAGCCTGACACGGGTGAAGATGCACTTGAAATTGCCGAAGCACTTATCCGAAGCGGTGCTATTGACGTAATTGTAATCGACTCGGTTGCGGCTCTTGTTCCTAAGACTGAAATTGAGGGTGAAATGGGCGACAGCCACGTTGGTCTTCACGCAAGACTTATGTCACAGGCTTTGAGAAAACTTGCAGGTGCGATTTCAAAATCAAACTGCGTAGCAATCTTCATCAACCAGCTCCGTGAAAAAGTCGGTGTGGTTTACGGTAACCCTGAGGTTACAACAGGCGGACGTGCGCTCAAATTCTACAGTTCAGTGCGTATCGACATCAGAAGAGTCGAAACTATCAAAGTTAACGGTGAAATGATTGGTTCTCACACAAGAGCAAAGGTTGTAAAGAACAAAATTGCTCCTCCGTTCCGTGAGGCTGAGTTTGATATTATGTACGGTGAGGGTATCTCCCGTGAGGGCGAACTTCTCGACCTCGCCGTAAAGGCTGAAATCGTACAGAAAGCAGGCGCATGGTTCAGCTACAACGGAAACCGTCTGGGACAGGGACGCGACAAGGTCAAGGAACTTCTCAAGACAGACCTTGACCTTGCAAAGGAAATTGAAGATCAGCTCTGGGCTAATATTGACAAACTCTATGCACGCAAAAAGCCTGCTCCAAAGGCTAAAATCACAGAAGTTCCAAATGCTGAACCTTCTGCAAAATCTGCTCCTAAGGCAGAAAAGAGCAGTGCAAAAATCGACGTTCTCGTTGACGACTGATGTTGATAACTGCAATTGAGCCGAGAAGAAAGGCTATGAG
>JBGUUJ010000162.1:0-5516 GCA_045133455.1 Ruminococcus sp.
TAAAATTTCACCAACTTCTAAAATTTTCGGCAAACTGTCTTGCCAAATCAATAATATTATAATATAATTATTATATTAATTCTTGTACAAAAGCACTGTTTCCTGATACTATTCTATCATAAGTGAGGTTTTTCTATGAAAACGTACACTGACATCTACTCAGAAGAGCTTTTTGAACTCAAAGAAACCGATATGCCGTTTAGATATCTCAAATTTGACTACTCTGACGGCTTTGCAGGATTTCAGTTTCACTGGCACACTGAAATCGAAATTCACTACATAGTAAAAGGTAACGGAAGCTTCTTCATTGACGATAATGAATACAACGTCAGCCAAGGGGATATTGTATATATCGGGTCAAAACTTATTCACAGCGGCAAGTCTGTCAACAACGATTTGCTTGCCGTATGCTATATTATTGACAGTTCCTATCTGCTTTCACTAAACAGCGATAACCTCACCGACAGGTTCATTTCTGAACTTCTCAACACGAAAATTTCTAAACCTGTTATTCACACGAGTGATATGGGTTACAATTATATTAAGCAGGTTTTGAATAATATTGATTATTGTGCCGAACAAAAAAGTATTATTCATCAGCTTGAAATCAAAAAATATCTGTACGATTTCTTCATTCAGCTGTATAAAAACAATTACTTTGTTCTCAATTCTACCACAGATTCAATCAGATGCACTCCGATTATAAAGAAATCCATCCGCTATATTCAGAATAATATGGCTTCAAAACTGAGCATCGACGAAATTGCTTCGCACGTCGGACTGAGCACAAGCTATTTTATGAAAATGTTCAAACAGAACACTAAAATGACCTGCGTTGAATATATCAAATCTTTGCGGCTCGACAAAGCAACCTCGCTTCTGCTTGAAACGAATGATAATATACTTGAAATCGCACATAACTGCGGCTACAGCAATCTCTCACTTTTCAACAGGGATTTCAAAAAGGCTTTTGAAATCACCCCGAGTCAGTACAGAAAGAAGTTTTCGACATTTATTTGACAGCACATCAGCGTGAACGAGCAGTTTCCTACAAAGAAAAACAGAGCTCTTGGGCAATGCCCAAGAGCTCTTAATACATTATTTATTTACAGATTTTAAATTAGTATTTGCTCCAGCTACCGTTTGCACCTGTCCACTCGCCTGAATTAACAGTGAAGCAGTTGCTGCCTGACGGAACTGTGAGATCTGCTGTCTGATTCCATACGTTGCTCCAATCACAAGAAGAGCTTGCAGGATTCATTCTGCAGAATATTACATTTCCATAGCTTGCACCTAAGTCAACTGAATATACGCCGCTTGAAACTTCTGTCATAGCAACGAATTTCTCGCCGCCGTTGCCGTCCCATGCATATACTGCAAACCAAGCGTCAGCTTCTTCCCAGTTGCTGCTTGACTTAAAGTAGATTGTTGTGCCTGAAACAGGTGTTGTCGGATTTACAGGAGTTGTTGGATTTACTACACCGTAATCACTCCATGTGCCGTTGTTATAAATCTTGTTCATACCCTGAAGTGTAAGGTCATCTGTCTTAGCTGAACCGTTGTTGAAAATAATGTACTGAGCACTTGCTGGTACTTCAATACGATATGTATTGTCGCCAACGCTTGTCATAGCAACGCCAGGCCATGATGTCATTGTTGTATCTGCATCGCTCCAGTAGTAAGCATTTACATTACTCCAGTTGTTTGTGTTCTTGTAGTAGATGTAGTTTCCTGAAACAGGAGCTGTTGTAGGAGCAACTGTTGTAGGAGCTACTGTTGTAGACGGTGTTGTAGGATCTACTGTGCCGCCGATGTATGTACCGCATGAACCGCTTGATGCTGTAAGACCTGCGATGTAACTCTGGATAGCTGTAGCATCCTTGATGTTTACTGTGCCGTTTTTGTCAGCATCAGCAGCTGTGAAGTAGTCGCCTGTGAGAGTTTTCATCTCTGAGCAGTGCATCTGAACTTCTGTAGCATCGCTGATTGTGATCGCACCGCTGAGGTTAGCGTCACCAATAAGGATTCTGTTCTGCGGAGCTGTTGTTGCAGGTACTGTTGTAGGTGCAACAGTAGTTACAGGAGCTGTTGTTGTTACCTGTGGTGTGTACTCAACCCATGTGTTGCCGGCCTTGAAGAGCATTGTTCTGCCTGCAAGCTCACAACCTGTTTCGCCGTCAGCAGGGTAACGGTTTGTTGTTGCGCTGTAGCTTTCTGTAAAGATTACATAGCCGTTTGTAAGGTTTTCAGGAACTTCAATTACATAGTAGCCTGTTGAAGAATCCTTTGTCATAGCAACGCCCGGCCATGCAGCATTCTGATTGTTTTCATCAACATAAATGTAAGCGTAAACACTTGACCAGTTGTATGATGAGTTATCGAAGTAAACCTTCTGAGTCTGTGAAGGGTCAACCTTTGTATATGTGTATGTTACAGGATCAGAAGTTGTTGAACCGTCAGAAGCCTTAACTGATACAGTTGTCTTTGTACCGTAATCAAGACCTGAACCGATTGTGATTGTCTGACCGTTTGTGAAGCTTGTGTATGAAGAACCGTCAATTGAATACTGACCGCTTGTAGCGTTTGAATACTTCAATGTGAGTGAAAGTGTGTCTGTCTTGTAAGTCTGTGAACCCGGTGTAACAGAAGCTGTTGGCTTAGTTACTGCGTTGTAAACAACAGCAACGCCTGTTGAACCGATGTTACCTGAAATCTTACCACCTGAAACTGTGAATGTGTTGCCTGTAATCTGGTCTGTGTATGTACCTGCAGCCATCTTGTTAGCAGGAACATTTACAGAAGCTGAAGAACCGCCTAAGTTAACGAGAACAACACCGCTTGTGCCACGCTCATTGTAAGCGATTGAACCGCTTGTTGAGAGGTACTCTGACTGACCTGCAAAGTAGTTCTTGAACTGGTTAACAGCCTTAACTTCTGCATCGCCCCAAGCTGTTACGCTTGCTGTACCGATTGTACTGCTTGTGCTTGTAGGACGTGCAAGATACATTGAGCAAGCATTTGCTCTTGAACCTACCATAGCCCAAGTTTTTTTCAATGTTGTATCGCTCTGACCGCTTGATGAGCCGTTTGCGTATGTATCGTGTGACTCGTTCCAGAGAACAGCTTTTGTGCCTGCAACGCTGGAACCGTCATCGAGGTAGAAGTCGCTTCTCTTTGCACCGTTAGCATCACCGCCGTTTACTGAATTACGGATTGAGTTTGATACGCTGCTCATTGTGATGCTCATATAAGATGTGTATGAGCCTACAACAGAAGAACCACTGCCACCGTCGTTGTCACCTGTTGTCTTGTCAAGAACTTCACCGTAGTAGTATGGTGTAATACCTCTTGAACTCTTAGCATAGCTTGTTGTTGCGTTTAAAACGTTTGGCCAGAACTGGCTTGCACAACCGCTGTCAACAGGAGTTTCGATGTGCTTTGCGCCGTCGAAACGGAAACCGTCGGCACCTGCATCAATACATTCCTTGAGGAATGAAATAGCATAGTTCTGAACTTTTGAGTTTGATGTATTGAGGTCAGGGAGACCGTCCATACAGTACTGAGTAATATCATAACGTGATGCATACCAGCTGTTCTTTGAAATATCATGCCAGCATGAAGAATCGTTTCTAATGTCACTCGGAATTGTGCCGGAAAGGTCATTGCCTGATGTGTTAGCCATATGGTTCAAAACTGCATCAACGATAACCTTTACACCGTACTTGTGAGCCTCATCACACATTGCCTTAAACTCAGTTTTTGTACCGAGTGCGTTCTGAGAAGAAGTTTCAATAGTAAAGTTTGACGGCTGATAGAATACCCACCAGCTACCACCCATGGTTTTACCCTGAGTGGATTCCTTTGTTGTCTGGATTGGTGAAGTCTGAACAGCTGTAAAGCCCTGTTCAGCAATCTTCTTCATATTGTTTTTGATACCGTTGTAGCTCCAGTTCCAGCACTGAAGAATCTGTCCGTCCTGAACGTTGTCAGCAAGACCATAGTCAGAAACCGACTCAGTATCAGTTATTGCAGAAACGCTGTCTGCATCAATTGTGCTTGCCTGTGCTGAAAAATTTCCAACAGCGAGACAAGAGAGCATCATACAAAGTGCAAGTACGATGCTTGTGATCTTTTTGCTCAAATTTCTCACTCCTAAAATAAAATTACAGCAGATTTCACTCTGCCTTTTGCAAATGGTGAATTGCACACTTCACCAAGTTACGTTTAAATAATAACAAAATATCCACATTTATTCAACCTGCTAACTGCACAATAAAGTCAAATTCTTTTTAGTAATTATGCCAAAACAGGTATTTTTTACAAAACACTTTGCACAACTTTGTGATGTTATATATAAATAATATTAATATTATTTATATAATTTAAACATATCAACTATATTGTACAATGTGCTGAAATTATGCTGTAAGTTTTATTACTCTGCCATAGTTTTTAACAATCTTATTTCCTCTGCATAACCTTCAATTTCATTGGGAGTTTCAAGATAGAAAGGGAGATCGCATAAATTTCGGTGATTTATGATTTTCCTGAAGGTCTCAATCCCCAATGCGCCCTGCCCTATCTTTTGATGTCTGTCCTTGTGACAGCCAAGATAATTCATACTGTCATTGAGGTGAACGGCTTTCAGTCTGTTGATTCCGATTATTTTGTCAAACTCTTCAAGTACGCCCTCGAGATTCTCTACTATATCGTATCCTGCATCAAAAACGTGACAGGTATCGAGACAGACACCTATCTTGTCACTGAGATTCACCCCGTCAATAATCATTTTCAACTCCTCAAAACGGCTTCCTATTTCACTGCCTTTTCCCGCCATTGTTTCAAGAAGCACGGTTGTTGTCATTTCCTGATACATAGCAGTGTTCAGTGCATCGACTATATGTTTTATACCTGTTTCCACGCCCTGACCCGTATGACTTCCGGGATGAAAGTTGTAGAGATTATCAGGCAGAAATTCCATTCTTTTTAAATCATCAGTGAGGGTGTTAAGCGCAAATTCTCTTGTTTCCGCCTTCGCCGAACAGAGGTTCATTGTGTACGGTGCATGTGCAAGAATTTTTGCAAAGTGATTCGCTTTCATTATTGATTTCAGCGCATCAACGTCCGACTGTTCAATTTTTCGAGCCGAACCACCCCTCGGATTTCTTGTAAAGAATTGAAAAGTATTTGCACCTATCTCAAGTGCCTGTTTTCCGATTGCTTCAAATCCGTTTGATATTGATAAATGACATCCTATATTAAGCATTTTGACCTCCATAAAATTTTAGTGAAGTTTGCCGCTATGGTGGCAAGTGAAGCAATAGCTGTGCTATTGTGAAGTATTTGCTTTGAAAAAGTGAAGTTAAGGAACCACTGATTAAATCGTTTGTGCATATGGCGCCGTCAGATTTTTCGTCAGATTGGACAAATAAACCGCAGTAATGCTGACGCATTACGAGGATTTTTTGGTCAGGCTGACAGAAAATATGCAAGCAAGATGTGCAAACAGCATTTAT
>JBGUUJ010000163.1:0-29713 GCA_045133455.1 Ruminococcus sp.
TTGCCCGTAACGCTTGAAGTTATCCTCATAACATTTGTCTATGAAATAATGAGAGAAGCAGGATTGAGGATTCCTAAACCGCTTGGTCACGCAGTCAGTATTGTCGGAGCACTTGTCATCGGAGAAAGTGCAGTAAGTGCAGGAATAATCAGCTCATCAACCTTAATGGTAGTAGCAACAGCGGCAATATGCAGTTATGTGACATCACCGCTGTATCCTGCAATAATGGTTCTAAGATTTGTATTTGTGATAGTGGGAGGAACTCTCGGCTTGTGGGGAATAATTCTTGCAACCTGCGTGGTGCTTATAAATATGTGTGCAAAGACTTCAGTCGGAGTTCCGTATATGTCCTCACTTGCACCATTTTCACTGAAAAGTATGCGTGATGTGTTCGTCAGGGCAGACTGGAAAACACTCTCAAAACGCACAATCAGGGTGCAGAAATTTCCTGAAACGGAGGATAATTAATGCAGACAAAAATCAAATTTCCGTCAAAACGTTTGTTACTGACACTGTTTTTGTGCAGTAATGCAGTGATTTTTTTGCAGAATACGGACTTATCCGGAACCAATTCATTTCTTTTTGATGTTCTCTGTATAGTAACAGGGCTGTCAATAGCTTTCCTGTTTTTTATACCTTCGATCATTCTAAAAAAACATACAGACCTTGATTTCCTGTCGTATGCTCATATAAAAACACCTTCCGCAATAATATTTATTGCGGCGTTTTACGGAATGTATTTTGTTTATACAGCGGTGCATTTTCTTCTGAACTATACAGATATGTTTGCAAAAAAGCTGAATCCCGAAGCAAATATCTATGTGATAGCATTCATTTTGCTTTCAGTGTGCATATACGGAGCATACAAGGGCGCAAATGCGATATCACGATGTGCAATTATTATTTTTGCTTTTTCGCTCATAGCATATATTATGTTCTACGCAGGAAATATTTTAAATCTTGATTTTTCGCATTACGGCTTTAATTTTAATGGAAAAGCAGACGATTTCCTTTCAAACACTTCGTATTATCTCACAATATCATTTACAGCAGTGATTTTTGCATCAGTTTCAGGCTACACTAAAAATTTCAAAACACGTCATACCGTGCTTACGCTTGTTTTTATTGCATTAACATCGGTTATTACAATGTTCTTTATCCGATTTGCACTCGGAGAATATGCAAATTCACAGGAATATCCTGCATTTGTGCTTTCAAAAGCCTCACATATGGGAATAGTAAGCGGAATGGACGGATTCTACCTTTCGTTGACAACATTATCAGTATTTTTAATAATCTCACTGATACTTTCATCTATCAGTAAGCTGTCAGGGGAGAGCAGTTCATTGAAAATGATTTCAATATTTGCCGTAATAATTTTTGTACTGTATATCTGCGCAGGTTATTTTAATTCCGTGAAAGAAATATTATCAAACCCGCATATTTTGAATATTATGACGCTCATCTCAGCGGTAATTATCCCGACCTTCTATATGCTGATATTTTGGAGGAGAAAAGATGTTTAAAAAGTTATTGTGCATATTGCTGAGTGTAGGTATAATTTTTCTGTCAGGTTGCACAGGAACAAAGCAGATTGACAAAGCCTCGCTTGCAGAAACTGTGACAGTTGACGAAGAGAACGGCCACGTATTTTACACATTCTATCTGCTTTCAGGTGACGAAAATCCGTATGCAATTTCTGTACCGTCAGATTCATTTGAAGAAGCCTGCAAGCTGGCAAGAGAGAAGTACATTCCTGATTTGACACTGACAAAATTTGAGCTGTATGTACTCAATGAAAGACTTCACAGCGAAATTCTTGAGAAAGATATAAAATTTATGTCCGAACAATGGTATTTTTCACCTACGGTATATGTAACTTTATGCGATAATGAAACCTTGGAAGTTTTTTCACGGGATAAAAAAGCACCTGAAGATGTGGAAGAACATATAATTCATTTAAAGAATAAAAACAAAGATGTAAGCATAAATTCTTTATCTATATTCAATAAATTTTCTGATAGTAATATAAAAGAATTATCAGTTTCATATATTAATTCTAAAAACGAATTAAAGTCTGAAATTTTAAAAATAAGTACCGTAAAATGATAAAAATAATAGAAATTTTGAAAAATAATTCATAAAAAGACTTTATACCGACCCTGTTATGGTGTATAATAGACTGGTACTATAATACCCGAAAACAAAAAAAGGCGGTGTGCGTATGTCTATTGAATTTTCTGTTTCACTATCATCAATTGTTGATAAATTAAAGCTTAATAAAGTGTATCTTCCTGAAAACTATGAAGATATACAGATTACTACTGTAGAAATTAACCGACCCGGTCTTGAACTCACAGGTTATTTCGAATTTTTTGATAACAAATTGATTCAGGTTCTGGGAAATACCGAATTTTCATATCTCGCACGATTCGGCGCAGAGGCACAGCGAATGGTAATTGATTCAATTTTCAGTTTTGGACCGCCTGCTGTAATAATCTGTCGTGATATCGAACCATCAACGGCAATTCTGGACAGTGCAAAGCTTCATAAAGTTCCGATTTTCTCCACAACTGAGAACACATCAGACCTCACGGCACGTCTTGTGCATTATCTCAATCGTGAGCTTGCACCGAGAATAACAAGGCACGGTGTGCTTGTAGAAGTATACGGTGAAGGTTGTCTGCTCATAGGCGACAGTGGTGTAGGTAAGAGTGAAACTGCAATGGAGCTTATAAAAAGAGGTCATCGTCTTGTAGCTGATGACGCAGTAGAAATCCGCAGAACATCAGCCACAACGCTTATTGGTCAATCGCCTGCAAATATCAGGCATTTTATCGAGCTTCGTGGTATCGGAATAATAAATGCCAGACAACTTTTCGGTATGGGTGCCGTAAAAACTCAGGAAAAGATTGATATGGTAATCAATCTTGAACTTTGGGACAGCGCAAAAGTATATGACAGAATGGGACTCAACAACGAGTATATGGATATTCTCGGTGTAGAAGTTCCTGCGCTCACAATACCGGTAAAACCGGGCAGAAACCTCGCAGTAATCATTGAGGTTGCAGCAATGAACAACAGACAAAAGAAAATGGGCTATAATGCGGCACAGGATCTTCTCAGAAGCCTTGGTATGGAAGTTGATGAAAACATTGACTCACCGCATATAGTAGTAGATAAATGGGAATAAGGGAGTAAATTAATGAAACTCGTTGCCGACCTTCATACACATTCGATTGCATCAACGCATGCATACGCAACAATAACAGAAATGGCGCAGGAAGCGTCAGAACTCGGACTTTTTGCACTTGCAATAACAGATCATGCAAGAAAAATGCCGGGAGCACCGGGACCTTTTTATTTTGAGTCATTGTGCATACTTCCTCAGTACCTTAAAGGAGTTCGACTGCTTAGAGGAATTGAGGCGAACATCTGTGACTATGAAGGCAATATTGATGTCGAAGAGTCATTGCAGAACTCGCTTGATTGGATAGTGGCATCTCTGCATACAATTACCATCGAAGGTGAAGCGACGGTTGAAAAATGCACGAATGCTTATTTAAAGCTTGCAGAAAATCCTAATGTAAATGTAATCGGTCACAGTGGGTCTGAGTATTTTAAATATGACTACGAAACCGTAATTCCGAAGTTTGCGAAGGAAGGCAAGCTTATTGAAATCAACGATTCAGCTTTCCGCAATAAGAAGAGTTGCATTGAAAATTGCGTAACAATAGCAAAGCTCTGTAAAAAATACAAAGCAAGGATTTGCGTTGATACAGATTCGCATTTTACTCATACGCTCGGAAGAGCATATGAAACCTTGGAAATACTCAAAGATATTGATTTTCCTGAAAGCCTTATCGTCAACACTGATGTTGACAGACTAAAGGCATATTTTGATGAAAATAATATAGCTTATTAAAAGTATCAGGCACAAAGTGCTCTGTTTATATACATCGGGGGTAAATATGGATAAAACTGAAATTATTTTCAATCTTGCAGAAATACTCGGTTGTGATGCAAGAAAAGATGAGCCAATGAATAAACATACAACATTAAAAATCGGAGGAAATGCTGATGCATACATAAAGGTTAATTCACTGAGTAAGCTCAGTGCAATTCTCAAGGAATGCAGACAATCCGAAGTCGATTATATGATTCTCGGCAACGGAAGCAATCTTCTTGTAAGTGATGAAGGAATCAAGGGTGCAGTAATCAGACTTGACGGTGATTTCCGTCAGATAACCCTGATTGATGACACAACAATCTACTGCGGAGCAGGAGCATCTCTTGCATATCTCTGCAAATTTGCACTCAAATGCGGACTTACTGGACTTGAATTTGCTTGGGGAATTCCGGGAACTGTAGGCGGAGCAGTCTTTATGAATGCAGGAGCCTATGACGGAGAAATGAAGCAGGTAGTGCACAGTGTATCACATATATCTCCTGAAGGCGAAATCGGCAGAACTGAAAAAGAAAACCTTGAATTTGGCTACAGAACAAGTGTTTACCGTTCAAACAATATGATAATTACAGGAGTGACCCTTAAACTCGAAAAAGGAAACCGTGATGAAATAAGAAGAAAAATGGACGATTTCCTTGAAAGGCGCAGTACAAAGCAGCCACTTGAATATCCAAGTGCAGGAAGTGTTTTCAAACGCCCTGAAGGAGCTTTTGCGGGAGCTTTGATTGAGCAGTGCGGTCTCAAAGGCAAAATGTGCGGAGGTGCACAGGTGTCTGAAAAACATGCAGGCTTTATAATCAACAAGTCTAACGCAACAGCAAAAGATGTGAGAAATTTAATCAGTGAGATTCAAAGTACGGTATCTGAAAAAACAGGATATAACCTTGAATGTGAGCTGATAATGCTTTAAGGTGATACTATGGAATTTGTAATTATAACAGGAATGTCAGGTGCAGGCAAAACAACTGCGCTCCATGTCCTTGAGGATATAGGCTACTATTGTGTAGACAATATTCCTGCTTCACTTCTGTCAACGCTCTATACACTCTGTTCAAAATCGCAGGACAGTGTGATGAAAAAAGTTGCGGTTGTAGTTGACGTAAGAGGTAATGAAAACTTTGAAGATATGTACACACAGATAGAAAAATTCAAGAAAAGTCACGATGATGTGAGTATTTTATTCTTCGATGCAAAAGTTGATTGCCTGATAATAAGATATAAAGAGACAAGGCGTAAACACCCTCTTGCAGAACGACTCAAAGACGGCTCGGTGGCAGAAGCTGTAGCTTTTGAAAAGGCATTACTTGCCTCAATAAACAGACTTGCTGACTATAAGATTGACACTACATATCTTTCAAACAAACAGCTCAGAGAGCGTGTAATGTCAATGTTTATGGATGATACCTCCCAAAGTTTAATGCTCACGTTTATGTCGTTTGGTTTCAAATACGGAATCCCGCTTGAAGCAGATTTGATAATTGATGTACGTTGTCTGCCTAATCCTTTTTATATTCCTGAACTCAAACCGCTTACGGGTCTTGATCAGGTTGTCAGGGATTATGTGCTCAAAAGTGAAGACACACAGGAATTTTTGAAACGAACACTGAATCTTCTTGACTTTTCCGTACCTCTTTATCTCAAGGAAGGTAAGAGTGAACTTGTAGTCGGAATAGGCTGTACGGGAGGAAAACACAGAAGCGTAACAATTGCAAGACAGCTTGATGAACATTTTGTCCAGAAGGGTTATAAATGTGTAATTCAGCACAGGGATGTCAAAAAGTAAGGGAGGATAAAGTTGTCTTTTTCTTCTGATATAAAAAAGGAAATATGTTCGGTTGAAGTCTATGAAAGAGACCTTCTTAAAGCAGAACTTTACGGAATGTTGTTGTTCGGGAAGGTCTTTTCCGAGGATAGAATTATTTTCACAACAGAAAACCCGTATGCCTCAAAACGTATATGTTTTCTGCTTGAAAATCTTTATATGCCGATAATTGAAAGACAGTCAGCTTTGCGGACAAAAACAAGCGAGAATCATTTATATAAAATAATCATAGTAGATGCAGATGAATGTAAAAAGATATTTGAGGACTTCGGACATCTCAGAACACAGGTAACGCTCAGGGTCAACAGAGCAAATGTCTATTCCGAAGAACTTTCATCTGCTTTTGTAAGAGGTGTATTTCTGAGTTGCGGTTCAGTGTCGGATCCTATGAAAAGCTATCACGCTGAATTTTGCGTACCGCACAAAAATCTTTCAGCTGATTTGTGTAAAATTCTCTCCGAGATAACCGAGAGCGAATTTACACCCAAAACAGTTCAGAGAAGCGGAAACTACGTTGTATACTTCAAGGGAAGCGAACAGATATGCGATTTGCTCACCTATATCGGAGCACCTCTGAGTGCAATGGAAATAATGGGCACAAAAGCGGTAAAACAGGTTCGTAACAACGTAAACCGACGCATCAACAGCGAGGTTGCCAATATCGGAAAAATCGCAACGGCATCAGCAAAACAGCTTGAAGCCATTGAATACATAAAGAAAACAAAAGGGCTTGATACTTTGCCCGATGACTTGCGTGAAATCGCATATCTAAGACTTGAAAATCCCGAAATGTCACTGCGTGATTTAGGGCAGAACCTCACACCGCCCATAAGCAGAAGCGGAGCAAATCACAGGATCCAGCGATTGCTTGAGTATGCGCAGAATACGGAGGTAAAATCATAATGAGCAAAAAAATGACATTTGAAGAAGCCAATGCAAAACTTGAGCAGACTGTCAAAAATATGGAAAGCAAAAGTCTCACCTTGCAGGAGAGCGTAGAACTTTATGCACAGGCTTGCGAATTGCTTTCGTATTGTATGAAAGAGCTTGAAAATTGCAAAGGGCAGATTGAAGATATAAACGAAAGAATTGAGAGAATCCACAACGGGGAGGTAAATGCAGATGAATGATTACCTCAGCCTTACCGAAAAGTCTCTGTTTGAGTTTTTGCCTGACGCAGATTGCAGGGAAGGAAAGCTTATCGAGTCAATGAAATACAGCCTCGAAGCAGGCGGAAAAAGAGTAAGACCCCGACTTGTGTTCGAGTTCAATAGTCTTTGCGGAGGTAACCGTGAAAGCGCAGTGCCCTTTGCCTGTGCAGTTGAGATGATACACACATACTCACTTATTCACGATGATTTACCCTGTATGGATGACGATGATTTAAGAAGAGGAAAGCCGTCAAATCATAAGGTTTTCGGCGAAGACACGGCACTTTTAGCAGGTGATGCGCTCCTGACTCTTGCATTTGAAGTTATGACAGGTGAAAAGGCGGTAAGCCTTGCAGGAGAAAAAGCCTGTTGTAAGGCGGTAAATACACTTGCAAAGTACGCAGGTGCAGTCGGAATGATAGGCGGTCAGGTTATTGACCTTTTAAGCGAAAACGCAAATGCCCCTCTTGAAGTGCTTAGAGAAATGGACTACAAGAAAACGGCTTGTCTCATAAAGTCAGCCTGTGAACTCGGATGCATTTCTTCAGGAGCAAATGAAGAACAGATAAAATCTGCATCAAAATATGGTGAATGTATAGGTATTGCTTTCCAGATTCAGGATGATATCCTTGATGTGACTTCATCAGACGAAGAACTCGGTAAACCTGTGGGAAGTGATGCCGAAAACAGTAAATCAACCTATGTGTCATTGCTGGGTATTGAAAAATGCAGAAGTCTCGTAAACGAGCTTACTGAAGAGGCAATTTCAGCACTCAATGTGTTTGATGCAGACACAAAAACTCTTGCAGATTTTGCAAGACAGCTTGCAAGCAGAAGCAATTAATTCTGCAACAAAATAAACGGAAATGGTATAAGTTATGGGTGAATATAAAATTCTGTCAAAAATAAAATCACCTGATGATGTAAAAAAAGTTGATGAAAAGGATATCCCTATACTCTGCACTGAGATAAGAGACAAGCTTGTTGAAACAATTTCGGTCAACGGAGGTCATCTTTCACCAAATCTCGGTGTGGTTGAGCTTACAGTGGCACTCAACAGAAGTTTTGACTTCCCGAAAGACAGTATCGTTTGGGATGTAGGCCACCAGAGTTATGTTCATAAACTTCTGACAGGACGATATGAAAAGTTTGATACATTGCGTCAGAAGGATGGAATATCAGGTTTTCCGAAGCGTTCCGAGAGCAAATATGATGATTTTAACACAGGTCACAGCAGTACATCAATTTCAGCTGCATACGGAATTGCAAATGCAAAGCTTTTAAGCGGTGATAATAGCCACACAATTGCAGTAATAGGTGATGGTTCTTTTACAGGCGGACTTGCATTTGAGGCTATGAACAATGCAGGACGTTTCAATAAGAACTTCATAGTAGTTCTCAATGACAACAAGATGTCAATATCAAAGAACGTTGGTGCATTTCCGAGATATCTCACAACTGTGAGAATCCAGCCGTGGTACATCAGGGTGAAACGTGTAACCGAAAAAGTTCTGATGAAAATTCCGCTTATCGGAAAACCAATAAAAGGATTTTTACGTCACGGAAAATCAAGAATTAAGAATCTTGTATATAAAAACACATTGTTTGATTGCTTCGGTTTTACTTATTTAGGACCGATAGACGGCCACAGTGTTGAAGAACTGGAAAATGCATTTTCAGCGGCGAAAAAAGTTAATGCCCCTGTAATGATTCACGTTGTAACCAAAAAGGGTAAAGGCTATCAGCCTGCTGAGGACAATCCGGGAGAATTTCACGGAATAGGTCAGTTTGATATAGACACAGGCGAACCAATTTCAAGCCATAAAGGCTTTTCTGCAATGTTCGGAAAAACGCTCTGTGAATTTGCTGAAAAAGATGACAAAATCTGTGCAATCACGGCGGCTATGACATCTGGAACAGGACTCAATGATTTTTCAAAACAGTATAAGGAAAGATTTTTCGATGTAGGCATTGCAGAGGAACACGCTGTAACCTTTGGTTGCGGACTTGCCTCCAAGGGAATGAGACCTGTTTTCGCAGTTTACTCAACTTTCTTACAGCGTTCCTACGACCAGCTTATTCACGACTCTGCGCTCGGTAACATTCACCTTGTGCTTGCAGTTGACAGAGCAGGAATAGTCGGAAGTGACGGAGAAACTCATCAGGGTATGTTCGACGTTTCAATGCTCAACACAATTCCGAACACAACAATCTATTCACCGTCATATTTTGACGGTCTTAAAAAATCAATGGCTGATGCGCTTTATATGTGCGAAAGTCTTGCCGTTGTCAGATATCCGAGAGGCGGAGAACTTTACAAGCCTGAGAATTTCGGAGAAGAAAGCATTGATTACGATATTTACGGCGACAAGAACTGCAAAAATCTTATAATAACCTACGGCAGACTTTTTTCATATGCCTGTCGTGCAAGAGAAATGCTCAGTGAGCAGGGCATAGAATCCTGTATTCTCAAACTTTGCCGAATCAAGCCGATTGACACTGAATCAGTAGATTTTGCGGCAGACTTTGAAAATGTGTGGTTCTTTGAAGAAGGAATCAAAAACGGAGGAATAGCCCGTAAATTTTCTGACTTACTTCAGCTCACAAGCTTTAACGGCAACTATCACATTAAAGCAATAAACGACAAGTTTGTAAAGCATATGTCGGTGCCTGAAGCACTTGCGTCATTAAAACTTGACAGTCAGGGAATGGTTGACGTTATCATAAAAAACTTAGAGGAAACCAAATAAAATATGAAAAAAAGACTTGATATACTCGTATATGAAAAAGGCTTCACAGACAGCCGTGAAAAGGCAAAAGCAATAATAATGGCAGGTCAGGTTTATGTTGACAACCAGAAAGCCGACAAATGCGGAACTACCTATGATGAAAACGCAAATATAGAAGTCAGAGGAAATGTTCAGAAATACGTCAGCCGAGGCGGTCTAAAACTTGAAAAGGCGATTAATAATTTTGATTTTGACTTAAACGATAAAATTACAATGGATATCGGAGCCTCAACAGGCGGATTTACAGATTGTATGCTCCAGAACGGTGCCAAAAAAGTCTATTCAATTGACGTGGGATACGGACAGCTTGCATGGAAACTCAGGACAGACGAAAGAGTTGTAAACCTTGAACGTACAAATATGCGCAAGGTCACAAGAGAACAGGTGCCCGATGAAATAGACTTCTTTTCCGTTGATGTGTCCTTTATTTCCTTAAAGCTTATCTTGCCTGTCGCAAGAGAACTTATGGCAAAAGATGCACAGGCTGTGTGTCTTGTCAAACCGCAGTTTGAAGCAGGCAGGGAGAAAGTGGGCAAAAAGGGTGTAGTCCGTGACCCGCTGGTACATATTGAAGTAGTTCAGAATATATACAATTTCTGCCTTGGAAACGGATTTGATGTGTTGAATCTTGACTTTTCGCCAATAAAAGGACCTGAGGGCAACATAGAATACCTTATTCACCTCAGGAAAAGTGATGAACCGAAGTCTTATACAGAAATAACACCGCAACAGCTTGTAGAAAACTCACACAGCGCACTTGATAAATAAAATGGTGATTATATGAAAACAGCCGTAGTTGTAAATCTATCAAAATCAGAGGCAATTTCCTGTGCAGAAGAAGTATCTCTTCTTCTGCTTTCAAACAATGCAGAAGTTTATATGCTTGAAGAGTGTATGTCTCATTACAAAGGCATAAAAATTTCATTTGCAAAGACAATTGAAGAGCTTTTTGAAATATGCGACATTGCAATTACGATAGGCGGTGACGGAACAATAATTCATGCGGCTAAGTATGCAGCAAGATACGATAAACCGCTTATAGGTGTCAATGTCGGCAGACTTGGTTTTGCGGCAGATGTTGAAATTGAAGAAACCGACAAACTTCTAAAAATATTAAGCGGTGATTACAGCATAGAGAAAAGAATACTTCTTGATGTTGAAGTCATTAAAAACGGAGATTCAAAGCACTATCTTGCAGTGAATGATGCAGTTATTGCAAGGGGACAGCTTTCAAAAATTATCGACCTTCATATATCGCTCGACGGTGAAAAGATTGCAAAATACCGTGCAGACGGTTTACTTTTTGCAACACCTACAGGCTCAACAGCGTACTCGTTGTCTGCAGGAGGACCGATAATCGCACCTCAGATGGAGTGTATACTGATGACTCCCGTGTGTCCTCATTCACTTTACTCACGTTCTGTATTGTTTGACGGCAATTCAGAGTTGTTGGTATCGGTAAAAATCCCGTCGGAATGTTGTTGCGTACTCACTATTGACGGAGAAAAGAATGTCGACATTCTTGCAGAAGATAAAGTAATAATTAAAAAATCAGAACTTAGATTAAAACTTGCGTCAATACACAAGCGTAATTTTTATGCAAAGCTGAATGAAAAGCTGAAAGAGAGGGAAATCTGATGAAATCAGTGCGCCACGCAAAAATTCTCGAAATAATCGGAGAGCATCCTATCGAAACACAGGACGAATTGCTCACACGTCTTAAAGCAGAAGGCTACAAAGCTACACAGGCGACAATTTCTCGAGATATAAAGGATTTGCGACTTGTTAAAACACTTTCAGGTGACGGAAAATACCGTTACGTTTCAGCTGCAAAAAATTCAACGGATATGCGCTCAAATTTTACTGCATTGTTCAATACCTCAGTGAATTCAGTAGATATTGCGCAGAATATAGTTGTAATAAAAACACTCAGCGGAATGGCACAGGCAGTATGTGCCGCACTTGATTCAAATGATTATAAGGCGGTTGTGGGAACAATTGCAGGCGATGACACAATCTTTATAGCTTGCAGAAGTGCAGAACTTGCCTTAAATCTTTCGGAAGAACTCAAAAAGCTGATTTGAACAGGGTGATTTACACAGATGCTACAGACTTTGTATATAGAGAACATAGCGGTAATCGAGAAAACATCAATAGATTTCAATAGCGGACTCAATGTTCTCACAGGTGAAACGGGAGCAGGTAAAAGTATAATAATTGACGCAATCAATGCAATAATGGGACAGCGTACCTCAAAGGACATAATCCGAACAGGTGAGCAGTCTGCTTTTGTGAGTGCGCAGTTTGAGAATATAAATGAAGCAGTCGCAAAAAAGCTTGAAGAACTCGGCTTTTCAGACGATGAAGGCACATTGATTTTGCAGAGAACACTCAGTGCAAGCGGTAAAAGTACCTGTAAAATCAACGGGAGACCTGCAACTGCATCAATGCTCAAGGAGTTATCCTCAAATCTTATCAATATTCACGGACAGCACGAAAGTTATGAGCTTTTCTCACCTGAAACACATATTGACTATATAGACAGCTATGGCAATTGCCATAAGCTTCTTTCAGAATATAAAGAAAAATATAAAGAATATAAAATTCTGAAAAAGAAATTAAACGAAGCCAATTCCGATGAAAGCGAACGTCTCAGAGAGATTGACCTGCTTTCATTTCAGTCGCAGGAACTCTTTGATGCAGATGTGCAGATTGGCGAGGAAGAAAAACTTGAAGCAGAGAGAACCTCACTAATGAGTTTTGAGAAAATCTTCTCACTTTTGAATGATGCAAAAATCTGTCTTTCGGGTGACGGCAACACAGACGGCGGAACAGAAGCTGTAGATACAGCGGCATCAGCTCTGCAGAAGGCATCAAACTATAATCCCGAGTATGAAGAAATTGCAAATACACTCACAGATATTTACTACAATCTTCGTGATTGTGCAGAAAATATTTCAGATGCAATAGATAACCTTGAAAGCGACCCGCAGAGACTTGAGGAAGTTGAGGAAAGACTTGATTTGCTTTCAAGACTTTCGAGAAAATATAATTGTCACAGTGATGAACTTCCTGCACTTGCAGAGTCAATGCAGACAAGACTCGAAGAACTCATAAATTATGATAAAAACCGTGATGAACTCATTGAAGCAGTAGCAAATGCTGAAAGCGAAACTAGAGCTGTTGCAGAAAAGCTGAGTTCATTGAGAAAAAAGACAGCACAGGAGTTTGCAAAAAAGGTAAAAGCAGAAATGAGCTTTTTAAATATGCCGAATGTTGAGCTTGTACCACAGTTTGAAGAAACCGACTTCACACCAAAAGGTATGGATAAAGTAGAACTTTTAATCTCAGCAAAC
Source organism: Ruminococcus sp. (assembly GCA_045133455.1). Lineage (GTDB taxonomy): Bacteria > Bacillota > Clostridia > Oscillospirales > Acutalibacteraceae > Ruminococcoides. The sequence goes on from JBGUUJ010000163.1 coordinate 13,086, forward strand.
CCCGGTGAAACTCCGAGACCTGTAGCAAAAATAGCGTCAGGTGGTGAACTTTCAAGAATGATGCTTGCAATCAAAACAGTTCTTGCAGGCACAGACACAGTCGATACACTTATTTTCGATGAGGTAGACACAGGTATCTCAGGTTCAGCGGCTGAAAAAGTAGGATTGAAACTCAAAGAGGTATCAAAAATCAGTCAGGTGCTCTGTGTAACACATCAGGCACAGATAGGTGCACTTGCAGACCATCATTACCTTATCCGCAAGCAGATTGAGCAGGGAAGAACGTTTACAGATGTAACAATCCTTGACCACGACGGACGAAGAAACGAACTTGCCCGAATAATCGGCGGTGTAAATATCACAGAAGCAGCGCTCTCGCACGCGGAGTCAATGCTTGCTGAATATAACAATTAACACAGGACACGGAGTACCGTGTCCGAAACCATTTTAGAACGAGAGGAATCGGCATAATGAAATTATGGACGGTAGCACCGCTTGACAAAGCAGAGGCTTCACAAATTCAAAATAGATACGAGTTGCCGGCAATAATTGCAATGCTGCTCCAGATAAGAAATATAAAAACTAAAGAAGAAATCGAAGATTTTCTTTTCAATGACTCAGAAATAGCATCCCCTTTTGAAATTAAGGATATGGACAAGGCAACAGACCGCATAAGAAAAGCTATTGACAATTATGAACTTATCTGTGTTTACGGTGATTACGATGCAGACGGAGTAACCTCAACAGCACTTCTCTATTCATATCTTGAAACAGTCGAAGCAAATGTAATGTACTACATTCCGTCAAGGGAAACTGAGGGTTACGGAATGAACAAGACAGCCGTAGATTTTCTTAAAGAAAAGGGAGTAAAATTGATTGTTACAGTAGATAACGGCATTGCGGCACTTGATGAAATTGCCTATGCAAATTCTCTCGGTATTGATACGGTAGTAACCGACCATCATATGCCGACAGGCGAACTTCCCGAAGCTGTTGCAGTGGTAGACCTCCATAGGGAAGACTGTAACAGTCGTTTCAAAAAACTCTCAGGCGTAGGTGTTGCATTTAAGCTTATAATGGCTCTTGAGGGGGAAGATTGCGACGTAAACAATCTTCTTGACAATTACGCTGATTTGCTGAGCTTAGGTACAATAGGCGATATCGTTGAACTCAGAGGGGAGAACAGAGTTTTTGTAAAGCGTGGGCTTCAAAGCATAATGAACAGTGACAGAGTGGGAATCAATGCACTTGTACAGAGTTCAGGACTCGGCGGGAAAAATATTACTGCGGGAAATGTATCATTCACGCTTGTTCCCCGTATAAATGCAGTAGGACGACTCGGCTTGTCAGGGAAATCTGTTGAACTTCTCCTCACGGAGGATTACGAACAGGCAGAAGAAATTTCCTCAGAACTCTGCGAAGATAATTCTGAAAGACAGCAGATTGAAAAGGAAATCCTTGATAAGATAGATGAAAGAATACAGCAGAATCCGTCAATCGTACTCGATAAGGTAATCGTAATTGACGGAGAAAACTGGCATCAAGGCGTAATAGGAATCGTAGCCTCAAGAATCAAAGATGTATACGGCAAGCCTGTAATAGTAATCTCAAGGATGGGAGAAAGCGCAAAAGCATCGGGCAGAAGTGTAGAGGGTTTCCCTCTGTGTGATGCGGTATTTGCCTGTGCAGATTTGCTTACACATTATGGCGGACACCCAATGGCGGTAGGACTTTCACTTGACAGTGAAAATATTACATTATTCCGAAAAAGAATTAACGAGTTTGCAAATTCTTTTGAAAATATGCCTTTTGATAAGCTCAATATCGAATGTAAGCTCAATCCTGCATTTATAAATTTAGAATTGGCAGAATCATTGTCATATCTGCAACCTTTCGGAGCAGGAAATCCGACTCCGGTATTCGGTCTGTATAATATGACATTAACAAATATAATTCCATTATCGAATAATAAACACCTTAAATTGATATTCTCAAGAGGGAACTCAACAATTACAGCGATGAAATTCTTCACCTCAACCGATGAATTTCCGTATGTGCGTGGAGATGTTCTCGATTTAGCCGTAACACTCGACACAAACGAGTATAACGGAACCACAAGTGTTTCGGTAATAATCAAGGCAATCAAAGCGAATGCCGATGATACTGAAGAAATTCTGAAAAGCCAAAGGGTATATGAAGATTTTTATATGGGAAATACTCCTGAAAAGGAAAAGCTCTTGTCAATAACACCCAATAGAGACGACTTTGCGTTGCTATACAGATTCCTGAAAGCAAGCACAGGTTACGGTTTTCCTGCACAAACCCTTGTACATAAGCTTGACAATAAGCTATCTTTTGGTAAAATTAGAGTTATACTAAAAGCGATGAGTGAACTCGGACTCATTCAAATATGTGAAGGATTAAGAGGTACTCGTATAAAAATGCTTGAAGTTGCAGGAAAAGTACAGCTTGAAACAGCAGATATAATAAAACGACTGAAAGAGGTGTCACAGTGAGCAAATTTTCAAATGTAGCACATTATCAGGATTTTTCGGAACTTGAAAAAATACTTGCGACGTCAAATAACACCTACGATATTGAAAAAATAAAGCGTGCATACAAATTTGCCGAAGAATCTCACGGTGATCAGAGAAGAGTATCGGGAATACCGTACATTCTTCACCCGACATCTGTAGCGTGTATTGTAGCAGAGCTCGGAATGGATACAGACTCTATATGCGGAGCACTTCTGCACGATGTAGTAGAAGATACACCTGTATTGCTGAACGAAATTGTTAAAATGTTCGGAACAGATGTTGCAAAGCTTATTGACGGTGTCACCAAAATTTCAAAGATACCTTATTCAACAAAAGAACAACAGCAGGCTGAAAATATTCGTAAAATGCTCATTGCAATGGCAGATGATATCCGAGTAATCATCATCAAACTTGCGGACAGACTGCATAATATGCGAACAATGGATTGTATGCCTGAGCAGAAGAGAAGGGACAAATCCGTAGAAAATATGCAGGTTTTTGCGCCTATAGCTCACCGTCTCGGTATCAAAACCATAAAAGATGAACTTGAGGATCGTTCACTTCAATATCTTGATCCGATTGGCTACAAAGAAATCGAAGATGCGCTTCTTATGAATGAAGAAGGCAGAGATAAGTTCATTGAATCAATTAAGGCACAGATTTTAGAGAAAACTGAGCAGGCAATCAAGAATGTGTTCATCAGCGGACGAGTAAAGAGCATCAACAGCATTTACCGTAAGACATTTATGCAGGGAAAAACGATTGATCAGATATTCGACGTTTTTGCAGTTCGTGTAATTGTCGACACAGTACCCGATTGTTATAACGTGCTCGGTGTAGTTCACGATATATTCAAGCCGATCCCTAATCGATTTAAAGATTACATTTCAATGCCTAAGCCCAATATGTATCAGTCGCTTCACACAACGGTACTTGACGGCAAAGCAATACCTTTTGAAGTGCAGATAAGAACGTGGGAAATGCATTACACTGCTGAATACGGTATCGCAGCACACTGGAAATATAAGCTTGGTATGGGTCCAAATAATAAGAGAGGCAGCAAGCTTGAAGAAAATATCCAGCGTGTCAAGAATATGATTCTTGAACAGCTCGAAGCCGAAGATGCAACGGATATTGCAAAGAATATCAAAAACGACTTTGAAGAGAATGATATATATGTATTCACACCAAAGGGTGACATCATCAATCTTCCTAAGGGGTCAACACCTGTTGATATGGCTTATGTAATTCACACACAGGTAGGTCATCGTATGGTCGGAGCAAAGGTCAACGGAAAAATCGTTCCGATTGATTATAAGCTCCAAACAAGTGATTTTTGTGAGATTATCACACAGAAAGAAGAGCACCCTAATAAATCGTGGATAGATATTTGTAAAACAGCGTCTGCAAAGTCAAAAATTCGTTCGTGGTATAAGAACGAGAAGCGTGATGAAAATATAGCTGAAGGCAGATTGATGCTTGAAAGGGAGTTTAAACGCAACGGAATCAATCTTACAGAAGATGAATATCCTGAGTTTTTCAAAAAACTCCTTATCAAAAAGCAGTATAATACGCTTGATGATTTCTATGCGGCAATAGGATACGGAGGACTTCAGCTTTGGAAGGTTATGCCGAGACTCAAGGAAGAATATCAGAAAGCATACGCCTCAGATATAGAAGAGATTACAGTTCCGCAGGCTCCTGTAAAGCGTCACAAGACAAATTCAGGTGTAGTCATAGAGGGAACAGACGATGTACTTGTGAAATTCTCAAATTGTTGTAATCCTCTCCCCGGTGACGATATCATCGGTTATATTACAAGGGGTTACGGTGTTTCAATTCATAAACGCAACTGTACGAATGTCCCAAAAGACCTTTCAACAAGTGAGGAGCCCGAACGCTGGGTTAGCTGTTACTGGGAAGATGAAGTCGGAGAGGCATTCCGCAGTACATTGCAGATTACTGCAAATGACCGTACAGGCTTGCTTGCAGATGTCACAATCAGACTTTCAAATCTTCACATTTTCATTCACTCACTCAATTCAAGAGAGTTGAAGAACGGAAAGGCTGTTGTCATAGCAACAATCGACGTAATGGGAAGAAACCATCTCAGAGGAGTAATCTCCAAGTTAGCTGAAATCAACGGAATAGAAGAAATCAAGAGGTTATAAAATGAAGGCAATTTTACAGAGGGTATCAGAAGCCCGTGTAGATGTTTATAATAAAACAGTCGGCAGGATTGACAATGGGTTTCTTATTCTGCTCGGAGTGGAAAATGGAGATGAGCATAGAGATGCCGAAGTTCTTGCAAATAAAATCTCAGGGCTCAGAATTTTTACTGATGAAAATGATAAGATGAATCTTTCACTTGCAGATGTTGACGGTTCAGCCCTTGTTATCTCAAATTTTACACTTTGCGCTGACTGCTCACACGGCAGAAGACCGAATTTCATTGCAGCGGCAAGACCTGAAACAGCAGAACCGTTGTATGAATATTTCTGCAACAAGATGCTTGAAAACGGAGTAAAAAGCGTTGAAAAAGGTATATTCGGAGCAGATATGAAGGTGTCACTTGTAAATGACGGACCTGTGACAATTGAAATCAACTCAAAGGATTTGAAAAAATGATAGATATAAAAATATATAATGTAACAAGACTTGCAACCAACTGCTGTTATCTCAGAGATGAAGCAACGGGAAAGTCAGCGGTTGTTGACCCGGGTGACAAGTCAGAACAGCTTATCAGTCAGATTGAAAAAGACGGAGGAAAGCTTGAGTATGTTTTTCTTACACACGGTCACTATGATCATATCTGCTATGCAAAACAGCTTGCAGACAAGTTTGGTGCAAGAATCGTAACAGGTGAGAAGAATGCAGATTTTCTCTCAAAACCTGAACTCAATCTCACTATGAAACATGGCATTGATTTGCCTGCGTTTACAGCAGATATACTTCTAGTTGACGGAGCGACAATAATGCTCGGAGAAACTGAGATAAAATACCTTTCAACACCGGGACATACCAAGGGTTGCGGAGTATATATTTTTGACGAAACAATAATCAGCGGTGACACACTCTTCTGTGAATCCTACGGAAGAACGGATCTTCCGACAGGAAATGACGAAGAAATGATAAAATCACTTGCAAAACTCAAGGCAATTGACGGTGACTATAGAGTAATCCCCGGTCACGGTGAACTCTCAACGCTTGAGCATGAAAGAAGATACAACCCTCTTATGAGAAGGCTATAATATGAATTTATATGTAAAAAACCACACATTCTGGTTTGAACTTGAGAATCTGACAAGATTGTTCTTCCCGAATGAAAAGATAACAGTTTACAAGGAGTTTGAAACTACGCAAACTCCTTTCATATATACGGAAGTTGCCGATAAAGTCTGCATAAGTGCTGACATAAACGGCTTTACAAAATCTCTCACAGTAGAAAAATCAGATGATAATGAGCTTGTAGCGGCACAGCTTCTGTATAAAATACTCTGTGAATACACAGGTATAACACAGCCATGGGGAGTACTCACGGGTGTAAGACCCGTCAAACTTCTTCGCAGAATAATCGAAGATGAAGGGCAGATTAATGCGGAAAAAAAGTTTACAGACGAATTTTTCGTAAGTCATGAAAAACTTGAACTTGCAAAAGAGACGGAGCATAACGAGAAGAGAATACTTGACCTTTCACAGAAGAATTCATTCAGCCTCTATGTCGGTATACCGTTCTGCCCGTCAAGATGCAGTTACTGTTCATTTGTGATGGCATCTATTGAGAGAGCAAAAAAGCTTATGGAACCGTACGTTGAGCTTCTTTGTGAAGAAATCAGGGCAACAGCACAGATAGCAAAAGACCTCGGATTAAGGCTTGAAACAGTGTATTTCGGAGGAGGAACGCCCACAACTCTCAGTGCTCAACAGCTCGACAGAGTACTTTCAACCGTAAATAAATCCTTTGATATGACAACTTGCAGGGAGTTCACTGTTGAAGCAGGACGACCCGACACAATAGACACAGAACGCTTATTTGCTTTAAAAGAAAATAAAGTTGACAGAATAAGTATAAATCCTCAGACAGTAAACGATAATGTATTGAGAGAAATCGGCAGAAAGCACACAGCCGAGCAGTTTTACAAAGCATTTGAGCTAGCAAGAAAATGCGGTTTTGACAATATCAACACCGATCTGATTGCAGGACTTCCTACAGACACGTTTGAAAGTTTCAAAGAGTCGCTTGACTCAATAAGAAGTCTGTCTCCCGAATGTGTAACCGTACATACTCTCTGTATGAAGAGAGCGTCAACTCTCACAAATCAGGGAGTAACACTCAATAAGGAAGATGCCGTACAGGCGAGAAAAATGCTTGAATACACACAGAGTATTCTGACTGCCGATGAATATATACCGTACTATATGTACAGGCAGAGCAGAATGGTCGGCAATCTCGAAAATGTTGGCTGGTCAAAAAAATGCTATGAAAGTTTGTACAATGTCTATGTAATGGACGAAACCCACACCATACTTGCCTGCGGTTCGGGCGGTGTTACAAAGCTCAAAAATAATGATAAAGATTACCTTGAAAGAATATTTAATTTCAAATATCCGTATGAATATGTAGACAGGTTTGATGAGCTTATAGAAAGAAAGTCAGCAATCAAGCGATTTTATGGGCAGTAATACTGTTGATTATTATATTAAACAGTGATATAATACACATAGCTAATTTGAAAATTATTGAAAGGCAGGTATAATATGGGAAAATTTGATGAGATATTCGATGATGTTGTTGTCAATGCAAAAGCAGCGGCATCTGCGGTATCAAAAAAGGCGAATGATGTGTACGATACTTCAAAGCATAAGTTTACAGCCGCAGAAATCAGAGGCGAAATTAATAAAAAGCTTCGTGATCTCGGGGCACTGACATATCGTTCAGAGGTGCACGGACTTGATTTAACAGAGCAGGTTAAGCAGATAGTTGCTGAAATTGTCGACCTAAAGGAAACGCTCAACACAATAAATGAGCACATTGCAACGGTTAAAAATCAGAAGAGATGTCCGAGTTGCGAAGCAGGTTTGCCTAAGAATTCAAAATTCTGCAACATCTGCGGAGCAAAGCTTGGTGAGCAGGACATTGAAGATGTAATTGAATTTTAAGGTAATACCGAATAATTATAGTGCACTAAGGCTTTTCGTTAATTGTGCGGTGGTGCTTTAATAAACAAAAAGGGGCGACTCTTTGCGGTCGCCCAAAACTATGCTTTATAAAAGGTGATATAATTTGGCGAAAAAATATAATGCGGTTGCTACGTCTGAAAAAGATGTATCGCAAACTTTTATAAAAGGTGCCGCAATTCTCACACTGAGTATGGTAATCGTCAAGGTTTTCGGACTTCTTGACAAAGTTTTACTTACAAACATTTATTCAATGTTCGGTGAAGGCTATGCTTCAATGGGAATGGGTCTTTACAGTAATGCCTATGAAATCTTCGTAGTAATTTTTACTGTTGCGACCGGTGGTCTGCCTATAGCAATTTCCAGACTTGTTTCCCAGAATATGGCTGATAAGAGATATAAGGACGTAAAGCTGGTTCATAAAATTTCAGTTCCGTTCTTTGTAATTGTTGGTATAATATGCCTTCTGATAATGTTTGTCGGCAGTTTCTTTTATGTTCAAATGATCGAATCGCCGTACTCAATTTACGCAATGCTTTGTCTTGCACCGACAATTCTGTTCGGTTGTCTTGCATCAATCTACAGAGGGTATTTTGAAGGACAGCGCAATATGACTCCCACAGCAGTTTCAGAGATAATTGAAGCTGCTATAAAGCTTGTAATCGGTACAGTATTGGCGTATGCAGTTATGAGCTATGGAATTAATTCCTATGAGCAGTCAGGCACATTCCTTTGGTTTACTTTAGCGTCTGAAGCTGAAGCGCAGAACACAATTCTTGCCTTTTCGGTTTCAGGAGCAATCTGCGGAATTTCGCTCGGAAGTCTGGGTTCATTCCTGTTCCTTTGGCTGAAATACAAAATCAGCGGTGACGGTATTCCGAAAGAATACTATGTAAGTTCAATTGATGCACGAGCAGCAAGAGAAACATTTGTAATTATCTGCAAAACGGCATTACCTATTGCAGCAGGTGCACTTATAATGAGTCTCGGTTCTCTGATTGATCAGATAATTATTCAGAATGTGCTCTCAGATCTCGCAGTATCAAATTCAGATGTTCTATATGATCAGTACAGTCAGTTCTATTCAGATAAAGTGTTCTATGGTGAACCTTCAACAGGCACACCGAGCACAATTCATACAAGTCTCTGGGGCTGTTATTCATCAGCACTCACACTTATGCAGCTTGTAACAGCAGTTACACAGGTATTCGGTTCAAGCGCAATGCCTAATGTAACAAGTGCTTGGACGAAGGGCAATAAACAGGAACTCAAGACATCAATTGAAACTGTAATCAGAATGACAATGATGTTTACACTCCCAATGGCATTCGGGCTCTGTGTTCTTGCGAAACCTATAATGTCATTTGTATATTCAGATGCAGCGATTGCGGAAATCGGCGGAAGAGTTCTCACATTAATGGGAATCACAACAATCTTCACAGCCGCAATCACACCTGTATGTAGTATGCTTCAGGGAATAGGCAAAGTAAATCTTCCGATGAAGCTTTACACAATCTGTATGCTAATTAAAATCGGAGTAACTTGGATGTTTGTAAGTATTCCTGAAATTAACATTCAGGGCGCAACAGCAGGTTCGCTTATTGCATATGCAGTAATTTTAATTATCGGTATGTATCTGCTCGTAAAACATTCAAAAATAAGGCCTAATTTCTTTGCAACAACAATAAAACCGCTTATCGGAGCAGTATGCAGTTCAGTTACGGCATTTTTAACAAATATGTTGTTGTTATCGCTGATTCCTCAGAGACTTTCAACAATATTTGCGATAGTTATAGCAGCCATTGTTTACATTTTTGTTCTGCTGTTACTCAGAACATTTACTGCAACAGAAATAAAATTTCTGCCTAAAGGAGAAAAAATTGCAAAAGTACTTGAAAAATGGCATTTAATTGGGTAAAATAGATAATTGTGAGTGCTAAACATTTACAATTGAGATATAACGAATAAAATCGGAGATGTAAAAAATGGAATTTAAAGAGAAGCAGAAATATAATTTTAACGACCTTGTTGAAATAGTAAAGATTCTGCGTTCACCCGAGGGTTGCCCTTGGGACAGGGAACAGACTCACAAGTCCATTCGCTCCAACTTTATTGAAGAGACCTACGAGGCAGTTGAAGCAATAGACACAGACGATACAGAACTTCTCAAAGAAGAACTTGGTGACGTGCTTTTACAGGTTGCACTTCATTCTGAGATTGAAAGTGAGCAGAACAACTTTACAATTGAAGATGTATGTGACGGTATATGTAAAAAGCTTATAATCCGTCATCCGCATGTGTTTTCAAATGTTGAAGCCGATACAACCGAACAGGTACTCAAAAACTGGGATGCAATTAAAATGCAGACAAAGTCTCAGAAATCTCAGACGCAGGCAATGCTCAGTGTGTCAAAAGCGTTACCGTCACTTATGAGAAGTGCGAAGCTTCAACAGAAAGCAGCAAAGGTTGGTTTTGACTGGGAAAATGTTGACGGAGCACTTGAAAAGCTGTTCGAGGAATGTGAAGAGCTCAAACAGGCTATTGAAAACAACGATAAAGCAAATCAGAGAGAAGAACTCGGTGATGTGTTGTTTTCAGCAGTAAATGTTGCGAGATTCCTTGATATAGACAGTGAACACGCACTTTACGACGCGTGTGATAAATTTACTGACCGTTTTTCAAAGGTAGAATCTCTTGCAAATAAGAGAGGTATTAATATGAAAACGGCATCACTTACAGAACTTGATTCCCTATGGGATGAAGTTAAAATATTAAATAATGATAAATAACGGAGGATTTTGAAAAATGAAAAAGACAGAACTTATCGCAGCAATCGCTGAACAGAGCGGACTTTCAAAGAAGGATGCTGAAAAGGCTCTCACAGCTACAATCGACACAATCATCAACACAGTTGCTCAGGGCGACAAGATTCAGCTCACAGGTTTCGGTACATTTGAACAGCGCCAAAGAAATGCAAGAACAGGTTGTGACCCAAGAACTGGTAACACAATTGAAATTCCTGCTTCAAAGGTTCCTGCATTCAAGGCTGGTAAGGCTTTCAAGGAGATCGTAAACAAGTAATTTGATTTTACTGAACAGAGCCGGGTTGATGAATAATCAATCAGGCTTTTTGTTTTGGAGGGAATATGCGACTCGATAAATATTTAAAAGTATCAAGACTGATAAAGCGCAGAACAGTAGCTAATGAAGCTTGTGACGCAGGAAAAATATCAGTAAACGGAAAAGTTGCAAGAGCGTCATATGACGTGAAAGAGGGAGATGTAATCGAAATAACTCTCGGTGCAAGAACAATAAAAGTTAAAGTAACAGCTGTAAAGGAAGTTGTCCGCAAAGAAGAAGCCGAGACAATGTATGAAGCTGTTCTTTGATTTACAACATCTTTAAAATGAGTAATAATTTAACCTTTATCCCCGTATAATTAATCAGGAATTATACGGGGGTCTTTTTATGAGTGAAATGCCAAAGACAAAGAAACATTCAATAATGCTCGACAACAGAGGAAAGCTCGTTATGACAGGGGCAGAGGATGTAAACGGTTTCAATGAAGAGACAGTATCAGTTCAGACATCTTGCGGAACACTTATAATCAAGGGCGAAAAACTTCACATAGATAAGCTAAACCTTGAAACAGGCGATGTTTCCATAGACGGCAGAATTAATTCGCTGCAATATCTCGGAGGAGATATGTCAAAGTCAAAGCTGTCAAGATTATTCAGATAACACAGGTGATGTTTTGGAGCTTACATTTGCACAGCAGTCAACAGCGTTTCTATGGTCAATAATTCTTGGGATTGCCCTCGGTGTGGTTTACGGAGTATTTCGTTTTATAAGAACTGCGCTGGATTTCAGAAAAGCAGCAACAGTTATATCGGATATAATATATATGCTTATTGTGTTTTCAGCGATATTCTTCTTTTCGATAGCTTATCTTATGGGTTATATAAGGGTGTATGTTTTTATAGGTGCGTTTGTCGGATTTTTTGCCTACAGAGTATCAATCGGACAGCTTATTTCCAAAATCTACAGCCCTGTAATACTTTTTTTACGAAAATTTTCAAAAAACATTCACCTTAAAATTAAAAAAATTGCAAAAAAGCTATTGAAAAATATATACAATATATTGTATAATGATATTAATAAAAGAAGAATATTTGGAAGCAAACCGAAAAATACGGTTTCAGATAAAAGGGTTATGGATAGCGATGAAGAAAAAACAGCTACAAGCGGACAAAGCTCAGGCAGTTCAGAATCCCGAAAATAACACGATAAAAGAGATAACGCCTAAGAAGCTTAGAAAAAAACGCTACATTCTGCTTTATCTTGCAGTTATCGGCTTTGCGTTCTATGCCGTAATCACAATAATAAATCAGAATGTACAGATTGCCGATAAAAGGGCAGAACTAAAGGAATTACAACAGCAGATAAATGTTGTTGAAATCAATACACAATATCTTGAGAAGGTTCAGAGCTATAAAGGTGAGGAACTTTCCAAGTATATAGAAAAAATTGCTAAGGAAGAATTCGGTTACATAAGCGAAGGAGAAAGAATTTTCATCAACGTAGCAGGTGACTGATTTTCATAAAGGGTAGACTAATATAAGGGGTAATAATTTTTTATGGCTATTGAAGTCGGAATGATTTTGGAAGGCAAGGTTTCAGGAATTACAAAATTCGGTGCATTTGTTGACTTACCTGACTCAAAAACAGGAATGGTGCATATCTCAGAGGTAGCGCCGACATTTATCAATGAAATCAATGATTATGTAAAACTCGGACAAACAGTAAAAGTTAAAGTGCTTGCACTCAATGACGGTAAAATCAGCCTTTCAATGAAACAGGCTTTGCCAAAGGAACAGCAACAGCCCAAAAAGCCACAGAAGCAGAATAGAGGCAGACAGCCGTACAAGCCTGCACCGCCGGTAACATCACCGGGAGATTACGAGTGGCAGAGTTCACGCAAAAATTCTCCGTCATCATTTGAAGATATGATGTCAAAATTCAAGCAGACAAGCGAGGATAAAATGTCAGATCTAAAACGTGGCGGTGAAAGCCGAGGCTACAGCCGAAGAGGCAACGGCAACGGCAGAAAATAAATGCAGACCCACTGCGAAAATTTAATAACAGGGAGGCAAATTTATGAAGATTACCTACACAGCAAGAAAAGTAAACCTCAGAGATAATTTCAAGGAGCGAGTAGAAAAGAAACTGCTCAAATTCGGAAAACTGTTTTCAGAGGATGCAGCTGTTAACGTAGTTGTCACCCTCGAAAAGAACCGTCAGACCGTGGAAATAACAATCAGAGATCACGCAATGGTATATCGTGCTGAGAGCACAATGGAAGAAATGAACGATGCGCTCGACAAAGTAGTTGATATGCTTATGCGTCAGATTCGCAAGAATAAAACAAAACTTGAAAAGAAAATCAAGACAGGAAGCATCGAAGATTTAGTTATAGATATTCCGGACAACGACGAGCCCGAGGATGATGAATACAGGGTTGTTCGTAAAAAGCAGGTACTTATAAAGCCAATCACTGTTGACGAGGCTATACTTGAGATGAATATGATAAATCATAACTTCTTTATGTTTATCAATGCAGACACAGACGAAGTCAACGTAGTATATAAGCGTACAAACGGAGATTACGGTTTGCTTGAACCTACAGCCGACTAAGGCATTAACATTATGCTAAGCGAGGGTATCGGTTTTACCGATACCCTTTTAATGTGATAAAGGTATAGTATGGACGAGCATTGGTCGTTCAAGAAGGTTGCTTTCCTATCTTGTAAGGGCACGGCGTGCCGTGTCCGCAGACATAACTGTGTTTTATTATATAAGTCAGAATAATATCTTGATTTATTGAGGAGGATATATGAAATTAAAATTTTCAGCACCGTGCATTTTCGGACTTGAAGGCTTGTGCGCCAATGAACTGAGATTTCTCGGAATTGAAGATGTGCAGGCAGAAAACGGCAGAGTAGTGTTCAGCGGAGATTTTTCAACACTTGCAAAAGCCAACATAAATTCAAGATACGCTGAACGAATTCAGATACTTCTCGCAGAATTTGAAGCAAGAACCTTTGAAGAACTTTTTGATAATGTAAAAAATATCGAATGGGAAAACTTCATCGGCATATCAGATGCATTTCCCGTAAAGGGCAGATGTCTCAATTCAAAGCTTATGAGTATACCTGACTGTCAGAAGATAATAAAAAAAGCAGTGGTATCGAGACTTTCTGAAAGATATATGCTTTCGTGGTTTGAAGAAACGGGACCACTTCATCAGATTCAGTTTCTCATTTTAAATGACAAAGTAAGCGTAATGCTCGATACTTCAGGTGCAGGACTACATAAAAGAGGTTATCGTGCAGAATCAAACGATGCGCCTATCAAGGAAACGCTTGCCTGTGCAATGGCAGAACTTGCAAGGGTAAGACCGAATCATTTTGTAACAGACCCGATGTGCGGAAGCGGTACAATACTTATCGAATCGGCAATGAAAGCTATGAATATTGCACCGGGTCTCAAAAGATATTTCGCCTGCGAAAAGTGGAGCTGTGTTCCTAAGAACGTATTTGAAGAAGAAAGGGAGCTTGCTAAGTCTAAGATACGCCACGACTGCACATTCAAAGCTGAGGGCTACGATATTGACGAACTAGCCCTTGAAACAGCGAAGAAGAATGCAGAGATTGCAGGTGTTGCAGACAGAATAACCTTTGCAAAGCGTGATATTAAGGAATTCAGACTTGCAGACGGTTTTCAGACAGTCATCACGAATCCGCCATATGGCGAACGCTTGCTTGATGTAAAATCAGCAGAAGAGCTTTACAGGGTTATGGGGGAAAAGTTCCGAAGAATGCAGGGGAAAAGCTACACAATCATAACTCCTGACGATGATTTTGAAAAGGTTTTCGGAAGAAAAGCTGATAAACGACGCAAGATGTACAACGGTACACTGAAATGTCAGGTGTATATGTATTTCAAATAATATGCGGAGTGAACTTAATTACAATTATGGCAGACAGAATTAATTTGTCTCAAGCGAATAATACACAATTATTTTTGAATAGTTTTCTTTAATGTAAAAAACAACTTAATAAAACTGTTGATTTATAAATTGAAATATAGTATTATAATAAGAGATATAAAATAAAGGGAGGTATCACAGTTGGACGAGAAGAAAGATTTTCTTGCATCAGAGAACGATGCAGAAACAACAATAAATTCCGACCCGGATACAACAAAAACAAGTACATTTGAAGATGACCTTGCTGAGGCTCTTGCAGAGATAGAGGATACAAATGAATATTCAGGTTCATTTGATGAAGAGCTTGCAGATACATTAGACAGCACAGTTGATTATGACAACATTCCTACATCAACACCTGTCAAGAAGAAAAGCTTTATACAAGCACCTGTAATTGTTTCAGCAATTATCCTTGTGCTTGTAGCACTCGGTTTCCTCGTGTTCAGATGCTTTTTCAATACAAGTATAGTCGGAGTATGGACTACTTCAGAAGCTTCAACGGCTACAGCAGATGAGGCTTCAGAAGAAAGCGTTAAAACATACCTTGCTTTCGAGAATGACGGAACTGTTTACTTAGCAATCGGCACAATGAAAATGCAGGGTACATATTCAGTTTTAACTAATGAAGAGGGCACAAGAGTGGTTGACTGCAGTATTCCTAACGCTCTTGAGGGTGAGTATGAATTCACAGTAAGCGGAAATGAATTTTCAGGACGCAAACTAACTCTTACTAACTCAACTTACGGACAGTCATGGGAGTACGAAAGCGCAAACAGAGTAATCCCTGAGGTTAAAGTCGAAGAAGGTTTCAAGCCGAGTGAGAAACTGACAGGTAACTGGATTTATGATGACGGTTACTATATGTTCAGCTATGATTTCAAAGAAGACGGAACAGTAACAGTTAATCAGTCTGATATTCTTTTCGTAGACGGTGTATATAATTATACTGATGATGTAATCACAATCAAGTATTATACAGATTCTGAGAGAACAATGGAAGTACAGTATCAGTTTAACGACGATGTGCTTTATATGGACGGTATTCCGTACACACTTGAGGGTTCAGAGTCAACATCAGATCAGGCTCAGTAAGGCTTAAAACAAGTAAATAACATCGAGGCAGCAACGAAATTCGTTGTTGCCTTTTGTGTTTTTTAGGCGAAGTGAATAATAATCACTTGATATAGGTGCTTTATGAGAAAGATATCTGCGTTATTATGCCTGACAATTGTGTTTCTTTTTATAGCCACTTCAACGGTATTATCTAAAACCGGAAATGATATTTCAGTTTTGCAGAATTGCAGAAGTGTATATTCTGAAACAAATTCAGAGGGAGCATATCTGTACGGTTATACAATTAATTGTCTGTATTCTGCAAAAATTCTGCCCGAAGTAAATATCCGTAAACTTGAAGTAACAGGAAAAATACGTTCGGTTACTCAATACAAATCAAAAACCTGTGCACTTATTGAATTTTCATCAAATAACTATAATGTGGTTGTAATGGATAATATTTCAGGCAGTTGTAATTATTATGAATTCAAATCATTCAACAGTCTCAGAGAATCTAGCTTTGCATTTGAGGGAGATAAGGTGTACTTCATCAGAACAGACAGTGTTTACAGCTATGTGCAATGTTACAGTCTCAACGGAGACTTATTGAGGACATATAAGCCTGATAATGAAGTGACAGGCGTGTTTGTAAATAACTCAAAAGTGTATTTCAGTCTTTATAATGGTGAAATTTACAGACTTAACAGCAATTCATACGAGTATGTCACAAAAACGGATAATAACGCAACCTTTACAAATGCAGGAGCAGGTTGGATATACAGCAGTAAAAATGAGCTAACCTCTCTTGAAGG
>JBGUUJ010000164.1:0-1786 GCA_045133455.1 Ruminococcus sp.
CCCGTTGTTGAAATGGTACTCAGCTACAGAACTCTTGCGAAGCTGAATTCAACTTATTGTGAGGGACTTTTAAAGGTAATCGCAGACGACGGAAGAATTCATTCAAGTTTCAATCAGACCGAAACACGAACAGGCAGAATCAGCTCAACAGAGCCGAATTTGCAGAATATTCCTGTCCGTACCGAGCTCGGCAGAGAGATGAGGAAGTTTTTCTGCGCAAAAGAGGGATGGGTGCTTGTCGATGCCGATTATTCACAGATTGAACTTAGAGTTCTTGCGCATATCGCAAATGACAAGAATATGATTGAGGCTTTCAAAAACAACGACGATATCCACGCAATCACAGCTTCACAGGTATTCAATCTTCCGCTTGATATGGTTACTCCTGTAATGCGTAGTCGTGCAAAGGCGGTAAACTTCGGAATTGTTTACGGAATCGGGGCATTTTCACTTGCAAAGGACATCGGAGTAACCAACAAAGAGGCTTCACAGTATATCAAAAACTACCTCGCACACTACAGCGGTGTTGATGAATATATGAAAAACGTGGTCGAAAAGGCAAAACTTGACGGCTATGTTGAAACGATGTTCGGCAGAAGAAGATATCTTCCCGAGCTTACCTCAGGCAAGCATATGCTCAGAGCCTTCGGTGAAAGAGTTGCAAGAAATATGCCGATTCAGGGAACAGCTGCAGATATAATCAAAATCGCAATGGTAAAGGTAAACGAGAGAATCAAGAAAGAAGGATTGCAGTCAAGGCTGATACTTCAGGTTCACGATGAACTCATCGTTGAAGCACCGCAGGACGAGAGCCTGAAAGTTGCAATGCTTCTGCAGGAAGAAATGGAAAATGCAGTTCAGCTTGCAGTACCTCTCACAGCTGATGCGGCGGTAGGAAAGACGTGGTATGATGCAAAAGGATAAGAGATATATAGCATTTGTCTGTACGGGAAATACCTGCCGAAGTCCTATGGCTGAGGGGATTTTCAATATGATTGCCGAAGAAAAAGGCTTGAATGTTACGGCTGAAAGCTTTGGAGTTTCGACAATTACAGGAATGGCTGTATCTGGAAATTCCGTTACAGCCTGCAAGGAAATCGGAGTTGATTTGTCGGCGATGAAATCAACGGCTGTAAGCGTTGCAGAGCTTGAAAAATACGAAAAATTCTACTGTATGTCACAGAGTCACGCAAGAATTTTGTCGGAGTGTTACTTTGTACCGTTGAGAGATATTGAAATTCTCGGTGTTTGTGACCCTTACGGCGGAAATCTTGAGATATACAGAGCGTGCAGAGATGAAATTTATAATTCTGTAAAGGAAATAATCAAAAGCTATGAAAATTGAAAAGATGACTAAAGAACATCTTGAATCAGTATATATAATAGAAACCGAATGTTTTTCACATCCGTGGTCAAGGGAAAGCCTCGAAAGCGAAATTGAAAACCAAACCTCTCATTTCCTTGTGGCAATTGAAAATAATGAGGTTGTCGGTTACATAGGAATGAGTATAGTGATTGACGAGGGTTATATTTTCAATGTAGCGGTAAAGGAAAACAGCCGTAATAAAGGCGTTGCAACTGCTCTTATAAATGAACTTGTGACCTATGGCAAGAAGAACAACTTCTGTTTTATAACCCTTGAAGTCAGGGAGAGCAACGAGCCTGCACGTTCGCTTTACTCAAAGTTCGGATTTATCAAAGTAGGCGAGCGTAAGGATTACTATACCGATCCAAAAGAAAATGCAATCCTGATGACGAAATACTTTTGATGAATTGTGAGGAAAAT
>JBGUUJ010000165.1:0-1702 GCA_045133455.1 Ruminococcus sp.
TACTTACTCTGCTTACCTGCAAATAATTCATTAACATCTACTCTGTGCATAATAATTCTCCTTCTAATAATATACTCTTTTATATTTTGCTTCCTGCGAAGCGATATAACAAAATTATTTTTCTGCGGTTTCTTTATGTAGTATTTCCAATACTTCGTCAACCGCTTTTTCAAGTTCATCGTTTACAACATTGAACTTGTACTTATCTTTTACGGCAATTTCATTTTTTGCCTCTGCAAGTCGTTTTGATATAGTTTCCTCGTCTTCCGTACCACGGTTTCTGAGTCTCTTTTCAAGGACTTCAACCGACGGCGGAAGAATGAAAATACTGAGCACATCGGGGTATTTCTCCATTATCTGGAGTCCTCCCTGAACTTCTATCTCAAGAAACACGTTATAGCCCTGTTCAAGCAAATCTTCAACCTGCTTCTTTGGTGTACCGTAGTAATTATCACAATACTGTGCGTACTCGAGATAGCCATCCTCTGAAATAAGCTTTTCAAATTGTTCCCTTGTGACAAAGTTATAATGTACTCCGTCGATCTCACCGTCACGGGGAGCTCTTGTTGTATTTGAAACAGACAGACGAATATTATTGTCACGCTTCAAAAGCTCCTGCATTATTGTACCTTTACCTACCCCCGAAGAGCCGGTGTACAACACGAGTGTTCCACGCTTTTTACTGCTCATCTTTATGCTCCTCACTTTCCTCGCATCTGTTCTGTATAGCTTCGCAGGAAATTGCCGAAAGTATTACATGGTTGTCTTCCGTAATCATAACAGCCTTGCACTTTCTTCCGCAGGTTGCGTCTATCAACATTCCTTCTGCTTTTGCTTCCTGAACTATTCTTTTAACAGGTGCTGAATCAGGTGCCACTACCGCAACAAGCTTGTCAAAACTTACGAGATTTCCGAATCCTATATTTATAAGCTTCATTATTTCACCTTATTCTATGTTCTGTACCTGCTCACGGATTTTTTCAATTTCACTCTTAATATCTACTACTTTATGTGCAAGCACTGCATCCTGCACCTTTGAGCCGATAGTGTTTGCTTCTCTGTTCATTTCCTGAATGATGAAGTCAATCTTTCTGCCTACAGGTTCAGAATATTCAAGGAATTTTTCAAGCTGGTCAAAGTGACTTCTGAGTCTTACGGTTTCCTCTGCTACTGCTACTTTGTCTGCAAACACTGCAACTTCTGTGAGAACTCTCTGCTCATCTACATTTACATCGTAATTCTCGAGAGTCTGCCTGATTTTTTCAAGAAGTCTGCCTTCGTACTCCTTTACGGTCTGTGGTGAACGCTCTTCAATTTCTTCAACAATTGAGAGAATTGTCTTTGCTCTGCTCAGAATATCAGCTTTCATCTTTTCACCCTCTGTTTCTCTCATTGAAACAAAGGAGTCGAGTGCTGTTTTTGCAACCGAAAGAACATCTGCTGTTATTTGCTCTTCGTCCTCGGCTGCCTTATGAACAGTGAACACTTCAGGAAAGCGTGAGAGTGAAACTACTGTTACGTCATTGTTTATGCCATAGGTTTCGCTGATTTCTTTCATCGCATTCAAGTATCCTGATACAAGCTGATGATTTACGGTGACTTCCGAGGGAGTTTCATCAGATGCTCCGATTGTCACAAACAAATCAATCTTTCCTCTGGACACCCGTGAATTCACATAGCTGTTAAGCTTGTCATCAAGAAA
>JBGUUJ010000166.1:0-12413 GCA_045133455.1 Ruminococcus sp.
AAGGGATTCCCAAAATAACTTTCGTCAAATAGTATGTTATACTATACCTCTCCACAACATCTTGTGATATAGAATTAAGCAAAACAACAATTAAAATTCATTTGCAACACAAAAATTCATAAAATTTAACAAATGGAATAAAAATCTAAGAAAACTATTGAAA
Organism: Ruminococcus sp.; assembly: GCA_045133455.1. Taxonomy (GTDB): domain Bacteria; phylum Bacillota; class Clostridia; order Oscillospirales; family Acutalibacteraceae; genus Ruminococcoides. The sequence goes on from JBGUUJ010000166.1 coordinate 164, forward strand.
TAAATTCAGTAAAATGTTATAATTAGCTAAATAAATGTGGGTAACTATACCTTTTTCGACCGAATTTGTATAAAATTCACTGTTGGTCAGGCAGTAAAAGTTGATGATTTTAAACATTTGATAGTTCTTCGGTCCCTAAAAATATCAATGTTTATCAAAGGATATAGAGTCTCACACCAAATTAAATGGTTATGGAGGTTATATCTATGAAAACAAAAATTTCTCGTATCGGCAAAAAATCTTTGTCATTCGTCATTGTAATGATGATGGTTGTTTCAATGATGCTCGTCGGTATGGTTTCAGCGAGTGCGGCTACTATTTCTGGCGGAACTGTATTTTACCTGGATCCTGGTGGGGATAATCTTTGGGCTAAAGATAGCGCTCGTTTTGCTATGTACTTATGTAATGGAAGTAGTGATGCTACATGGGTAGATATGGTAGCGGTATCAGGTACAAGTTATTATTCTGCTACCGTTCCTGCAGGTCAGTCGCATGCAAATGTTATTTTTTGTCGAATGAACCCTGGTACAACTGCAAACAATTGGAATAATAAGTGGAATCAAACAAGTGATCTTACCTATGATGGAACGAAAAATCTTTATACAATAACTGCTTGGGATAACGTTGGTACTTGGTCAACATACTCCGGCGGTGGTGGCACAGACACCCCAACAGACACAACATACTACATCGGCGGTCGTTTCAGTGTAAAGGATTCTTCAGGTACAACACACAAAACATTCGATACAGGTTCTAATACCTATGCTTGGAATGCTTCGTGTACAAATGAGAACTTCAAATTTACAGCTGATCCTGATACAGAAGGTTTGTATTATCTCGATACTAATTCAACAATTGCAGAACTGTCTGTAACACTTTCAGAAAATTCTACAACAGCTGCTCAGTACTTCCTTATTCATACAGGTAGCGGTGACAGTGGCACTTGGTACGGCGGTTCATCAAGTAGCTTACACTCTATGCAGAATAAAACTGAATCAAGTCCCGCAACACTTACTAAATATACATCAGGTAATTCTGAGGCTCAGCTAATGAAGTTTAGTGATACATCTAACACTTCAAAAGATACTGTAACACTTTGGCTTGATACTAGAAGCGGAGTGAAGCTTTACTACACAACAACATCTTCAGCCCCTGCGACACAAGGTGCACACACTATCACAACAGGTACTTCTGAAAATGGTACACTTAAGTTTACAGGCTCAGGTAACACAACTGAGGGCACAGCAAATGCAGGTGATACAGTAACAGTAAATGTTACTCCAAATTCGGGCTATGCTTGTACAGGCATTACTGTTTCAGGTGTAGCAGATGTAACAACAATAAATTCTAACAGCTACACATTCGTAATGCCTGCTCAGAACGTAACAGTTTCAGCTACTTATGAAGAGTCAACTGACAAATCTGCTGCTATCGCAGGTACAAACGCTTTGTGGATTGACGCAGCTCCTGATGTAAACAGTACATCAACACTCATTAAGTGGGATAACTACAAAGGTACATCACACGGAACAACTACTGATTACAGATTCTATATTCCAAAAAATGTTGACCTCAAAAATGCTGTAGTTTACAACGGTTTTAGTGAAGCCGTAACATTTGGTAGTTCAATTCCGGCAGGTGGCAGTGCAGTTGTAAGCCTTTCTGCTGGCACAACTACTGGCACAGCTAAAGGATATATCACTGTATATCAGGGCTCAACTGATGCAATGTTTATTGAACAGGACTCAGATCTTCCAACTGCCAAGGGCGAAGGCGGAGCAAGCAAAGATGATACAAAAATCAAAGGCGGTTCTGTTATCACGATGTCAAATGAAACAAGCACACCTGTTTTCTCAGATTCGCTTGTTATTGACAATATCAAGGGTAGAGGTAACTCTTCTTGGGAAGCAAGTAACTCTATTTTCGGTAAGTATGCATTTAATATGAAGCTTGACAGTGCAACACACCTTTTGGGTATGGATTCTAATGAGTCTAAAAAGGGTTCAAAAAGCTGGTGCTTACTTGCTAACAATGCCGATGAGTCAATGCTGAGAAACGCTCTCACCTATGACCTTGCAAATGAGCTTGGTCTCCCATATGCGCCTGAATTCAGATTTGTTGATATCTATGATAACGGCATTTATATGGGTTCGTATCTCGTAACAGAAAAAGTTGATGTTGGTAGTAAGAATCTTATTAAAGGCGAATCTTTTGATGACATCAACGCAGAAGAGATTGATGCTTATAATGAGGAGCACGGGCTTAAAGATACTGACGATGAAATCGAAATCAACGAAAAAGCTCCGGTGCAGTCTGGTTCAGTTGGTTCAGCAGGTTCATATCAGTATAATGATATCTATAAGGACATTGGTATCACAGTTAGTGACCCTGTATATGATACAAGAGGTACATATCTTTTAGAGTTTGAAATCAAAGACAGAACTGACAGTGAAGCATCTTGGTTTGTTTCAAATCAGGGACAGAATGTTGTAGTAAAGAGTCCTGAGTTTGCAACTTACAATCAGGTCAAGTTTGTTCAGGAAAAGTTCAATGCAATGGAAACTGCAATATTCAACGGTAAAGATGTTGCTGAATTAAGCAAATATATGGATGTAGAGTCATTCGTAAAGATGTATCTCATTCAGGAACTTTCAGCAAACCTTGACTCAGCTGCTACAAGTTACTATATTATGTTGGATTGTTCAAACGGTGCAGAAAATGCTCGTTTCGTAGCATCACCTGTTTGGGACTATGACTGGGCTTATGGTCAGTATATGTTAAAGAGCGATAACTCTAATGTAAAATATGACGTAAGTGGCAATGCATTACATCCTGAAAGTCCTACATCTTGGCTCGCAAAAATCAAAACAATGGATGACAGCTCAAGTAAATCAGGCAAATACAGCATTCAGTCAAAGCTTGCTGATACAAATACTTCATTCCAGTCTTTAATCAAGAAGGTGTGGAACGACTCTTTCTATTCAACAATTCAGACTTATTATACAGAAGGTGGTCAGATTGACCGGTGGTACAGTCAGATTTCAGCTTCATTATCAATGAATGATAAGCGTTGGGGATTTGTCGGAGGTGACCTAATCTCTACATGGGGCTCAAAAGATACTGGTGACACATATAGCGCTGCTGTTGAATATCTTAAGAATGATTGGACAGCAACAAGAGTAAATTGGCTCGACACAAAAATTCAGAAATATTCTGACTATGTTGTCACAGAGTTAGCAACTCCAACAGTTAAAGCATACGCTTCTAACGGAACAACAGAACTCACAGGTTCAGTTGAAGCAGAAAGCACATACATCATCAAAGCAACAACAACTGATTCAGGTGTAACATTCCACCTCTATGAAAACGATAAAGAAGTTTATTCAAACAAAACAGGTATTTTCACAATCACAGCTACTGAAGGTACACATAGCTATACAGTAAAAACGACTTCAGGCAATGTAACATCTACTGAATCTGCCACTGTTGAAGTTAAAGTAACTGCAAAAGCAGATCCTGTATTGACTGGTGTAACAGTACGGGCAAGTGCAACAAGCGTAATGCTTGCTAGTACTTTCACACTTACGGCAACACCGGATCCTGCTGATATGACTTGCGAATATGTGTTCTATAAATCAACAGATAGTTCCGTAAGCAATGATGATACAGTACTTACATCTACAGGCAATACTGCAACAGTTACTGCTGACACAGTTGGTACATTCTACTACTATGTAGTAGCTACATGTAATGATATAACAAAAACTTCAACACCAATTTCTGTTTCAACAACTAACTCAGCTACAGTAATTGATAAGGTTACAATTTGGTTTAAAGGCACAACACTCGCATCACTCAAACCTTCATATAGTGTGAATGGCGGAAACAAAACAAAGATGACATCTGTATCCGAAAACGGTTACATCGGAACTCACTACTCAGGCGCATATCAGTTCCGTTGGTATGAATTTGAACTTTCCGACGTAACAGTTGGTGATTCTTACACATTAACATTCACAACAGCAAAGAGTGATATGAATGCAACAATCACACTTAATTTCTCAACTTGCCCTGCTGACAAGAAGATGTATTTTGCTGTAGATAATATGCAGACAGGTACAGAGGTAACAGATATCACAAATAATGAAACTGCAAAATCTTGTTTCCGCTCATCTGTAAATATGATTACAAACTTAACTGAAAGTGATTACGACCCGCTTTACGCAATGCAGGCAATAAATCTCAGTTTATTAAATACGTCAGGTAATCTTATAACAAAGACATGTTATCTTGGCGATGTTGACACAGATAACAGAATCAGCGTAAAGGATGCTACAGAGATTCAAAAAATGCTCGCTGAGTGTTCAGATTTAGATTCAGAATACAGTATGCTTGGTGATTTCAATGCAGACGGTATGGTTAATATCAAGGATGCAACAGCAATCCAGAGATATACAGTTGGAATTCATTGATTTTAATAATACGCACAGCTATGTTTCTGCATAGCTGTGCTTCCGAGGTTATATTGGTATAACTAACGTTATATTTAATATATTGCATAATTCATCTTATGCAGAAAATTAATTTATGGAGGTATAAAAATGAAGATGAAAATTCTTCGAGTTGGCAGACAAACGTTGTCAATCATTCTTACAGTAATGATGATTATATCAACAATGCTTGTCGGCACGATCACAACCGTCAGTGCTGCGACTACAACAAAGATTTACGTTGATGTTGGAAAATACTGGACAAATGCTAAAATTTGGGCTTGGAATGATTCTAAGAATTTTTCTGGTGGAACATGGCCAGGAGCATCTATGACGCGAGTAGGTTCAAGTAGTGTATATTATTATGAATTGGATAATGAAGCTACAAAAGTTATTTTTAATAATGGTGATGGCAAGCAAACAGCCGATCTTGACCTTGCTAGTGATTGGGCAACTACAGAAAAAATTTATGTTCTTAGTAATGCTACTGCAGGCTCCTGGAAAAACTACAATAACAAAGTCACCTATGCCGTTGGTTCAGGTATGAGTAGTTATGGTAGTGTTACAGCAAACGTAGCATCAGGCTCTTCAGTTGCTTATAAGAATTCAGTAACTTTTACAGCAACAGCTAATGAAGGTTATACTTTTGCAGGTTGGTATAATAATGCAGCTTGTACAGGAAATGCGGTTTCTTCAAATGCAAATTACACAACTGCAATTACAGCTAAAACTACTCTCTATGCAAAGTTTTCAGAGCCTGATTATATTTATTTGAAAAATAAAGAAAATTGGACAAACGTATACGCATATTTTCACAATGGCTCCACTCCTGTGGGAACAGCTTGGCCTGGATATAAAATGGAAGCAATAGAGGGAACCGATTTTTATAGAGTAGCTGTTCCTTCCGGTAGAACTTACTATACCTTTAATAACGGAGAATCTGGAACTAGTCTTGATCAGTATCCTGCGAATGGTACTAATGCATCAGTATCTGGTAATATAGGAAAAGTATTTAACAATAATAACGACAAATGGTTTAGTTTTGATTCTTCTCAGAAGTATTCTATTGTAGGAAACATTCCTGTTGCAGGTGACTGGAGTAAATACACACCAATTGAAACTCAGGTTGATAACTTTGGTACATATAGCATTGATGTTTCAATAACTAATACTGCGGAATCTTACTTTAGAATTGCTCTCACATCAAATACATCAACTCAATTTGGACCTTATAAAGGCGGAGCTGCAAATCATGATATAGCTGCAAACACAACTGCTCAAAATGCTTATGAAGCATCCGCTGAATATAATAGCTATGCTTTCTATTTCTCAAGTACAGGTAATTATAGAATTTATGTTTGCGACGCATATGTAGATAACAATATTCCTGATGTTTGGGTTACAAAATTAAGTGAAGTAGATGTTGACGCAAATTATAAAGTATATTACGGTGTTAATGATTATTTAATGGGTAGTCTCTCTGCTAAAACAGTTGATGGCACTACTGTAGATAATAATAGTGAAGTCAAGTACGGCACTTCAGTAACATTTACGGCAACACCTGTAGATGGTTATAGGATTGAAGGTTGGTACAGCGATGAGGATTTCACTACAAAGATTTCTTCTGCAGGTACTAATTCTACTTATTCTACTACAATTAATGGTGTAACTAAAGTATATGTAAAGTACACAAGTTCGGCTGTGGCTCCTGATACATTTACTCTTTATCAATACAATAAGGGAGATGTTAATAACTCTACTAATTTGAATGAGACATCAGGTTCTAACTTACTTAAAAATAGTTATACAATGTCTTATCAGTCATTAGGTGGTTATTCATTTTATTATGTAGAAATTAGTAATGATACAGATGAGTATATGTTTAATATAAAATCATCTGATGGAACATATTACTATAATACAGCAAACCCTTCAAAGTATTATACAAGTTTAGCTACTATCAATGCACCTGTAGATAACTACAGCCAGTGGAAGCAGCAATTCAAAACAAATGGTGCTGGAAACAAACCGTATTATATCATATTTACTCCTGCATCTGGTGATAATACTTATGAAATCTGTGTAGCTTCTACATTACCGGATCCAACACCGAGATACACAGTAAATATGAATCAGGGTGTTGCAAGTACAGTTAATAGTTCAATGGGTACATCTTATCTCGAAGGTGTTTCAGGTCAAAAAACTGTCAGAAATACATATGATGATCTCATAGTGACATTTACAACTGAAACAACTAGAGTGAATAATACAACACTTGATTATACAGGTTATATGTATCAGGTTTATGGTTACTCTATAGTTATGACATTGAACGATGGTACAAAACAAGTTGTTGGTATCGTAAACCCTCTTGGTGATGCTCAGGGTGAAAGACAAATTACAGCACTTGCAAATGGTGTTTATCAGTTTGACTATACTTTCCCAAGTAACATCAAGTCCGCTGAAGTAACTCCTATATTCACAGTTTCTGATGACTATGCTTCTAAAAAGGGTATAACATTTACAGCTGTTTATCTCAAGTGCCAGCCTGGTAAGAATGTATTTGGTAATACATATGAGCCACAGTACTACACTTGGCGTTCTACAAGTACATCATCTGAATATGTTAACGGTTTAGAAAGACAGCCTGAAGGTATTTGGGACGGTCAGTCAATGTTACATACTAACGATGATATGTACATTGCTTATGTTCAGTCAGGTGTATTAGGTATTGTATTTAATAATACTACTACTAACCAGACGTACGACTTTGATGAATTCAGAAAACTTCAGGAATTAGGCTACAACAACATTACTTTTGAACCAAAAGACGGCGGTGGCGAGACTGTTGCTTCGTCTATCAATACAATGGTAAAAAACGGTACTGTTTTAAACGGCTCAAAAGTATATAGTGGTGATGGTGCAACTGTCACAATTAATGATACATTAGTAAATTCTGATTTTGAACTTGATGTTGATATCGAAGGTTACTATATCGACGTATTTGGCAACAGATTAACTGATACATCAGGTAATGAAATCAAGCAGTCTGATTTACTTGCTACATTAGATACTGTTACAGTTGTTAATGAGCTTAACGCTTTACTTGTGGCAACAGGACAGGTAAATAAAATTTACGGAGCAAGATACGGTTGGTACACAACATCTGATAGTGACTATGGTATGGAATATGCTATCCGTAACTATTACATTGACGGTAGTAATAACAAGATTATTTCACAGCAGATTTCCGGTTATGGTACAATCGAAGGTGCGATTTCACCTATCGATTCCACAAAAACTAATGCACAGTATATAGCTTCACTGAACACTACAGATGAAGACAATTTACATTATTATCTTGGTGCTAAAGATAGTTATGGAATAGGCTACTTTAAAAGTGGTTACGAGTTAATCTCAGCTAAATATGCTCACCTTCCTTACCTTGTTTCTTACAAGAACCGATATAATTATAGAGCAACTGATGTTGAAAAAGATCAGACAGATGCATATCGTATCGATGGTAAGTGGTACTACATGGCAAACACTCCACAGATTACAGTTGATGCAAAAGTTGGTCTTATGAATGCTGATGGTTCACTTGAAATGACTGCTGACGGCGTAATTGCTGATCAGACAGGTATCGGTACTGCTTATGTAAATGGTGTTACATCTTCTACATTTGACCAGGGTTCATCAGCTACATTAAATGCTGTTGCAGCTTCAGGTTATAGATTCGTAGGTTTCTATGAAGCTGACGGAACATTTATCTTTGATGCTAACCCACATACAATGACATTCAGTAGTTCTACTTCTGTTTATGCTGTGTTCCAGCCAATTAGTTCAGGTTCACTTACTGTTACAAATAACATTTATCGTTTCGATAATCCTGCTAACGGTGGCGGTAACGGTGCTGTTACAGTAAAACTTATTATAACTCCTCAGAATGATGATGGCTCATATGGTACTCCTGTAGAAGTAAATGGTACAAACACAGTATCTTATACTATTGATGATGGTGATAAATATCAGTGGGTAATCACAGGTACTCCATCAGGTATTGATAAGTTTTTGACATTCCGTATGGCTGAAACTCAGAATGACAGTACTATTTACTATTCAGCACTTGATGATGAAAATTGTTTGACAAATAATGGTACTACCTATACATACACATCGTATGAAGGTTTTTGGAACTGGTTTGCACAAACAGGCGAAACAGATGAAACAAAGTACTATAAGACTATTGACCTCTTTACTGATTTCAGTAAGACATCAATTTACGCAACACTTCATTACAATTACTTTAACCGTTTCAATGAGCTTAGAACTTATACAGTTAAAAACGTTCTTTTAAGCACTGAAAATGGAGATGATCTTACAAATTATACACCATCAAACGATACTATTTATAAATACGCTCCGCCAATCGATGAAGTATTCACATCTTGTAATTGGAGTATAAGTGAATCAACAAAAACTCAGTCAGGTTCAACAGTAACACTCAAGGCTGTTCAGGAAAAGAAAAAATATTGGACATATGTTTATACTGGTGAGAATCCAGAACCTACTGCTTCTGAAACTTATTTTAATGACACTGTTAAACTTGAAGCTCCTGAGAAACTTAATAATGAGACATTCTCATATTGGGTGAGATATACGACAGATAAAAGTGGTACTATTAATTCTGATAGTGAAATCTTTACATATCAGCGTAACACAGAAGTCAGAGTAACATTCAACAGTTATTATGAAGCTGTATATGGTGAAGATGTTAGTCCATATATTACAAACCTCCAGGATGCTGTTTACACTCGTGAAAAGTATACAGATGCAAACGGCAACACTGCTGACTATGTATATGCAGACTTCCTTCTCCAGTATGAAACATCTAATACTTCTTCAACATTTGCAAATATTGTAAATGCAAGTAATGGTAAAATTAAGTTTGGCGTTGTTCTTGAAAGATATACAAAAGCGGCCGCATATGCAGGCGGAGATATTGTTGCTCCTACAACTGATAAATCACTTGTAAGTAGTACAATTCTTGCTGCTGCCAAAGACTTATCAAAAGGTGGCACTGCGAATAGTTGGAACTCTACTACTGATAAAACTTTACCTCAGTATAATTACTATTACAATGTTTATGATTTGACAAATAAAGCTGATAATCTTACTACATTTGGTAGATATGACTTCTACTTCAGATTTGCCAATACAGAAAGTAACCGTTCAAAAGTATATAATGTATATACATATATCATATATACTGATGATAACGGTGAACAGAAGATTGTTGTAAGTAATCCTAAGGTATTGAGCATTTATGCAACAGGTATTAAAGTTGACGGTTCTACTGTAGTCAAATCTACAACTTAATAATTAATACTATTTTGGATTCCTTAGAATTGCAATTTTGTTAACGAGGGAGGCAATAATTTGAAAAAGGAATACTTTCAGCCTGAATTTGATTTTGTAAAATTAACATTATCATCAGATCTTTTGACAGAATCTCTTCCTACACCAACAGAAGACCCTGTTGAAACCGGCGGTGTAGATGTCGGTGGAGTAGATCCAGGTGTACGTGACTAATTAAAAAAAACAGTGAATGTTTCGGCATTCACTGTTTTTTTATGAAATTTTATTGAAATAATATAGTTTTTATAGTATAATGTAAACGAATAGGAGTGATTTTATGAAAAAAGTAAAAAAACATATACTTTCATTTGTTTCTTTGTTAATTGCTTTTACTATATTTAATTGTATGACGGTAAGTGCAGATACATATTATACTGATGGTGATTATAAATATATGTATCTTACTGAGGATACAGTTATGCTTTCTGATTATTTTGGTGACTCAAATGTTTTAACAATTCCGGATACTTTCATTGGCAGAAAGGTTGTTTCTGTACAACAAAATGCTTTTTATCAGAACACTAATATTGAATATATCAGTTTCGGTAAGTATTTTACTACGGTTTCTGCAATGGCTTTTTCAGGTTCTGGATTAAAAGAAGTGAGTTTGCCTGCAACTATGGAAAAATTAGTTTGGAGTGCATTTTCTGATTGTGCGGAACTTAAGACTGTAACTATAGCTGACAGTGCTTTAACTACAATCCCAAGGACCTGTTTTTATAATTGTCCTAAGCTTGCTAATGTACAAATAGGCAATAATATAACTACAATAGAACAATATGCTTTTTCAGATTGTACTTCTTTAACATCAATGGTAATTCCTAAGGCTACTACTTCAATTGCTTCAAATGCTTTCAGAAACTGTTCTAATCTGACGATTTATGGTTACAAAAATTCGTATGCTCAGCAATATGCAACTGAAAACAGTATTCCGTTTGTTATCATTCCTGAATATGAACTCGGAGATGTAGATTTAAGCGGACGAGTAGACATAAAGGATGCTACATTAATTCAACGTTACGTTGCATCATTAGCGAAGTTGACTGATGAGCAGGAAGCCGTTGCTGATGTAAACCAAGACGGTGTTGTAAATGTAGCAGATGCTACATTTATTCAGCGTGCACTTGTAGAAGGATGATACAAATTTTATTGAAATAACAGACTCACATGTGTGGGTCTGTTCTTTTAGGAGGTATTTGTGAAATATCTTATAGCTGATTTTGTCACAGAATTTGAACCTAAATTTAATGTTCTGAAAAATCTCGCAAAACCTTTTGAATATAACGGTAACAGAGAAACAGAAATGAAATTAAGCGTAAGTGATGAATATATCAAAAGATTATTAAGTAAAATGACGGAAGAAACTACTATTGAACAAGCAGAAGAGTTTGCATACTCATCAGCGTTCAACCGATCGATAATAGCCCATAATGCAGTTTTCGTTCATTCTTCAGCGATATTGTATGAAGGGGGAGCGTACTTATTTTCAGCTCCTTCAGGAGTGGGCAAGTCAACGCATACAAAGTTATGGAAAGAAGCTTTTGGTGATAAAGTTCAGGTAATCAATGACGATAAACCTGTAGTAAGAATCTTTGACGATAAATGCATCGTTTACGGAACTCCTTTTGACGGTGGAAGCGGAATAGCTAATAATCTTTCGGCACCTTTAAAAGCAATTGTTTTTATTGAAAGAGGGGAGAGTAATTCAATCCGTAAGGCAGATATACCTGAAATTCTCAGTCAGCTATATTTTTCTACAGTACATTATCTTAACAAAGATTTAGCAGATAAGATGTTAACTAATTTTGAAAACTTGATAAACCACTGTGATTTTTATATACTTAAATGTAATATGGAGATTTCAGCTGCATACACTGCAAGGAATGCTATAGTAAAATAAAACGGTACTCAGTTTCGAGTACCGTTTTTAAATATAAATAGTTATTGATTATTATTCATTCTGTAGCAGAGCGTCATTAGGTTGTCACTCAAATGGACATTTTCAACAAGTGTATCACCGTATTTGGCATTTATATCATAGTGACTGAAATTCCAAAAGTTTCTTATTCCGATATCATAAAGAGTATCAAGAACATTTTCAACGCAAGCACGGGGGATACATAAAAAAGCTGTATCAACGTGATTATCCTTGCAAAAACTCTTAATTTCAGACTCGTGGCGCACGGTGGTATTGCTGAGTTTCTGACCGACCTTATTCTCGTTTTTATCAAAACAGGCAACAAGCTCAAATCCGAGATTAGAAAAATCCATATGCATAGCAATAGCCTTGCCAAGGTTACCTGTACCGATTAAAATTGCTTTGTACTTATTATTAAGACCAA